>DATDRW010000021.1:0-6847 GCA_035291545.1 Acidimicrobiia bacterium
GCCGAGCGGTCTCGCCGTCGACGCCGGCGTGCAGCTCGGCCTCGACGACGACCTTCCGATAGCGGCGCGCACCGCACCGATCAGTCATCCCGCCGTGGCGAATGCGGTGGTCAACAGCAACAACGGCGATCACGCCGGCAACGGTCATGCTTCCACGATTCCGGTCGCGTCCGTCGCCGTGAGCGCCGAGCGCTCCACCGTGGCGACCACGCAGACCGCGTCGGTGAACGCGGCACTCAGCGACATGATGGGGGACGCTCCACTGTGCGACACGTGTGGACACATCACCGTGCGCAACGGCTCGTGCTACCGCTGCCTCAACTGCGGCAACTCGATGGGGTGCTCGTGAATTGACGCGAGTTCCGCGCATGATCGTGCCATCATGAATCCGTATCACCTCAAAGGAGGAACATGACTGCTCGTAAGACGGCAACGCGGAAGACCGCGGCAAAGAAGAAGCCCGCGGCAAAGAAGAAGAAGACCACAGCACGCAAGCCCGCAGCTCGCAAGCCCGCGGCGAAGAAGAGGAAGACCACGGCACGCAAGCCCGCAGCGCGGAGGACCGGCCGCTAGTCCAGCGACTCAGGTCGAACATCGGGAGCGCACCTTCGGGTGCGCTCCCGATCGTTTTGGGCTGAGTACCCGGCGATGGCAACCGGCATCGTCCTACCGTGACCGGTGATCAGACACTGCTGCGACTCAGGAGGGGACCCATGCTCGATCGCTTTCCCGTGTACGCCGTGCTCCCCGCCGCTGATCTCGATCGGGCCCGCACCTGGTGGGAAGAGAAGGCGGGCATGACTCCGACCACGGAGGATCCGGGCGGGCTGTGGTACTCCTGTGGAGAGGGCACCTGGGTGGTGATCACCCGGAGCCAGTTCGCCGGCACGGCCCGGAACACCGCGATCACTTTCAAAGTTGAAGACGTGCCCGCCACCATGGCGGACCTTCGCTCCAAGATGGTTCGGTTCGAGGACTACGACCTCCCCGGGTTCAAGACGGTCGACGGCCTCTTCGAATACGGCGGATACCGTGCCGCCTGGTTCAAGGACAGTGAGGGCAACATCGTGGAGATCGCCCAGGTTCCCTCCGAACCGGTGTAGCGCACACCGACGGGGGCCTTCCTGGGGTATCTCGGCGACCCATATCGGTGTGCATTCCCTGCTCGGTACCCTGCCCTCCGTGCGCCGAATCGTCGCCGCCCTGATGTTCGTGGCCGCCGCCTGCGGCGGCGATCCCACAGCGCCGTCGCTCGCAGGCACACTGGGAACGATCCCCGGTGAGGTCGACATCGTCGTCTCCAGCCTTCACCAGGTCCTCGCCGAGGTGGTCGACAACCCGCCGGTGCTCTACCGGCGAATCCAGGATCTTCGCCTGGCCTCGGATGCTGCGGTGCTCTACGACCGGGTGGGGAGGATCGAGGCGCCCGGTCTGGACGCGGACCTCGAGCGCTACACCGGATTCGTCGGCGATCTGCTGCTCGCCACCGGGGACCTCGACGCCGCCGTCGCCGTCGCCGACATGCCCGGGGTGGCGCTGGCGTGGCTGCGGATCGAAGCCGGCGCCGGCTCGTTGGCCGTCGGTCTCGACCCCAGGGACTGCCCGCTCGTCGCCCCGGCGATCACCGTCGACCTGTGCGTGCCCGCCGGTCTCACCGGGTACGACGCCGGGCTCGAGGAATCGGTGCGCCGCTTCCTCGGCTCCTACCGGCCGGTGATGCGGCTCCCCGTGGCCTTCGACGACGAGGTGAGGAGTGACATCGTCGCCACCCTCGCCCCCGAGGTCGTCGCCGTCATCGACGCCGCCCTCGAGGACCTCGTCGTGCTCACCCCGTCGAACCCGCAGGTCGGCGTCCACGACGCCTTCGTCACCCACCTGATGGTCCTACGCGGGATCTGGTCCGATGCGGACGCCTCCGGAGACGACTCTCTTTTGTGGCCGACGCTCGAGGCCGACCTCGTGGCCGCAGCATGTGACGGGGCCGAGGCGTTCGCGGCGGGGCGCGCCCTGCTCGGTGCCGCCGAACCCGACTCGACGATCCCCGCCCTCGGAGCAATGTGGTTCGACGGCGAGGGCACCGGCTGTCCGTGACCGCCGCCGAGCGGATTCGCCGCGACGCAATCGCCGTCGCCCACAGCGACCCTCGTCTCGCCGACGGTTCCGCCCGGCTCGGGATAGAAGTGTGGGGCGGCGGGTACGGCGGGTTGGTGCGGCTCATCCTGGGACAACTCGTGTCGATCGAGGCCGCCGACGCCATGTGGGCCAACCTGAATCAGGCGCTCGGCAGAGTGACCCCGGCCACGATCCGCGGCGCCGATGCGGCGACCCTCCGGCGCTGCGGGTTCACCGATCGCAAGGCCGGCCACGCCCGACGGATCGGCGACGCCCGGATCGACTTCGCCGCGCTCGACGCGCTCCCCGACGAGGAGGTCGTGGATCGCCTCGTGACCCTCCCCGGCGTGGGGAGGTGGACCGCCGAGTGCTACTTGCTCTTCTGCCTCGGTCGACGCGACGTGTTCCCGGCGGGAGATCTGGCGCTCCGCATCGGATGGCGGGAGATCGCCCGGCTCGAGGAAACGCCGACCGAGGCCGAGCTGCGCTCGACGGCCGAGGGGTGGGCGCCGCGACGCACCGCCGCCGCCTACCTGATCTGGGCGAAGTACCTGCGAGCACGGGGACGGGTGTGAGGTGCTGACGGCGGGCGCTACCCCGCCCGCTTCCACACCTTCCACTGCCACGTCGCCGTGGCGCCCGAGGCAACCTCCTCGAGACCGGCGGCGGCCACCCGTTGGTCGATCGCACCGGGATCGTGCACGAACACCCGGAACGCCACCCGGCGCAGCCGGAGGAACACGTTGATCACCTTGACACCGGCCCGGACGAACCAGCGGTTCCGTGGATAGGCGAGGGCGAGCAGACGGCGGGTGCGGGCCGCTGCCGCATCCACCAGCGGCGCCATGTCGGGGTAACAGCACACCACCCGGTTGAGGAACACCACATCGGCATCGCGCGTGTCGCCGGAGGCGAGGTAGTCCCCGGTATGCCACTCCACCCGGTCGGAGAGACCGCGCCCGGCGAGCAGGGCTCCGGCGATCTCTGCGTACGAGGGAGAGATGTCGTAGGCCACCGCGCCGGCCGCCCCGGCCTCGAGCAGGGTCACCAGCCCCGTTCCCGGCCCCGCCCCCACCTCGAGCAGCGTCGCACCGGTGAACCCGCGCGACCGGAGCGCCGCCACCATCGGCCGGGCGGTGCCGTCCAGGCCCTTGCGTTCGAAGTTGCGCACCGCCCGGGCGGCCTGTTCGGCGTTGAACACCCGGCCATAGCCACTCGGATCACAGCATCCCGACATGACCGCGACGATACCGCCGGTGCAACCACTCGGCATGTTTCGGTGTTCTGAGGAAAGATGAGGACGATGTCTCCCCAGGGTCTCGCCGCCGAACTGGCCGACGATCTCGATCGAGCCTTCCCCGACCTGGTCCGCACACTCCAGGACGGCGTGTACTCGGGGGCGCTGCGCATGGTGGGTAACCGCCACGATGCCGAGGAGATCGCCCAGGAGGCCTTCTTGCGCGCATACCGGGCATTACGGGCCTACCCCGCCGAGCGGATCCGGGAACTGAACCCGGCGGCGTGGGTGTGGACGATCGCCGCCAACTTGTGCCGCAACCACCACCGCACCCGGAGCCGCCGCCCGGTCACCGCCGAGTTGTCGACGGACCCGGCGGAGGCGCGGCGGGGACCGGAGGCGGAAACGATCGACCACGAACTCGGGGATCGTCTCACCGCTGAGTTACGGCGGCTGACCTGGCCGATGCGCGCCGCCGTCGTCCTCCATCACGTGGTCGGTCTCCCCTACGAAGAGGTCGCCGCCGCCCTCGATCGTCCCGTCGGCACCGTCAAGGCCGACGTCCACCGCGGCCTCGCCCGGCTGCGCACCCGTCTCCAGGAGGTCACCCCGTGAAGCACGACCGGTTGCTCGACGATCTCGGCGACCTCGCCGTCCCCGCACCGGACTCGCTCTTGCCGAGGGTGCTGGTCGGGACCGGCATCGTCGATGGGTACGTCCGCCGCACCAGCGTTCTCGGCGACCTCCTGGTGGCGTTCGGCGCCAACGGGGTCACCGCAGTGGAGTTGGCCGGCGACCCCGGGGAGTTCGTCACCAGGTACGAGCGGCGCTTCGGCCGCCGGGCCATCCCGGTCGACCGGATGCCGCCGACAATCGCGCGGCACCTCGACACCGCCATCATCGAGGGCCGTCCCGGACGGCTTCCCGTCGACCTCGACCGTCTCACCGCCTTCCAGGCGGCGGTGCTGCGCGCCGCTGCCACCATCCCCCGGGGTGAGGTGCGGCCGTACGGCTGGGTGGCCAAGGAGATCGGGAAGCCCGGGGCGGTGCGGGCGGTGGGCACCGCACTCGCCTCCAACCCGGTGCCGTTGATCATTCCCTGCCACCGGGTGGTCCGCTCCGACGGCACCCTGGGCGACTACTCGCTCGGCGAACCGGAGAACAAGCGCACCCTGCTCGAGTTCGAGGGCCTCGACACCGGCACCTTCGAGGCGCTGGCGGCGAGCGGCGTCCGCTTCACCGGGAGCGACACGACGGGGATCTTCTGCCACCCCACCTGCCGTCACGCCCGACGCGCCGGGGCCGCCCACCGGGTCGACTTCGCCTCGGAACAGGAGGCCCGCTCTTCCGGGTACCGCCCGTGCAAGGTGTGCCGACCCGTCGCCGCCTGATTCCCGGACGTAGATGGTCTCCCGCCATGCGTCGCCCGATCATCCTGCTCGCCCTGGTGGTGTTGGCGACCTCGTGTGGCACCCGCAGTGACCGGGTGACGACACCTCCGAGCATCCTCACCCCGCCCGAATCCGTACGACGCGCCGTCGCCTAATCGTCTTCCCGGAGCGGGGGTTCGGCCGTCAGCGGAGACTCCACCACTTTGTGGCGGTCGATATAGGTGGACACGAAGGCCTGGATGGTCGCCACCGTCGGCAGTGCCATGAGGGCTCCGGGCACCCCGAGCAGGATGCCGCCGGCGATCGCCGACCCGAAGGAGACCGCCGGGTGCAGCGACATGGTGCGGGCGGTGATCCGCGGCGCCAGGAGGTAGTTCTCGATCTGCTGATAAACGACAACGTAGGCGACCACTGCGATCGCCTTGTTGGGACTCTCCAGCAGGGCGATCAGCAGCGGCAAGGCACCGCCGAGGTAGGTGCCGATCACCGGGACGAACTGCGACAGGATCGCCATCCACAATGCCAGGGCCAGGGGGAAGGGCAGACCGATCACGGTGAACACCGCCCATCCCAACCCTGCGGAGATCCCGGCGAGCAGGGTGCGTGAATAGAAGTAGGCACCGGTCTTGTCGATCGCGATGTCCCAGATGCGCAGCACTTCGAGCTGGCGCTCCGGCGGGAGCAGCGAACAGACGGTGCGACGGAACTTCGGGCCTTCCGCCGTCATGTAGAAGGTGAACAGTCCGATGGTGAGCAGTTGGAAGATCGTGTTGAGCAAGGCCCGGCCGACCCCGAAGATGCTTCCGGTGATGTCGCGGCCGAAGCTGGACAGGTCACCCCCAACCTCGCTGGTGGCGTCGGTGATGCGGTCCCCGGAGAAGTCGAGGCCGAAACGGGCGGCGAACTCCGAGATCTGGTCGATGTAGTCGGGCAGGCGCGTGACGAGCAGCTTCACCTGATCGACGATCAGCGGGACCATGAGCCCGACGAAGGTCCCCGCCGACAGCACCAGGGCGAGGAACATCGCTCCGGTGGCAATCCCCCGCCGCCACCCCTTGCTGGAGAGGTAGTTGACCCCCGGCTCCAGCGCCACGCTCAGGAACAGGCTGATCAGCACGATCACGATGAGGCCGCGCAGCGCCCGGAACACGTGGAACACCACGAAGAGCCCGACGACGATCC
Organism: Acidimicrobiia bacterium; assembly: GCA_035291545.1. Classification (GTDB taxonomy): domain Bacteria; phylum Actinomycetota; class Acidimicrobiia; order Spongiisociales; family UBA11373; genus UBA11373. The sequence continues at coordinate 5,923 of DATDRW010000021.1, forward strand.
CGACGATCTCCAGGAGGAGCCGGGGAACCCAGGGCGGCATCCCCTTGCGGTTGCGGGTGCGGCGGGATGACATGGCGGGGAGGGTAACCGACGTCGCCCGTCGCCCGTCGCCCGCAGAAAGCGGGTTCCTCCCCGCTCACCGCTTCCTGCGAGAGACGTTGCCTGCTTCGGGCGTCTGGGCGGAATTCGATCTTGCGGGTCACGGGTAGCGGGCGACCGGGAGGCACCGCAGGGGCCGACCTCTTTGCCATACTCCCCCAATGCATACCGGGATCGAGGCCTCCGTCATTGCCGCGTTGGAGCGGCTGCATGCAGACTTCGAGGCGTTCGACATCGATCCCGACTTCGCCGATACGGCGGCGTTCTGCGCGCGGTACGGCTTCACCCTCGACGAGTCGGCCAATGCGATCCTCGTCGCCTCGAAGAAGCCCGAAGGGGTGTACTCCCTGTGCCTCGCACCGGCCACGACCCGCCTCGACGTGAACCATTCCGTGCGCGACTTGATGGCGGTGCGCAAGCTGTCCTTCGCCCCACCCGACCTCACCCGGGAGGTCACCGGGATGGAGATAGGCGGGGTTACCCCGTTCGGCACCCCCTCCGGGCTCCCAATCTACGTCGACGCTGCGGTCACCCGGCTCGCGCGGTGCATCGTCGGCGGCGGCAGCCGGAGCATGAAGGTGAAGGTGGACCCCGAGGTTTTCGGAAGGATGCCCGGCGTGAGGGTGATCGAGGGGTTGGCTGGCTGAGGGCCGTTTCCCGTTACCCGTTTCCCGTTACCCGTTTTCCGTTGCATCCGACTACCTCTGCCGGGGCTGCAGGCTGCATGCTGCAGGCTTACCGACCTATGGCCGTAGTCGATCGTCGCGCGGATATCTACCCTGGGGTGCATGACCGGTTACCGCGCCCCCGTCACCGACATGCGATT
>DATDRW010000022.1:0-17299 GCA_035291545.1 Acidimicrobiia bacterium
GACCTCGCCGCCGGAGAGACCGTCGCCCGGATCGCCGACGAGATCGGCTACTCGGAGCGGGCGATGTTCCGCCGCCTCCATGAGGTGTACGAACGGCTCGGCGTCAGCGGCAGGACCGAGGCAATCGTCGCCGTGGAGCGACTCGGCCTGTTCGCCGGAGACTGAGGCCGGCCGCCCCAAACGTCACGCGCCCCCTGGCACGGTCCTGCCACCGACCACGGTCTCGTGGACCCGGATCGAGGCGATGTCGTCCGTCTCGAACGGATCTCCATCGAGGATCACGAGGTCGGCGACCGCACCGGGCCGGATCACCCCGCTCTCACCGTCGCGGTGGTTGACGTATGCGGACCCCGCGGTGAACCCGACGAGGGCGTCGGTGAGCGAAATCCGCTGCTCCGGGAGGAACACCGGCACCCCGGGATCACCGATGACGCGCCGACCCACCGCGACGGCGATCTGCGCCATGGGGTCGGCGGTAGTCACCGACCAGTCGCTTCCCATCGCCAGTGTCGCCCCCGCCCGCAACAGCCCTCCGAACGGATACTGCCACGATGCCCGCGGCTCTCCGAGGAAGGGGATGGTGAGGCCGATCATCGCGGCGTCGGCGCACGCCCAAACCGCCTGCACGTTGGCGGTGACTCCGAGCCGTCGGAACCGCGGGATGTCGTCGGGATGGACGATCTGAAGATGGGCGAGGTGGGGACGGACGTCGCTCCACCCCAACGCGGTGCGTGCCGCCGCCACTGCGTCGAGCGCGGATCGCACGGCGGCATCGCCGAGAGCGTGGAAGTGGGGCTGGAACCCGCGGCGCATGATCTCGATCACGATGCCGGGAAGAGCGCCGGGGTCGACGTAGTCCATCCCGAAGTTGTCGGTGGGGCGTCCCGCCCGGTCGAGGTAGGGCGTGAGGGTCCTCGCAGTGAAGTTCTCACACACCCCGTCGAGCATCAACTTCACGGTGCCGGCCCGGTAACGCCCCATCGCCTCGCGGCGCATCACCTCGAAGTCGTCCAGCTGGTCGAGACCCGCCTCCGCATCCCACCACAGCGCCCCGCGGACCGTCGCCCGCAGGCGGCCTTCGGTGGCGAGGCGCAGGTAGGCCAGGTGCAGCCGCTCGTCGACGCTTGCGTCCTGCCAGGCGGTGATCCCGAGCGACAGCAGGTGATCCTGAGCCACCAGCAGGGCGCGCTCCAGCTCCTCGGGCAGCTCCCCCGGGAGGATCCGCTCTACCAGCTCCATCGCGCCCTCCTCCTGGAGGGTGCCCTGGGGCAGTCCGCCGAGGAGTCGTTCGATCCGTCCGTACCGCGGCTCCGGGGTGGCGGCGTCGATCCCCGCCGCCGCCAGCGCCGCCGAGTTGGCCCAACCGGCGTGGCCGTCGGCGACCCGGAGGTAGGCGGGGCGATCGGGGACCACCGTGTCGAGGAGCGCCGCCGACGGCATCCCCCCATCGAACCAGGGGAAACGCCACCCCCCACCCCGGATCCACGCCTCGTCGGGGTGCGCCGCGGCGTACTCGCCGATCCGTCGCAGGGCGTCGCCGGCATCCCGGGCGGCGGAGACGTCGCACAACAGCATGGTGCGTCCCCCGGTGTGCGGATGGACGTGGGCGTCCTGGAACCCGGGGCAGAGAAATCGCCCTTCGAGGTCGATCACCTCGGTGGCGGGTCCCACCGATGCGGCGACCTCGCTCCATCCCCCGACCGCAGTGATACGCCCCCCGGACACCGCGATCGTTTCGGCCCACGACCGCGCCGAGTCGGCACAGAACACGCGTCCGTTGCGGTAGACGAGGTCGGCGTGGCCGCTCATCGGCGGAGCGGGTGGCCCTTTCGGATCAGCTCTTCGCCTCGGCGAACTTGTCCGTGAAGTTGATCTCGTAGTCGCCGGTGTCGGTGATCACCTCGGTGTCCGCCGACAGGGTCGCCTCGTAGAAGTCGACGATGGCCTGATCGAGGAAGGGCACCGAAGCCTCGTTCGGGCTGCCGTAGTAGTTCCAGTTGGTCAGCTGGGCACCGTTCTCGGCATCCAGGATGAAGTCGATGAACGTGTGCGCGGTGCACGGCGTCGTCGAGATGGTCGGGATCGTCATGTTGTCGATCCACAACGTGGCACCCTCTTCGGGGAGCACATAGGTGAAGTTGTCGGGGTTCTCGGTCTCGCCGATCGCCACGATCATGTTGCCCGAGTAGCCGTGGGCCACCGCCACCTCGCCGTTGGCCAGGTTCTCGTCGTACTGATCCGAGTCAAAGGTGGCGATCCCGGACCTGGCGTCTTTGATCACCTGCGCCGCCTCGTCGAGGTGCTCGAGGGTGGTGTCGTTGAGGGAGTACCCCAGGTACTCGAGGGCGGCACCCATCGTCTCCCGGGGGTCGTTGAGCAGGGACACCCCGCCGGCGAAGTTCTGCGTGAGTTCGGGGTCGAACACCAGCGCCCAGCTCGGCACGAAGGCGTCACCCACCAACTCCAGGTTGACCCCGAGCCCGGTGGTCCCGTACTGGTAGGCGACGGAGAAGTCGCCGTTGGGGTCGTAGGGCTGGGTGCGGAACTCCTCGGCGAGGTTGCCGTAGTTGGTGAGGGCTTCCTTGTCGAGCTGGTACAGCAGACCCTCCTCGATCATGATCTTGATCATGTAGTCCGAGGGCACCACCAGGTCGTAGGCCACCCCGGACTGGATCTGGGAGAGCATCGCCTCGTTGGACTCATAGAACGACTCCACGACGTCGACGCCGTACTCGGCCTCGAATGCGGTGATCAGGTCGGGATCCATGTACTCCGACCAGTTGTAGAAGTTGAGGTTGCCGTCGGTCTGGCCCGGTGCACAGTCGACGGTGGCGACCTCGCCGCCGGCGTCGTCGCCGCATGCCACCACCACGAGGAGCAGGGCAGCCGCAAAGGCCGCCGGGCGCCGGATCCGTGTCATCTTCATCTGTCCATCCTCCCTGAAAGGCCGGCCGGCAATCCGCCGGCAGGCATGGTCATCGATCGCTAGCCCTCCACTCGGTGACTCTACCGTGCGACCCCCGCTGGAAGCCGAACGACACGGCGACGAGCACCATCGAGGCTACGAGCATCAGCGTGGAGACGGCGTTGATGAGCGGGGTCACCCCGCGCCGCACCAATCCGAACACGTAGACCGGGAGCGTGGTCGCCCCAGGACCCGCCACGAAGTTGGTGATCACGACGTCGTCGAGTGACAGGGTCAGCGCCAGCAGCGCTCCCCCGGCGACCCCGGGGGCGATCAGGGGTAGGGTCACCCTGCGGAATGCCTGCCAGCGATCGGCGTAGAGATCGGCGGCGGCCTCCTCGAGGCGGGGATCCATCTGCCCCAGCCTGGCCCGCACCACGACGGCGACGAATGAGATGTTGAACGCGATGTGGCTGAGGGAGATGGTCCCCAGTCCGAACGAGGGGCTCCAACCCACCGCGGCGTCGAGCCACTGGAATCCCTGGGCGAAGAACAGCAACAACATGACCGCCATCGTCACCTCGGGGATGATGATCGGGAGGTAGATGAGCCCGTCGTACAGCCGTTGTCCCCGGAAGCGGAACCGCTCCAGCGACAACGCCGCCATCGTCCCCAGGATCGTGGAGAAGAACGTCGAGATCGCAGCGACGATCAGCGAGTTCTTCAGGGCGCTCATCACGGACTCGTTGGCGAACACCTCCCGGTACCAGCGCAGCGATGGCTCGGTCCAGATCCCCACGTTGTTGTTGGCGTTGAACGAAAAGACGACGAGCACGAAGATCGGGGCGTAGAAGAAGGCGAACACCAGCCAGGAGTTGGCGGCGAGCAGGCGCTCGACGGGGCTCTTGGGGCGGAGGCCGGTGGCGACGCTCACAGGTTCCGCGCTCCCGAGCGGAAGTAGGCGACGGTGAAGACGAGCATCACGGTCATCATCCCGACCGACAGGGCGGAGCCGAACGGCTGGTTGCGCGCCGCCAGGAACTGGCTGACGATGTAGTCGCCGAGCAGCGTGGTCTTGGCGCCCCCGAGGATCGCCGGCGTCACGTACGCCCCCAGTGTGGGAACGAAGACCAGGATCGACCCCGCGAAGACGCCGGGACGAGACAGCGGCCAGGTGACCCTGCGAAATGCGGTCCACCCGTCGGCGTAGAGGTCGCGGGCCGCCTCCACCAGGCTCCAGTCCATCCGCTCCAGCGCGGCGTAGAGGGGAAGCACCATGAACGGAAGGAACCCGTAGACCAACCCGATCAGCACCGCGGTGTTGGTGAACAGGAGGCGGATCGGCTCGCCCCCCATGGCCTGCGATAGCTGGGACAGGGGTCCGTCGCTTCCGAGCAGCACCTTCCAGGCGTAGGTGCGCACCAGGAAGTTCGACCAGAACGGGATCATCACCAGCACCAGCAACACGTTGCGCAGCGCCGGACGCCGGGTCGCCATGTAGTAGGCGAATGGGTAGGCGACCAGCAGGCAGATCAGTGTCGTGGCGAGGGCGAGCATGAAGGAGCGGACGGCGATCTGCGCCACCAGCGGGTCCCACAATCGGCGGTAGCTGTCGAGGCTCCAGTCTGCGAGGCGTGTCCTCCCGGTGGAGCTCCTCGTGGCGAACGAGTAGACGAGCACGATGAACAGCGGGATCGTGAAAAAGACGGTGAGGTAGACCCACGCCGGCAGTGCAATGAAGAAGCCACGCCGTGAATCGGCGCGGCGTGCCGCTTCTTCCAGTTCGGGACGGGCCGCCTCCACGGTGTCGATGGTCAACTCTCCACGACCGTCGTCGCCGCCGGATCCCAGGCCACCACCGTCACCTGCCCGATCTCGTGGAGGTCGACGCCGGGCCGGTTCTCCTCCTTGACCTCGATCACCCCGGCGGGGGTGTCGACGTCGTAGTAGAAGACGTCGCCGAAGTAGACCCGGCGCACCACCTTTCCCCGGAGGGTGTTGAGCCCGCTCGGCACCGGCTCATCGAGGCCGTACAGCTCGAGGCGCTCGGGGCGCACCGCCACGGTGACGTCGTGCCCCGGCGCCGCCCCGGTCGAGGCCGCCACAGGCGTGCCCCCGAGGAGCCGCACCGACCGATGGTCGACGACGGTGGCGGCGAGCAGGTTGATCTCTCCGATGAAGTCGGCGACGAAACGCGAGGTGGGGTGCTCGTAGATCTCCTGGGGTGTGCCCACCTGGAGCAGGCGCCCCTCGTTCATCACCCCGATACGGTCGCTCATCGTGAGCGCCTCTTCTTGGTCGTGGGTCACGTAGATGAACGTGATCCCGACGCGCGCCTGGAGGTCCTTCAGCTCCACCTCCATCGCCTGACGGAGCTTGAGATCGAGAGCGCCGAGGGGCTCGTCGAGCAGGAGGACCTCCGGCTCGTTCACCAACGCCCGGGCGAGAGCCACCCGTTGCTGCTGTCCGCCGGAGAGCTGCGTCGACGACGCCCCGGCGCGGTGGGCCAACTGCACCATGTCGAGCGCCTTCTTCACCCGGTCGCCGACCTCGGTGGCCCCGACCTTCTTCATCCTGAGCCCGAAGGCGACGTTCTCCTCGACCGTCATGTGCGGGAAGAGAGCGTACGACTGGAACACGGTGTTCACCGGCCGCTTGTTCGGCGGCTGCAGCCCCATCTCGATGCCGTGGATGCGCAGCGCCCCCTGGGTGGGAAACTCGAACCCGGCGATCATCCGCAGGGTGGTCGTCTTGCCGCATCCGCTCGGGCCGAGCAGCGAGAAGAACTCGCCATCGCTGACCGAAAGGTCCATGTCGCGCACGGCGTGGACGTCGCCGAACACCTTGGACACGCCCTCGAGGCGAACCGACTCCGTCATCTTCTTCCCTTCCCGGTCGCCCGTGAAACGAGGTCAGGCATGCGACCCCGACCCGGCGACATCGGCGGCAAACTGCTCAAACACCGCGATGTAATGGTCGAGTTCGGAGTCGGTGTGAGCGATCGAGAGGGTCCACTGCTCGTCGCCGCCCGGCGTCATGAACACGCCGTGGTTCATGTGGTAGAGCCAGGCGAGGTAGTTGAGGTCGTCGTCGAAGTATTCGACGTAGGAGCGGTAGTCCACCACGGGCTGGGTGGCGAACATCACGCATCCCTTCGCCGACATGCCAACCGCGTACGCCGGAAGGCCGAAGCGATCGCACACCTCCTGGCATCCGGCGAGCATCCGCTTCCCCGCCTCCTCGAGCCGGGCGTAGGCGGCGGCATCGAGCACCTTGGTGAGCGTCGCCTCGGCCGCCGCCATCGTCAGCGGGTTGCCGTTGAAGGTGCCCACCTGCGTGACGACCTTCGCGGTGATCTGCGCCATGATCTCCTCGGTGCCGAGGACGGCGCCGATCGGTGTGCCGCCGCCGGTGGCCTTGGCGAGGGCGACGATGTCGGGGGTCACACCGAAACGCTCCACCACTCCCCCGGCGGCGATCGTGGCGCCGGTCTTCACCTCGTCGAAGACGAGTACGACCCCATGGCGGGCGGTGATCTCGCGGACCGCCTCGAGGTAGCCCGGAAGGGGCGGCACCACCCCAATGTTGAGCATCACCGGCTCCATGATCATCGTCCCCACCCCGGGGTTGGCCTGCAGCGCCGCCTCGAGGGCATCCGGATCGTTGAACGGCACCACCGTCACCAGGTCGATGTGCGCCTGCGGGATTCCGGCGCTGTACGGCACCTTGTTCGGCGCCTTCCGGGGCCCCATCTTCTCCGGGTCGGGGGCCACCGACACCATCACCGTGTCGTGATGGCCGTGGTATGACCCCTCGATCTTCGCCACCCCGTCGCGGCCGCTGAAGGCGCGGCCGAGGCGGATCGCATCGAGCGTGGCCTCGGTGCCCGAGTTGGCGAAGCGGACCTTGGGCAGCCGGAACCGGCGCGACAACTCGCGCGCCACCCGGATCGCCGCCTCCCCCGGTGCGGCGAAGTGGGTGCCGAGGCCGGCCGCGGTGGCGATCGCCTTGGCGATGGTCGGATGGGCGTGACCCATCACCATGACGCCGAACCCGTTGTGAAAGTCGGTGTACTGGTTGCCGTCGACGTCCCATACCTGGGAGCCCTTGCCATGCGTGACATAGATGGGATGAGGCGGCTGATCCTGGAACGATGAGGGCACCCCGGCAGGCAGCACCTGTCGCGCCTCCTCGAGCAGGATGCGGGACTTCACCGTTCGTGTGGCGAGCCGCGCCAGCATCTGGTCCCGGAGCGTGCCGATCCGATCGCGGTCGAGTTTCACTTCTTGATCACCACGTGCTTGCTGATCGTGTAGTCCATGACCGCCTCCTCGCTCATGTCCTTGCCGAAGCCGGACTGCTTGAACCCGCCGTGCGGGAACTCCGAAGTGATCGGGAGGTGGTCGTTGATCCACACGGTTCCGAACTCGAGTTCTGCCGCCGCTCGCATCGCCCGGCCGACGTCCCGGGTCCATACCGACGCGGCGAGCCCGTACAGCACGTCGTTGCCGTAGGAGATCGCCTGCTCGTCACCGTCGAAGGGGAGAACGACGAGGACCGGACCGAACACTTCCTGCTGCACGATTTCGGCGTCCTGGGCCACGTCGGTGATGACCGTCGGGGTGTAGAAGTATCCCTTGCCCTTCGGGGCCGATCCGCCGACCACCACCTTGGCGCCGGCCGCTCGGGCCCGCTCCACGAACCCGGCGACCCGCTCGCGCTGGCGGGCGCTGATCAGCGGGCCCACCGACACGTCGGGCTCGTATGGTCCCCCGACCTTTACCGCGCTCATCGCCCCGGCGATCGCATCGACCGCCTCGGCGTAGCGGGATCGGTCGACATAGACCCGCGTCGCTGCGGTGCAGTCCTGACCGGAGTTGAAGGTGGCGCCCACGGTGGCGCCGGCGGCGAGCGCCTCGATGTCGGCGTCGCCGAACACCAGGAGCGGCGCCTTGCCCCCCAGTTCAAGGTGGACCCGCTTCAGGGTCTCCGCCGCGGTCGCCATCACCTTTTTCCCGGCGGGCGTGGAACCGGTGAGCGACACCATGCGGACGTCGGGGTGCTCGACGATCGCCTGTCCGACGTCGTTGCCCCCGGTGACGACGTTGAAGACCCCGTCGGGGATCCCGGCCTCCTTGGCCAGTTCGGCGAGCATCAGCGTGGTCCGGGGTGTCGTCGGTGCCGGCTTGAGGACGATGGTGCACCCTGCGGCGAGTGCCGGACCGATCTTCCACACCGCCATGTTGAGCGGGTAGTTCCACGGTGTGATCTGCCCCACCACCCCGACCGGCTCCCGGCGCAGGATCGAGGTGTATCCCTTGAGGAAGTCGCCGGCGGCCGTGCCTGCGGTGCTGCGGGCGGCGGCGGCGAAGAACTTGAGGTTGTCCACCGAGAAGGCCACATCGTTGTTGAGGCTCATCGACTCGTAGGGCTTGCCGGTGTCCTCGCTCTCCACCTTGGCGAAGTCCGCGCCGCGATCGGACAGCAGGCGCGCCAGGGTGTGGATCGCCTCGGAGCGCTCCCCCGGGGTCAACCGCGACCAGCGGCCGTCGTAGAAGGCGGTGTGGGCGGCGCGCACCGCCCGATCGACGTCGGTCGCCGAGGCCTCAGTGACCTGGTCGACGACCTCCTCGGTCGCCGGGTTCTCGACATCCGTGATGCCGCCACCCGAACTCTCGCGCCACCGTCCGTCGATCCACAAGCGCCAGACCATTCCCGGGGCTCCTTCGTGGGGGGCTCTGCCTGAGTCCGCAAAGGTACCCGCTGCGGCCGCGGCGCGCCTCCCCACCTACGCTGCGCCCGTGCTCGACGTCCGCGCCGCCGTCGCCTTCGCCGCCGAAGGACTGGCGGCGGTGGCCGATCCCGGGGCCGCCGCCGCCATGGCGCGGTACATGAAGACCGACATGCCCTTCTACGGGGTCAAGACCCCGGAGCGGAGGCCCATCGCCGCCGAGCTGGCACGGCGTTGGGTCCCCGCCACCCACGGCGAGTACGAGGCGCTGGTGATCGGCCTCTGGCGGCAACCCCATCGCGAGGAGAAATACCTGGCGATCGGGCTCGCCGAGCGCCACAAGCGGTTCATCACGGTGGAGGCCGTCTCTCTGTACCGCCGCCTGATCGTGGAGGGGGCGTGGTGGGATCTGGTCGACGGGGTGGCGGCCGATCTCGTCGGCCGGGTCCTGCTCGAGCATCGCACCGAGATCACCCCGATCACCCGGAGTTGGCTCGACGACGAGGACGTGTGGCTGCGGCGCTCCGCAATCATCAGCCAGCTGCAGCACAAGGCCTCCACCGATGCGGCGCTCCTCTTCGAGTGCTGTGCCCGGCGCGCCGACGAGAAGGAGTTCTTCATTCGCAAAGCGATTGGGTGGGCGCTGCGCCAGTACGCCCGCACCGACCCCGGGGCGGTGCGCCGATTCGTGGCCGAACAGGGCGACCGCCTCTCCGGTCTCAGCCGCCGCGAGGCGATGCGGCACCTGTGATGCGAGGGGCGAGAGAAGCTGCAGCAGTCAGCAGGCAGCCCCGCCAGACCTACCGCGCGACGAGGAAACGGGAAACGGGAAACCGGCGACTCTCCTCAACCCACCGGCTCGAACCTCGCCTGGAAGAACCGCAGGTGCTCGGGCTCGTACGTGAAGCGCAGGCCACGCACCCGATCCCGATGCTCGTACACCTCGGTCACCGACTCGGCGACCACGTCCATGTGGCTCTGGGTGTACACCCGGCGCGGGATCGCCAGTCGCATCAGTTCGAGTTTGGGCCGATGGTGCTCACCGGTGGCGGCGTCGCGTCCCGCCGAGACGATCCCCCGCTCCATCCCCCGGACCCCGGAGTCCACATAGACGGCGGCGGTGAGCGCCTGGGCCGGGAACTCGTCCTGGGGAATGTGTTCGAGCACCGAGCCGGCGTCGACGAACACCCCGTGCCCGCCGATGGGCAGCACGATCGGCACCCCGGCCTCGGACAACAGATTGCCGAGGAACTCGACCTGCCCGACCCGGGCCCGAACGTGATCGTCGGTGGCCACCATCTCCCGGATCCCCCGGGACAGGGCCTCCATGTCGCGTCCCGCCATGCCGCCGTAGGTGTGGAGCCCCTCAAAGGCGACCAGCAGGGCCCGGGCCATGCGGGCGATGTCCGGATCCCGCACCGCCAGGAACCCGCCGATGTTCACCAGGTTGTCCTTCTTCGAGGACACCGTGGCGCCGTCCGAATACGAGGTGATCTCGCGCAGGATGTCCCGCACCGACCGGTCCTCGTACCCCGCTTCGCGCTGTTTGATGAACCAGGCGTTCTCCAGGGCCCGGGTGGCATCGAGCATCACCAGGATCCCGTTGCGTGAGCACAGGTCGTAGGTGGCCTTCAGATTGGCCATCGACATCGGCTGTCCGCCCGCCATGTTCACATTGGTCTCGACCGAGACGTACGGGATCTTGTCGGCACCGACCTCGTCGATGACCGCCTGCAACTTGGCGAGGTCGACATTGCCCTTGAACGGGTACGTCGATGCCGGGTCGTGCGCCTCGTCGACGATGACGTCGACGAACTTCCCGCCGGCGTACTCCTGGTGGAACCGAGTCGTGGTGAAGTACATGTTCCCGGGGATGACGTCGCCGGGTTCGATGAGGATCTGGCTGAGGATGTGCTCGGCCCCGCGCCCCTGGTGGGTGGGAATTGTCTCCGGGTATCCGTAGACCTCCTCCACCGCCTCACACAGGTGGCGGAACGACCGGCTCCCCGCGTACGCCTCGTCGCCCTCCATCAACCCTGCCCACATGTGCTCGGACATCGCCGAGGTGCCCGAGTCGGTGAGAAGGTCGATGTAGACGTCCGCCGACTGCATCAGGAAGCCGTTGTACCCGGCCGCCACGATCGCCGCCTCGCGCTGGCGGCGGGTGGTCATCGGGATCGGCTCGACCATCTTGATCTTCCACGGCTCTGCCCAGCTGCGTCGGGGCACGACGAAACCTCCTCCTGTGACGCCCCGAGAGTGTCACAGGGTGAGCCACCGCGATAGGGCCGGGAGTCCCTGGAAGACCGGCCGATCCCTCAGAACGAGACGAGCCGACACCCGATCGGGGTGTCTTCGCCGACGCCGTCGTTGAGAGCGACGGCGCACACCTCGTGGAACCCCGGTTCCGCCTCGAAGGCAACCGTACGGGAGAATTCCGGGGCGAACAGGTCGTCGACCCCGGTGGGGAGTGCACCCGCAGCGGCGATCCTGACCCCGTCGACGGTGATCGCCACCGGCGACGGGCGCCACCAGGCATCGGGATCCACGGCCCAACCCGACGCCGTGAGGAGGCCGTGGCGGGACCGCACCGCCTCGAGTTCACCGGTGGGCACGGCGCGACGCTCGGCGATGCCGGAGGGATCCCTGCTCCGAACGCAGTCGATCGGATCCTCGGCCAGCACCGAGTACACGATGCACGAGACGTATTCGACCCACGACGTCATGCGCGACCAGTCGCGTCCGTCGTAGGCGGCCACCGCGATCGCATAGGAGGCGCCTCCGGGGATGCGCACGATGCCGGCGCCGGCGCTGACCGCCCCGGCGTCGAAGATCACCGTGGTACCCCCCGGTTCGCCGTTCCAGCCGACCTCGTCTTCCTTCAACTCGTACTCCCGTCCCGTCGGGAGCCACCCCATCTTGAACGAGGTCATCGCCCCCACCGTTTCCGGGAGGCGGGCGATCAGCCGGCTGCCCTCGCCCGAGGCCTTGGGACCGACGGTCCACTGGAGCAGTGCGGCGCGCTCCTCCAGCCCGAGGGCCCAGCCGTAGCCGACCATCGCCCAGAAGCCGGCCAGGTCGTCGGTGGTGGTGAGGTTGAGGCCCCGCATTGGCCCCGGGTAGCTCACCGACCGGCGATCCCGATCGAACTCCCATTCGTAAGCCGTGGTGTCGGCGAGACCCAGGCCGTGGGCGTACCCGTTGACCTCGTCGATCCCACCGGCGAGGTCCATGGCTCTCCCGGCGGCGCTGTTGGAGGATCCGTACAGGGCGGGTACGGACACCGGCTCCGTCGCCTCCACCCCGGAATGGGCCAGCGCCGCCGCCACCCACAGCGCCTTCACCACCGAGGCCGACTTGAACTGTTCGGCCCCGCGAAACGATGCCGAGTCGGCAGTGTCGAAGCGGATCACGGTGACCGCGAGCAGGCCGCGGGTCTCGAACGAGGTCGACATCGCCCCGAGGCGCTCGACCACGAGGTCCAGCACCGTCTCGCCGGGCTCAACCTGCTCCTTGGCGGCAGCGTGCGGCACCGCGGCCGCGAGCAGAAGTGCCGCCAGCACCGCCGCACCTCGTCGTCGCGTGTTCACCGTCGGAACCCTAGGCAGCGTTCATCGCTACCCCGCCAGACGGTGAGAACGCCAACCCCCGGCCCGACGCCCCCGGGGCTCAGAACTCGCAGTCGGTGGTCGCGGCGAGGATTCCACCGCGGCCTGCCTCCGCGGCTGGGGGCCGACCTTCCTCCAGGTCCGGTCGGTTCTCCCGCGTCGACCGTATCCTCCCCGCGGAATGTTCTCCAGCGCCGCAATACCGGGCGACACCCGAGCACCATCCTCCCGCTGGCCACACCCCGTGGTGGCGGCCGCACTCTCCGCCATCGTCCCCGGGCTCGGCCAGATCGCCGCCGGCCACCGGCGGCGCGGTTGGTGGTACATCGGCCTCACCGCGCTCTTCGTCGTGCCCGCGGCGGTCCTGTTCGTGATGGTCTTCTACGTCACCGGGATCGGTCTGGCGATCGATATCTCCCGTCCGTTCTTCCGCAACCCGGACCTGCTCCTGGCGCTGCTCGCCGCCAACGCCGCCTCCCTGGCGTTCCGGGTGATGGCCGCGGTTGACGCCTACCTGCTCGCTGCCGGCCCCGGTCGGCGCGGACGTGTCGCCACCGGGGTGACCGTCGCCGGGCTCGCCCTCGTCCTACTCCTTACCGCGGTGCCCCACGTGTGGGTGGGGCACCGCAACCTCCTGCTCCACGACCTGCTCACCCACGACTTCGCCACCGACCCGAATCAAGCAGCGACCACGACCATCACGACCACCCCGCCGACGACGGTCCTCGATGGGATCAGCACGACGACAGCCGCTCCCACGACCACGACCGCTGCACCGACCACGACGACCACCACCCGTCCCGACCCGTTTGCCGACGGCGATCGGGTGAACGTCCTCCTCCTCGGCAGCGACGCCGGCATCGGCCGAACCGGAGTGCGCACCGACACGATGATCGTGTTGTCGGTGGATCCGGAAACGGGGTGGACGGCGATGTTCGGCATCCCGCGCAACTTCATCCGCCTGCCGATCCCCCCCGATCACCCCGCCTACCCGCTGTGGCCGGACGGGGTGTGGGGCGATCCCTCCAACCTGGCGTGGGGGGTGTACGCCTACGGGCTGAACAACCCGGAGTTGTTCGCGGGTGCCAACACCGGGGGCGACGCCGCCAAGACGATCCTCGGCAACCTCCTCGGGCTGGAGGTCGACTACTTCGCCATGGTCGATCTCCAGGGCTTCGCCGACATCGTCGACGCCCTCGGCGGGGTGGAGATCACCGTCACCGAGAGGATCTACGACGACGACTACACCCATCCGGGTGAGCCGACGACGGTGATCGATTTTCCGCCCGGTACCTACCACATGGACGGTCGCGATGCCCTCGCCTTCGCCCGCAGCCGCCACCAGGCGGACGACTTCGCCCGAATGGGACGGCAACGGTGCGTGCTCGAGGCTCTGGCCCGCGAGGCCGACCCGGTGCGTTTGCTGCGCGAGCTTCCCGCCCTCGTGCCCGCCATTCAAGCGAGCGTGGTCACCGACATCCCAATGGCGATCGTGCCCGACTTCCTCGACGTGCTCTCCAAGGTCGACACGACCCAGATCGTGTCGATCCGTTTCATGCCCAACGCCCCCGAGTTCGCAGGCACGTCAAGCTCGTACGTGGCCTATCGGATCCAGGGATACAACGTGCCCAACGTCGAACTGATCCGGGAGCGGGTCGTGATCGCCACCACCCGCCCGCCGTTCGAGGCGATCATCGAACTCAACCTCCAAGCGCTCGACACGGTGTGCGGGGTGACGCCGCTCCCGCCGGTGGAGTGAGGCATCGTGGGCCTGACTGGACAGAACGCGAACCAGCTCCGGCTCCTCGACTCTTGAGCCCTTGTCGATTCAGGCGACGCTACAGCTGAGCATCCTGATTTCGGATCCACCAGCCAGATTGTTCGGTTCGGCTAGTTTCGATCCGTGTTCGGGCTTGCCGCGGTGTGGAACGTCCTGATCGCGATAGCCGCTGGACTCCTCGTCGTGTGGGTCGCGCTGGTCGTCACGGTGCTCGTTCTCCGGCCAAAGGGTTCGATCCTGAAGGAAGGGCTTCGGATCCTGCCCGCCACGGTGCGGCTCCTTCGACGCATTGCTGCCGATCGCACGGTCCCGCACGGGGTGCGGCTTTGCATCTACGCGCTCTTTACGTACCTTGCCTCGCCGATCGATCTGATTCCGGACTTCTTGCCGATAGTCGGCTATGCCGACGACGCCGTCATCGTCGCGGCCGTCCTGCGCTTGGTGGTTCGTCGGGTCGGTGCGGACATCGTCCGTCGTCATTGGACGGGCACCGATGAGGGCCTGGCGACATTCAGCCGGATTGCGGGGCTGCCGTCGCTTTCATGACGGGTTGGGCGGCTTCCGGGGGCGACTTGTCGTATGGTCCCGAGGATGGTCCATTGCGATCTCGGATTCCTTCGACCGTCAGGTGAAGGTACGAGCCCAGTCATTCCCGCTCGGGCGCCTGTGCCGGTGCCGATCGAGCTGCGCAGCGAGTCGGAGTAGTGGCGTAGTAACCCCGGCAACGTTTGTGGGACTAACTGGACAGAACGCGACCATTGACCCGGCATCCGGTCCCGGTCGTGGGTCACACTCTCCCGACCGGTTCCGCATGGGTTCAGGGTCGCTCGCCCTTCCTCATTGGGGAGGGTCACTCGCGCCGGAGTGCCTCAGTGGGCCGCGGCGCTCGAGGACATGGTATTGCTCAGACGCGTCTCGGCGGTGGCTCGGGTCGTTTAGAGCCCGCCGGGCTGCCGGCACGCTGCGATCCGCGATCGTCCGGTCATCCGCTGATCGCGGTCAGCAATGTCTCATCACCCGTGGCGTCGGTGACGACTACAGCGGTGACTCGGTCCGTGGGAGTCGAAGAGGCGCCGTCGAGGCGGGCAGCACCGGTGGGTGTGGGTCCCCAGGTTGCGGCCTGCTGCCGGTTGCCGCCATCGTCGACGACCCATGCAACGTAGCGATCTCGTTGGGGCAGGCCCTCCAGCTCGAGATGCACCGCGGTGCCCCACGTCCTGGCGTCGATGGTCACCTCACCCGTGACAATCGGCGACTCGATGGCGAGCACCGTGGCACTTGGCCCGGCTGAGCCCGAGAAAAGGGCGACGGCCGCCACGGCCACCGCGATCAGTGCCGCCGCCGCGGCGGCCAGACGCCACCACCGTCGGCTCCGCGCCAGAGCGGACCATTCCGCTCGGGCCCGAGCCGCTGCCCGATCTGCCACAGCCCGGGGGAGGGGCTCGATTGCCAGATGATCGGCTCGGGACAAGAGGCTGGGGATCGGGGCGAACGACGCCACGTCACGCCGGCACTCGGAGCACTTCGCCATATGCGCCTCGAAGTCGCGCCGCTCCATCGGGTCGAGGACTCCGAGCACGAATCCAGCGGTTAGCTCTCGATACGTCTCGTGGTCGGTCATCGCAAAACCCCTCGTTCTTCGAGCGCAGCTCGTAATGAGCGCAACGCGTAGTACAGCCGAGACTTCACGGTCCCCGCGGGCACTCCCAAATGCCCCGCGATCTCCGCGACGGTCAGCCCGCCGAAATGAGCGAGCCTCAGCACTTCCCGATGGGAATCCGACAGGTCCCCCAACGCGTCGCGGACCAGCGTCGATTCCGCGATCTGTTCGATCGGGTCTTCGGTGGCCCACTCCTCGGGGACCTCGGACTCCGCGACCAGGCGCAAGTGCCGACGCCCGCGGCGGAAGTGGTCCACCGCCGTGTTCTTGGCGATTCCGAAGATCCACGACCGCTCCGACCCTCGTTCCGGATCGTATTGGTTGTGACCCCGCCACGCCCGCACCAGAGTCTCGGCTACCACCTCTTCGGCATCGCGTCGGTCTTCGAATCGACCCAACGCCCAGCCGAACACGGCGTCGCCGTGATCGGCACAGAGTCGCCGCACGAACCCCTCGGCGGTCTCCGATCCCATGTCGCGCCTTGTCATGCGTGCCCCATCATGGCCGCAGAAGCCCTTGGACCTCTGCCGCCATCACATCGTTTGGTCAGGTGGGGATTCGGTAGAGGTGCCACGATGTCGGCCAGACATCGGATCGATGGGGCCCGATGCGACCAGGGGGCGAGATCAGGTCTCGCCCCCTGGTCACTCGGCGGGTCTACGGGCAGTGGCCGGTGGCCGCTCCGAACCCACCGTCGCCGCCGGTCAAGGGGGCATTTCCGGTGTCCCGGGGGATCAGGCCGGAGATCGGCCCCCCGTTGGCATCATCTGCAGGAGTGCCGTCGGTACCGAGCCCTCCCGCGTTGGCGTTGTCGACTGTGCAACCCAACAGCGGTGTGACACCGTGAACATGCGCCGGCGCCGGCGCCGCCAGGAGCCCCACCAGGCTCATCACCATCACCAGCAAAACCAGGGTGCGTCGTATCCTTCTCCTCCTCGACGGAATACTCATGAGTACGCAACCGGACGTCCCCTCGGTTCAGTGGGGATCGTGCGGTGGCAACCAAGGAGCCGCGACTTCCCTCGGTGGTGGGGGTTGCGAGGAGGGCGAAGGTGTGTCTGGTGGGCGCTGAGGGACTCGAACCCCCGACTTCTTCCTTGTAAGGGAAGCGCTCTAGCCACCTGAGCTAAGCGCCCGGCGCAAGGCTAATGGGGCTGCCGGGCCTCGCCGGAGTGACAGCTCTCGACCACCGGCCCCAGCACCGGGTTGCACGCGGCGACACCCGCGGGCTGCACACCTCAGGAAACGGTGAAAGTTTTCGCCGGTCATCAAGAGTCCCGCCGCCAGACGAGGTTCAGCCCTGTCGAGGTGTTCGGGATGCCTAGCGTGAGCCGACGAGTGATGCGAACACGATGATGTTGTCGAGGTAGCTGCCGGTGGCACGGTCGTAATCCCCGCCGCAGGTGATCAGTCGCAACGCGGCGTGGTCGGTGTTGCCGTAGACCAGCAGGGTGGGGAACTGCTCCTTGGGATAGCGGGCCACCTTGTCCACGCTGAATACCGCCACCAGCCCGTCGGCGCGGGTGACCAGAACCTCGTCTCCCGGCTGCAGGGCTCCGAGGTTGAAGAACACCGACGGGCCCCCCGTCACCGAGTCGACGTGGCCCAAGATCAC
>DATDRW010000023.1:0-10284 GCA_035291545.1 Acidimicrobiia bacterium
ATACCGCCCTCGTTCAGCGTCACGCTCCGCTCCACATGGCCCGCGTCGCGCCGTCGCGGACGAGCGACGAAGCGGGCGCGATGGAGTCGAGGTTCAACACGGCGTCGGGGAGTCACACGGTGACGAAGAAGGCCACGATGAGCAGACCCCGCGCCGTCGCGTCGATCCAACTCATCGTGGCCAATCCTTCGTTCGATGTGCCTGACTCCAGGTCCTCAGCCTCCGATCAAGGACACTTCGATCCACCCGAGATAGGAGGACTGGACGTGCTCGGGATCGTCCCAGCCTTCGGGGCTGTTGTCGGCGTCCCAATAGGCGAGGGCCATCAACGCGGTGTCCCCCACCGCGAACTGAGCGTCCTGGGCGTCACCGGTCTGCAACGGCCGGCGGATCTCGAAGGTCCAGGTGCCCTCACCGTCGGCGACGGGGTTGGAATGGCTGAACACCCCCAGCAGGCTGTTCTCCGCTCCCTCACCGTTGTCGTCTTCCCGGGTCTCGGGATCGGTGGACCACTCGTCGTCGAAGTTGCACCCGGCGTCGTTGCCCGGATCGCTGCCCTCGCCGGGGTCACTCACCTCACCACCCTGATCCTCACCGGCGGCGCACTCGAGCTCCCAGTGCCAGATGTCGGCCATCCCCAGGCTGGTGTAGCTCTCCTCCTCGCCTTCGGAGTCGGTCCCCATGTGGGGACCGGCGGCGGCCTCCACCGCCCACATGACCGAGGGCGCTGCCGAGAGATGGGGATCCTCGGCGTTCCAGTTGAAGTCATCCTCGACGGTGAACAACACATAGAGGAACTCGGCGTCGTAAGCCACCTTGACGCTGACATCCGTCGGGGCGATGGTCTCGGTCGAGATGGCCTCGAGCGTGACGTCCAACCCGGTGATCCCGTCCCAATCGGAGGCATCACCGTCGACCGTGATCGCTGCAAGCGAGGCCTCGATCCGGAGCCCCTCGTCCTCCCCGTGGGTCGTGGTGGTGGCTCCCGTCGTGGTGGTGGCTGCGGTCGTCGTGGTGGCCGCGGTCGTCGTGGTGGCGGCGGTCGTGGTCGTGGCCGCCGTGGTCGTGGTCGCTGCGTCGTCGTCGCCGCAGGCGGCCGTCACCAGGGCCAAGACGGCCACGAGGTAGAGGGGGCGGAGGATCTTCATTCTCATTCTTGGGTCTCCTCGAATCGATTACTCGGCGAGCCATCGCGCCCAGTCGGCAGGTGCCGTGATCCGGGTCGAACCCGTCTCACCGGTCTGGGCGTCGTTGCTCCTCCATCATCAAGAACATTAAGGACGACTACGGAACCCGGCCTCCACCGTTAGAGGGGGTAATCGCACTCTAATCCTCATGCGGGAATCGGGACTTTCGCCTCTACGTGGGGTGGAGGGGGTTCCTCGAGCGGCGACCGCGCTTCGTCGGCCGGCCTGAGGCCGCCCGACGGCACTCAGTCGAACACGCCGAGCCGGAGAGCGGCAGCAACCGCCTCGGATCGACTGTGGACCCCGAGTCGCTTGAAGATCGAGTGGAGTGTGGAACGGACCGCGACCTCGGTTCGGCCGATTCGGGCGCCGATCTCACGATTCCCCAAACCGGCGGCCACCAGGCGGAGGATCTCGCGCTCTTCGGAAGACAGTGAACGCGGCGACGAGATTTCCGGGTCGTCGATCTTGGCGACGAGCGGCGCCGTCAACTCCCCCTGGAGGTAGTGCCCTCCCCGGCCGACGGTCTGAATCGCTCTGATGAGCTCGTCGCGGCCGGCGTTCTTCTTGATGTACCCGGCGGCACCCAGGGCGATCGCCTGCTGCACGAGCGCGGGGTCGTCGTACATGGACAGCACCAACACGGGGGGCGCCGTCTCACGCTCCTTCAGCGCCGTGAGGACGTCGAGGCCCGACATCGTCGGCATGCGAATGTCGAGCAGGACGACATCTGCCTCGACGTCGTCGAGCATCGCGAGCAGCTCGACGCCGTCCGACGCCTCACCGCCGATTTCGATCGACGGCTCGTTGACCAGCATCCATTTGATCCCGTCGCGAACGAGCGTGTGGTCGTCGACGATGACCACTCTCATGGGCCGACGCCTCCCCCGTCCGGTACCCAGGCGCGAAACCGCGTGCCCCCCGCGTCGCGCTTTGCCACCCGAAGACCCCCTCCGATCGCCTCGAGCCTGCTGCGCGTCGTCGCCAGGCCGAGGCCGATCTCCCCGCTGAACCCGGTCCCGTCGTCCTCGACCTCGAGAGTGACCCGATGGCTGCTGCGGGTGACCTTGATCACGACCCTGGTGGCGGCGGCGTGTTTGCGGGCATTGGTGACCGCTTCGCGCGCCGCCCGGAAGAGAGCCACCCGCGATGGTTCGGAGAGCGGATCGAGTTTCCCCAGCTCGAGGGTGATCTCGACGGAGGACTCCTTCCGAACGTCATCGACCAGTCGGGTGAGCAGCGCGTCGAGGCCGAGGCGATCGATGGCGCCCTGATGGAGCATCCTGAGCTCGGAGCGGAGGGTCCCGTCGATGGAGCGGACGAGTTCGGCGGCCCTGTCCAACTCCGCGGCCACCGGACTGTCGGGGTCGACCTGCGACCGGCTTCCCTGAATCCCATAGAGAACCCGATACAAGGGCTGACCGATGTCGTCGTGCAGTGCGCCGATGATCCGGGAACGCTCCTCCTCCTGGGCCCGGGCGAGGTCGGCGAAGAGCCGCTCGGCCTGGTCGCGCCTGCGGATGAGAGCCAGAGAGTTTGCGGCGACGAGGTTGACGTTGAACACGAGCAGGACGGCCAATCCCGACCCCACCGCGAGCCACACCCATGTCCGGATCGAGGCCAGGGCGGCGTGGAGAGTGGCGGTTCGCTCGTATACCTCGAACACCGTGAGGACCTCGCCCGACGACTCGTCGGTCACCGGGACGTAGAACTCCCAGAGGTGGCCCAGGCTTCGCTCGCCGGCGTGCTCGTCGGTCGCCATCTCGGCGTGTCCCGCTCGCGGCTCTCCGCGGAACGCCTCGATCAGATCCCCGGAGAGGGGGAAGGTACGACCGACGATCTCGGTGAGGTCCGAGTACAGAACGGTCCCAGCGCGGTCCCAAACCTTGACACGGACAACGTCGACCCCGATGAGATGTTCCCGTATCTCTTGATCCAATGCATGGAAACGTGGCGATTCCCCCGCGGACACCCCGATAATGTGCTGTTCCGCGAGCTCCCCGACGACAACCGACAATGTCGCCAGGTGGGCATCGAGCAGGCTTCGCTCGACCGCGCTTGGAATGCCCACACCGAGCAGCACCGCCAGCACCAGCGACAGTGCCAGACCGACCGTCGCGACCCGACCAATGCCCCCCAGCACCTCCCACTCCGTGCGGAGACCGGAGCGCATCCGCGTCCAGATTGATGGAGTTCCGCCGGACCGAGCATCCCGAGCCATGTCTCCGCTTCAGTGGCCTTCGATGGGCACGATACCGGGAGTGGGGCAAGGGCCGGGTCGGCCCCAGAGCGAAGAGGCCGGGTCGCCCCTACGGGGCCTTCCGCAATTCGCAATTCGCAATTCGCAATTCGCAATTCGCAATTCGCCAAAGGATCGCGCCCTGGCACTAGTGCACGTTCTGACGAATTGCGCCGGGAGACGCGCACACCTCGGCCCGAGAACCTCCCCCAGACGCGCCCGCCACGACACGCGGGACTGACGAATTGCGCCGGGACACGCGCACACCTCGGCCGAGAACCTCGCCAAGACGCGCCGACGGCCGGCGCGGGAACGCACCGGCCGTCGTGTCGCTTCAGCAGCAGCCGGAACCGCTGCAGCAGCAGTCGGACTCGTCGTCCGAGCAGTCTGCGATCGGGAGAGCCTCCCGGGTCATGGCAGCCTCCTATCGATGGTCATCGATGTATCTTGACCTATGTATCGACATCTGTCAATATGTCTTCGTGACCATCTGTTGCGCCCCCATCCTCGAAGAACGGCTCTCCCCCACCGACGCCGAGGATCTCGCCCGGCGCTTCAAGGCCCTGGCCGACCCGGCCCGCCTCCGCCTGCTGTCGCTGATCGCGTCGTGCGGCGAGGTGTGCGCCTGCGAACTGGTCGACAGCGTCGGCGTCTCCCAGCCCACGGTCAGCCACCACCTCAGGGTGCTCCACGAGACCGGTCTCCTGGAACGGGAACGCCGCGGCAAATGGGTGCACTACCGAGTCGCGCGGGACGCCCTCGACGCGCTCAGAGGGGTGTTGGCTTAGGTCGCCCGACGCCCGACGCCCGCAAGGAAGGTCTTGGCGAGCGGTGATGGATGACGGGGCGCCTCGGGTTAAGTCGCTCAACACCCGCATCGGAGGTCTTGACGGGCGTCGGGCGACGGGTGACGGGCGACGCTACGCCAGCGCCACCAGATCGAGCAGGCTCTCGTCGAAGTAGACCGTCTCGCCCTCGGGCATCATCACGGCCCGGTGTGGTTCGAGATCGGCGACGAACCCGGTGTCGTGGCTCACCAGCACGATCGTCCCGGGGTAGGCGTGGAGCGCTTCGAGCAGGGACTGCTTCGCCTGGGGATCGAGGTTGTTCGTGGGCTCGTCGAGCAGCAGCACGTTGTGCCTCCCCACAACCACCATGGCGAGCGCCAACTTCGTCTTCTCCCCACCGGAGAGGGTGCCGGCATCCTGTTCGATCTTGTCGCCGAGCAGGAAGTGGCCGAGCACCGAACGCAGGGTGACGTCGATGACACCGGCGGCCACACCCCGGATGTGGTCCATCACGGTCGTCCCCGGGCGGATCTGCTCGTGCTCCTGGGCGTAGTAGCCCACCGACGCCTTGTACCCCTTTTTGACCTCGCCGATGTCCGGCGTTTCCTCTCCGGCCAGGATCCGCAGCAGGGTCGTTTTCCCGGCCCCGTTCAACCCCATGATGATCAGTCGCTCGCCGCGCTCGACGAATACGTCGACGTCGACGAACACCACGTTGTCGTCGAACGCCTTGGCGAGCTGCACTCCCTCGAGGGGGATTCGCCCCGACGGCTCCGGCTGCGGAAACTGCAGGTTCACCCGGCGGCTGCGGGCGGCGACCTCGACGAGCCGCTCCTTCATCTTGTCGGCCCGGGTCTGCATGCCCCTGGCCCGCTTCGACATCTTCTCGGTGGTCCCCATGAACCGCCTCGCCGTGGCTTCGAGTTGTGCGATCTGGCGCCCCCGGACGGTGTTCTCCCGGATCCGCTGGTCGCGGCGGCGCTCCTTCTCCGCGAGGTAGAAGGAGTGGGTGCCCCGGTACGATTCGATCGTGCCGTTCTCCAGTGCCAGCACCGAGGTGATGGAGGCGTCGAGCAGCGGCAGGTCGTGGCTCACCACCAGCAGCGCCCCCCGGTACTCACCGAGGAACCCGACCAGCCACGCCTTGGCGTCGAGATCGAGGTGGTTGGTGGGCTCGTCGAGCAACAGCACCTCGGTCTCGGCGAACAGGATCCGGGCAAGTTCGACCCGGCGCCGTTGGCCGCCGGACATGGTGCGCACCGGCTGCGCCATCTCCTCATCGGTGATCCCGACCGAAGCGCCGAACCGGCGCGCCTCGGCCTCGGCTTGGTAGCCGCCGGCCACCTGGAACTCCTCCTCGAGGCGTGCGAACTTGCGGATGAGGCGGTCACGCTCTTGCGGTTCGGCGGTCTCCATACGACGGCGAGTCTCCTCCATGCGACGCTGCACCCCGCCGACATCACGGGCGGCCAGCACCCGCTCGAGCCCGGTGGCGTTGCGGTGCTCCAGTTCGGGGAGCGCCGCCTCCTGGGAGAGGTAGGCGATGCGACCGGATCGCGCCACCGTGCCCGCCGCCGGTTCCCGGAGCCGGGCGAGGGTGCGGAGCAGGGTCGTCTTGCCGGCGCCGTTCTGCCCGACCAGGCCCACCTTGTCGCCGGGATGCAGGGCGAATGAGGCGTCGGAGACCAGGGTGCGGATTCCGGCCTCCACGACGAGACCGCGGACGATGATCATCGCCCGAACCCAGCGTTCGCGAAACCGGCACGCGTCACATCGACCATCGCATCATGGGAACCGGGCCTCACCCGGTGGATCGCCCGGCACCGTCCGTAGTGACGGCGCCGGACACGGATCGGTCTTCCGACGGCGATGGTATCAGCACCCACCCACCCCCGCCTATCCGGTTGTCACCCGAGGACGACGCCGAGCGCCGATGCCATCCGCTCCAGGTCGTCGGGATCCTGTGGAGCGGGCAGCACGAGGCGGTCGACACCGGCGGCGACCACCGCGGCCACACCGTCGGGAGTCGGCTTGGCGCCCATCGTGACCTCGAGGACGGCCGGGTCGCGCCCCGCCCGTTCTGCCCATTTCCGGGCGAAGGCGACCAGACCCGGAAGTCGCTCCACCTCGACACCCGCCGGGAAGAACCCATCACCGATGGTCCCCGCCCTCCTGGCGGCGCGCTCGCTGTGGCCGCCGATCACGATCGGCACCGGGCGCTGCACCGGGGCGGGTCGCAGGTACACGTCGCGGAACTCCACGGTGGGTCCCGAGAACGACGCCAGATCCTCGGTCCACAGTGTGCGCATCACCGCCACGTATTCGTCGGTGCGCTCGCCGCGTCCGGCAAAGGGGACTCCCAACGCCCGAAACTCCTCCTCGAGCCAGCCCACCCCAACGCCCAGGGTGACCCTCCCTCCGCTGAGCCGGTCCAGGGTCGCCACCTCCTTGGCAAGCACCACCGGGTTGCGCTGCGGGAGGATGAGGATCCCGGTGGCGAGGCGAATCTTCGTGGTGGCGGCGGCGGCAAAAGCCAGCCAAATCAGGGGATCCGGCGAGGGGAAATCCTCCGCTCCACCCGCCATTCTCCCGCTGCGGCTGTAGGGGTAAGTGGAGCGGTAGCCGGAGGGGACGACCACGTGCTCCGTGGTCCACAGCGACTCGAACCCGAGCGACTCGGCCCGGGCGGCGTACGGCCCGGCGGCATCGGGGGCCGCCCCATTGACGTAGATGAGACCGACCTTCACCGGAGCGAGGGTAACCGGGAGGCGCTGCCCGCAAGAGAGAGGCACACCGTCGCCGTTTCCCGTTGCCCGTTACCCGTTACCCGTTGCCCGACGCCCGTCGCCCGTCGCCCGACGCCCGTCAGCCGTTGCCACCAGAAACCGGGAGCCGCGACGACCCGTGATGGCGGGGCTGCCTGCTGCATGCTGCATGCTTTCCGTCGCCCATCGCCCATCGCGGTCCCTCCGGTCATATCCTGCGGCCGTGTCCGACATCGTGTGGGAGCCCTCGCCGCAACGGGTGGCAGCCGCCAACCTGACCGCCTTCGCCCGGCGACTCCCCGGCACCCCGACGACCTACGACGCGCTGTGGCGATGGTCGATCGAACACCGCGGGGAGTTCTGGCAGGCGGTGTGGAACGACGGTGGGGTGATCGCCTCACGACCACCCGACCGCCCGGTGGGACGAGAGGCGATGCCGGGGACCGAGTGGTTCCCCGGCGCCCGGCTCAATTTCGCCGAGAACCTGCTGCGCCGCAGCGACGCCACGCCGGCGATCATCCACGCCTCCGAGAGCACCGGTTGCGTTGTGATCACCTGGGCGGAGCTGCGCGACCTGGTGGGAAGAGCCCGCAACGGACTGCTTCGCCTCGGGGTCGGGAGCGGAGACCGCGTGGCCGCAATGCTCCCCAATGGTCCCGAGGCGGTGATCGGGATGCTGGCGGCGGCATCGCTCGGGGCAATCTGGTCTTCGTGCTCCCCCGACTTCGGACCGCTCGGCGTCATCGACCGATTCGGGCAGATCGAGCCGAGGGTTCTGATCGCGGTGAGTGGCTATCGCTACAACGGCAAGGACCACGACATCACCGCCACGATCGCCCGGGCCGTCGCCACGATCCCGTCCATCCAGCACCTGGTGCTCGTCGGCGGCCCCCGGGAGGGACTGCCTCGTGCCACCACCTGGGAGGCCCTCCTCACCGAGCCCGCCCCACTCCAGTTCGCCCAGCTCCCGTTCGATCACCCGCTCTGCATCCTCTACTCGTCCGGGACGACCGGAAAACCCAAGAGCATCGTTCACGGAGCCGGCGGCACGCTGCTCAAGCACCTCTGCGAGCACCGCCTGCACAGCGACCTCAAGGCGGGCGATCGGGTGTTCTGGTTCACGACGTGTGGGTGGATGATGTGGAACTGGTTGGTGAGCGGTCTCGCCTCGGAAGCCACCATCGTGCTCTACGACGGCAGCCCATCGCACTCCTCGTTGGAGGTGCTGTGGCGCCTGGCGGGCACCGTCGGGATCACTCACTTCGGTGTCAGCCCCCGGTTTCTCGCCGCCAGCGCCTCCGCCGGACTGGCCCCGGGAACCTTTGCCGACCTCACCGCAATGCGGTTTCTCGGGTCCACCGGGTCGCCGCTCCACCCCGAGCAGTTCGACTGGGTGTACCGCAACGTGAAGAGCGACGTACAGTTGGCGTCGATCAGCGGAGGCAGCGACATCGTGGGTTGCTTCGCCCTCGGGGTGCCGACGTTGCCGGTGCGACGGGGCGAGTTGCAGGCGCGGGCCCTGGGAACGGCAGTCGAGGCCTGGAACGCAGCGGGACAACCCGTGATCGGCGAGAAGGGGGAACTGGTGTGCACCCGACCCTTTGTCTCCATGCCGGTGGCGTTCTGGCGCGACCCGGACGGTTCCCGCTACCGCGAGGCCTACTTTGCGGCGAGCCCCGGGGTGTGGACGCACGGCGATTACATCGAGATCCGTCCCGAGGGAGGGGTCGTGATCTACGGCCGCAGCGACACGACCCTCAATCCCGGCGGAGTGCGCATCGGCACGGCCGAGATCTATCGGGCCGTAGAAACGATGCCGGAGGTCGCCGATTCGATTGCGGTCGGCCACGACACCGACGGTGAGATCGAGGTGGTGCTCTTTGTCGTACTGGCGGGGGGAGCCACCCTCGACGACGACCTCGTCGGCCGGATCAAGGCCCGGATTCGGGCCGAGACCTCGCCGCGCCACGTCCCGGGTCGGGTACTCGCCGTCGATGCGGTGCCGTACACGATCTCAGGGAAGAAGGTCGAGAAAGCAGTCCGGGCCATCCTCGCCGGCGAGCCGGTCACCAATCGCGACGCGCTGGCGAATCCGGAGTCACTCGCCCAGTACGAAAGCAAGCTCACAGACGACAGATGACAGACATCAGGCGAGGGGCGAACAAGCCTGCAGCATGCAGCCCCATCAGAGATCGCGGGTGGCAGATGCGAGGGAAGCCTGCAGCATGCAGCGTGCAGCCCCGCCCTCTCTGACCTGCTCCACCCCGCGTCTCTGGCTGGAGCCTGGCGCCTGGTGACTCAGAAGGGCAACCTCGAACGCAACAGGGCGACGTCAAGATCGTCGCGCACGGTCTCGAGTGTCTCCACGGCGAGACTCGCCGCCGCCAGTCCCCACCCCATCGGATCGGTCTCGCCCCGCGACACCGCCGCCAGGTATCCCGCCAGCAGGGCGTCGCCCGCCCCGGTGACGTCGACGATGGGATCGTGTTCCACGGCCGGGCGGCGCACCACCGCGGCGGCGTCTGCAACCAGCACACCTTGCCCGCCGAGCGTGATCACCACGCGTTCGACGCCGGAGCGCACCAGGGCATGCGCCGCCTCCTCCAGGTCGACGAGGCCGGTGAGGGCGGTCGCCTCGGCGGCGTCGGGAAACACCGCAGCCGCCCCCGGGAGCAGCGGGAGGAGCCGTGGCGCCTTGACGACGGACACCGGGTCGAGGAACAGCACGCTGCGCACCGCGGAGAGCGCCGCCAGTCCCCCGGGAGCGGGGTTGGCGTCGGCGCACCAGATGACCCCACTGCCGTGCCGGCTCACCGCCGGGCCGACCACCGACCCGTCGAGACGGTCGTAGATCGCCATGTCGGCGATCCCGAACGCGAGCGATCCCCCGCCGTCGAGCACCGCGGTGTAACTCGCGGTGGCGGCGCCCGGCAGGACCACCACGTCCTCGACTCCCACCCCCTCCCCGGCGACCCGGGCCAGCAAACCCTGCCCCGCCGCGTCGTCGCCGACCACCGAGATGATGGAGACCGGCACACCGAGTCGGGCGAGGGTGCGGGCAATGTTGCCGGCGACCCCGCCCGGTGTCCGGGACACCACGGCCGGGTTCGAGGTTCCGGAGATCACCGGGCCGGACACGCGCGCCTTGGCGTCGACGTGCAAGGCGCCGACACAGACGACCGGCCTCAACGGCGCCACCATTGCCTCATGCCCGGGCAATGTAGGCGCCCTTTGCCGCCCGGGAGGCGGCTTTTGATCCGCTGCCTACCATCGCCCCGCATCGCGAGGAAGGACACCGTGAATCA
>DATDRW010000024.1:0-4517 GCA_035291545.1 Acidimicrobiia bacterium
CTGGTTGGAGAACCCGAGTGCGGCGAGCATGTCGAAGTCGAACGAGGTGTACTGGTCCTCGACGAACCCGAGTCGCTGCAGCGCAGCCTCACCGACCACGAACACATTGAAGGCGTGCCGCAGGTCGAACACACCGGGGAGCGTGCTGTCGATGGCATCGATCTCGGAGCCGGTGAAGCCCTTGCCCACGAGCGACTCGCGGTTGATGCCGGGGGCACCATGGAGGGTCATCGTCCCGACGACGTAGTCGACGATCTCCCTGCGCTGGGCGGCGTCGTACCCGAGGGTGCGCAGCGCAGGGTCGATCGACTGGTTGGCGATCTTGAAGTAGCCGCCGCCGGCCAACTTCTTGAACTTCACCAGGGCGAAGTCCGGCTCGACCCCGGTGGTGTCACAATCCATCAACAAGCCGATTGTTCCGGTCGGCGCGAGCACACTGGCCTGGGCGTTGCGATAGCCGTGCTCCTCGCCCATGGCGACCGCGTTGTCCCACGACGCCCGGGCTGCCTCGAGCAGCTCAGGGGGGCACGCCGCGGGATCGATGGCGACGACGGTATGGGTCACCCCCTCGTACTCGGCGGAGTCCGCTCCGTAGGCGGCGCGCCGGTGGTTGCGCATCACCCGCAGCATCGACTCCCGGCTCTCGGCAAATCGCGGGAAGGGCCCGAGCACCGCAGCCATCTCCGCCGAGGCGGCATAGGCGTCACCGGTGAGCACCGCGGTGAGTGCGCCTGCGATCGCCCGGGCCCGATCCGAGTCGTAGGGCACCGCCTGGCGCATCAGCAGTGAACCGAGATTGGCGTATCCGAGCCCGAGGGTGCGGTAGTCGTACGACCCCCGGGCGATCTCCTTGGACGGGAACTGGGCCATCGTGACCGATACCTCGAGCACGACGGTCCAGAGGCGAATGGCGTGCCGGTATCCGTCCATGTCGAAGGCGCCGCTGGCATCGTCGAAGAACCTCACGAGGTTCAGGCTGGCGAGGTTGCACGCCGTGTTGTCGACAAAGAGGTACTCCGAACACGGGTTGGACGCCCGGATCGGGCCGCCCTCCGGACAGGTGTGCCATTGGTTGATCGTGGTGTCGAATTGGATGCCGGGGTCGGCACACGCCCAGGCTGCCTCGGCGATGCGCCGCCACAGGTCGCGCGCCTTGACCGTCTTCATGACTGAGCCCGTGGTTCGGCCGGTGAGCTGCCAATCGGCGTCGTCGGCGACGGCGCGCAGGAACGTCTCGCTGACCCGTACCGAGTTGTTCGAATTCTGACCGGAGACCGTCTGATAGGCGTCGCCGTTGAAGTCGGAGGAGTAGCCGGCGGCGATGAGTGCCCGCACCTTCTCCTCCTCGACCTTCTTCCAGTCGATGAACTCCTCGATGTCGGGATGGTCGATGTCGAGGATGACCATCTTGGCGGCGCGCCGCGTGGTGCCTCCCGATTTGATCGCACCCGCCGCCCGATCGCCGATCTTGAGAAATGACATGATCCCCGACGAGCGACCGCCCCCGGACAGGGGCTCGCCCTCGGCGCGCAGGCTGGAGAAATTGGTGCCGGTGCCCGACCCGAACTTGAAGAGGCGCGCCTCCCGGGTCCACAGATCCATGATCCCGCCCTCGTTGACCAGGTCGTCCTTGACGGACTGGATGAAGCAGGCGTGGGGAGCGGGCCGGGTGTACGAGTCGGGGGAGGCCAGGAGTTCCCCGGTCTTATCGTCGACGAACCAGAAACCCTGGGGGGGGCCGGTGAGCCCATACATGTGGTTGAGGCCGGTGTTGAACCACTGCGGGCTGTTGGGAGCGGCGATCTGGTTGACGAGCATGTAGCCGAGTTCGTCCTCGAAGGCTTGGGCGTCGGCCACGGTGGCGAAGTAGCCGAAGCGCTCACCCCAATCCCGCCACGCTGCCGAAAGCCGGGCGATGACCTGACGGGCGCTGCGCTCCGGACCGAGGATCGGGCGTCCCTCGGCGTCGGTCTGCCACGTCCCGTCCTCGTTCTGCTGGGGGACACCGGCCTTGCGGAAGTACTTCGACACCATGATGTCGGCGGCGACCTGGGACCAGGTGGCGGGGATCTCGGCGTCCTTCATCTCGAAGACCACCGAACCGTCCGGGTTGGTGATCCGGGAGTCGCGGCGGCTCCAGGGGAGCGAGTCGAGCGGATCCTGACCCGCGGTGGTGAAGTACCGGTTGATGCGCAGGCCGTCGCCCATGTGTCCTCCGTTCGTTCCTCGGCGCCACCCGGCGCCCTTGCCGGTGTGGACAGCTCGTTCTCGGCGGTGTGTTGTCCACATCCACAAGATGTAGTGGTATGCGGTGATCCCACCACAACGTCTTGAGGTAACACACGAGTGTAATTACACAGATGTGCCGCCGTCAAGCAGTATCCTCCGGGGCGTAGAACGCGATCCGAAAGGCGGGGAAGAAGACCGGTCAAGGCCTGCTCAGAGGTTGTAGCGCGCGCTCGGTTTCGAGGTCAAGGTGGGGGGACAGAAGATTTCGCGGGTACGGATTCCGGATTGCAGATTGCAGATTGCAGGCCAACCGTCTGTCTGCTGTCTGCTGTCTCACAACTCCGGCGGAACGCGTTCCGGCGCGACCTTGTCGTATCCCGCCGCGATCCGGATCAGCGTTTCCTCGGAGAACTGCGCCCCCATCAACTCCAGACCCACCGGGAGCCCGTCCGGGGTGAATCCGGCGGGCACCACTATCGCCGGAAGCCCTCCCACCGAGGCGGTCCCGCAGTTGTTGCCTCTCTGGGTGACGCCGATCGGGGCAGGAGGCTGGGCGATCGTCGGGTAGGCGAGGGCGTCGAGGTCGTTCGCCTCCAAATAGTCCTCGATCGCGATTCGGACGACCTCACGGCGATCCAGGGCGTTGCGGTACTCCGCGGAGTCGAGGGTCGCCGAGAGCGCCCGCTGCAACTGGTCGGCAAGGCTGGGGTGATAGGCGCCCGAGGCCACGATCGCGGCCATCGAGCCGACCGGCGCCGCAGGTTGGGAGGCGAGGTAGTCGTCGAGTGCGGTCCGCCATTCTCGGAGGAAGACCGATGCCGCGGTCCCCCGGAGATCGTTGAACCCGGGGATGGTCGCGGGAACGATCTCGGCCCCGTTGGCCGCCATGAGGTCGAGGGCGGAGCGCACCGCGGCGGTCACGTCCGGGTGGGCGTCGGCGAACAGCACGTCGAGCACGCCGATCCGGACGCCGTCGAGTGATCCGGTGGTGGCCGCGTCGGTGTACCGGGTGCCCGAGCCCGCGGTGACGTCGAGCACGATCGCCAGGTCGACGACGGTTCGCGCCATCGGACCCACCGTGTCCTCGGTGATGGTGAGCGGGATCACCCCATCGACCGGGGTGAGACCGATGGTGGGACGCAGCCCGTATAGGTGGTTGTGCGACGCCGGGATCCGGATCGATCCGCAGGTGTCGGTGCCCAATCCGGCGCTGGCAAACTCGGCGGCGAGGGCGGCGCCGGTACCGCCGCTCGATCCTCCGGGATTACGGGTGGTGTCGTACGGGTTGCGGGTCTGCCCGCCGAGCGACGAGACCGTGGTGATGTCGCGGGCAAACTCGTGGAGGTTGGTCTTGCCCAGGATGATCGCACCCGCCTCCCGCAGCCGCGCCACCTGAATGGCGTCGGCAATCGGAATAAACCCTTCGAGCGAGAGCGATCCCGCGGTAGTGGGCATGTCGGCAGTTCCGATGTTGTCCTTCAGCACGATGGGGATGCCGTGGAGCGGGCCCCGGATGGTTCCCGCCTCGCGTTCGCGGTCGAGGGCGACAGCGTCGAGGATGGCGCGCGGGTTGACGAACAGCATCGCGTCGATCCGGTCGTCGTGGTCGTCGATGCGGTTCAGGAAGAAGCGCACCAGGGAGACGGAGGTGAGGCTTCCCTCGGCCATCGCCGCCTGCAGTTCGGGAATGGTGGCGCCCAACGGGTCGAACGGCGCGGCGGCGAGGGTCGTCGTCGCCGGGAGGGTGGTCGTGCTCGGAACCCGGGTCGTGGTGGTGACGACCGCAGTGGTGGGTGCCGCGGTGGGGGTGGTGGTCACCGTGGTGGGAGGCGCGGTCGATGAAGGGGAAATCCCGGTTCCGGAGCACGCCGACACCAGCAGCGCCACCAGGAGGCCGGCGGCACGCTGAGGTCGAGACGAGATCCCCTGGTGTCGGACAGGTGCTGGTGACACGATGCAACGAGATTACGGCCGGGCGACGCCGCCACCCGGGGATTCCCCCAAAATGGCCGCTCCGTCCATCGGCTCTCTGCCGAGCCGCGGGCCTCTGCCGACCGATGCCGGTGATACCGCACCTCGCCACGGGACGGCGCGGGACGCCGCTGCTATGTTGGCCTCGTGAGTACCACCGGTTGGCTCATCCTCATCGTCATCTTGCTCGTCGTGTTCGGCGGCTTCCGCTTCAGTAGGCGGCGCTAGGGCTTGAGTGACGGCGCTCCGTATTCGGAGCGACCTCATAATCTATTTCCGGGACCGTGAGTGAGGGGTAGCCTGCGTTGCCACCCCCT
>DATDRW010000025.1:0-42077 GCA_035291545.1 Acidimicrobiia bacterium
GACCGCCTCTCCGATCTCGGCGATGGGCCGGACCCGGCAACCACACCGGCCGAGGTCGCTGCCGGCATCGACCCGGCGATGAGGCCGCTCGCCGACGTGTATTCCGAAGCGACCTACGGACCAGCGGGATCGGTCGTTCCGGCCCGGGTGGCGCTGGCCGCCCGCTCGCTCGAGGCCACCGAGAGGCGCCTGACCGACCGATACTCCCTGGGGAACCGAGTGCTGTCGCGCTACCGCCTGGTCTCGCTCACCCCCGCCTGGTGGCGGCGGCGGCGCAGCCGAAAAGGGCGTTAGGAGGGAGCCGAGCGGCCCTCGGCCTGAAATCTGAGGTGTCGACGGTCGACGGTGGGCTATCGACCGCAACCGGCCTGCGGCCGGTTGCGCTGCCTATCTCCCCGCCGCTTCCGCCTGCACGTCGTCCTCGACCCGGCGCAGCATCTCCAGGAACTGCTGACGGTCGAGTTCGAAGCGGGTCACGTCCTCTTTCACCTTGCGGGTGATCTCGTCGATGGCGACGAAGAAGGCGAGTTGCCCCTCGCGCAGCGCATCGAGGAGCTCCTCCTCGTTCGATGCCACCCGGAAAATCGTCTGCCCGTCGGTGACCAGCTTCACCTCGGCGAGGTGGTTGTCCATGTCGCCCGTCCGACGCAGGTAGTCCCATGCCCTGCGGACCCGTTGCACGGACATCCCGTTGTCGAGCAGCGACCTCACCACGCGAAGGGCGACGAGATCGCGAAACGAATAGAGCCGACGGCGACCCGGGCGGCCCCCCGTTTGCTGCAACGAGGGCTCGATCAACTTGACGCGATCCCAGTACCGAAGTTGGTGTGCCGTGCACCCCGTCAGACGACACGACTGCTGAGCGGTGAACCCTTCCAAGCCTGGCCTCTCTCCCTGATCGACCTCGGCCGCAGCGGTGGCCCGTGGTCTTGTCTTCCCCTGAGGATGGCGACTCTAGTCGTTGCGGAACCGCCGCCGCAGCCTGCCCGCCAGCGACTCCGGCGACGCGGCGGAGACCCCGGCACGCCGACGCAGGATCGCGACGATCCACACCACTGCGACCACCATCGCGGCGAACCCGCCGAGCGCGACGAGTGTCTGCGAGGTGAAGAAGCCGAGCATCAGCGCCGCCCCGGCGACGAACACGAGCAACGCCCAGCGCAGGTTGCGGCTCGAGGTGGTGGCGAGGCGAGCATCGCGAACCGACTCCGCGAGACGTGGGTCGTCCTGATAGAACTGCCGCTCGATCTCCTCGAGGATCCGCTGTTCTCTGTCGTCGAGTGGCATGCGGGCTCTCCACGGGTCGGGAGGTGAGTATACCGACAAGCCCCTACTCGGGCCCTGGGGAGTCGCGGCGAATCGAGGTGTCTTCGGCGAGCCGGGCGCGCTCGAGTGCAGACCGGCCGAAGCGGTCACGGACGTCGCGGACGACGCGTTCGAGGTCGTCCCACGACCGCGCGGCAAGGTTGAGTTGTCGCGGAGCGGTCGCGCCGATCAGTCCTCCGGCGCCGAGCCCGAGCAGGCGCACCGGACGCCGGGCCGCCTGGGTCCGGCCGAGCAGTTCGAGCGCGATCCGGTGCAGCTCGGGCGTGGTCGAAACCGGCTCGGCAAAGGTGTGGCTGCGCGTCACCGTCGTGAAGTCGCCGTACCGAACCTTGAGCTGCACCGTGGCGGCCACAAAGCCGTCCTGCCGGAGCCGGGTGGCGAGCCGGTCGGCCTGCCCGAGGAGCTCACGGTGGATGCGGGAGAGGTCGTCGAGATCGATGTCGTAGGTCTCTTCCACCGATATCGAGCGAGCCGCCCCGGCGGGCTCGACGGGACGATCGTCGACACCGGCGGCGAGGTCGGCGAGCATGCCGCCGAGCGCGGTCCCGAGGCGCCGCACCAGGGTCGTCCGCGGGAATCCGGCGAGATCGCCGATCGTCACCACGCCCAGCTCCTCGAGCCGGGCGTGGGTCGCCTCCCCCACCCCCCAAAGAGATCGGACCGGCTTGCCGTGGAGATAGCCGAGCTCGCTTCCGGCGGCGACCACCGCCATCCCGTCCGGCTTGGCGTCCCGCGAGGCCATCTTGGCGACCAGCTTGGTGGTGGCCACCCCGATGGAGCACGGAAGCCCGAGTTTCCCGCGGACCGTCTCCCGGATGCGCTCCGCAACCGCCGCGGGGCTCGCAAACAGCAGACCGAGACCGGAGATGTCCAAGAACGCCTCGTCGACGGACACCTCCTCGAGGAGCGGGGTGAACTCGCCGAGAACCGAGAAGACCTCACGCGAGGTGGTGCGGTAGGCGTCGTGGTCGGAAGGGACGAACACCGCAAACGGGCAGATTCGGCGCGCCTGCGCGATCGGCATTCCGGAGTGGACACCCCGCGCCCTCGCCTCGTACGAGGCCGACGCCACCACGCTGCGCGGGCCGGATCCCCCCACCACGACCGCCCGGCCGCGCAACTCGGATCGCCGCCGTCGCTCGACCTCGACGAAGAAGGCGTCCATGTCGACGTGGGCGATGCGCTCGACGAAGGCAGCCACGGTGCCACGGTACCGGCCCCCTACACTCCCGCCCGTGCCCGCCCGCCTCCACCTCGTGCGTCACGGGGAGGTCCACAACCCGGGCGGGGTGGTGTACGCCGGTCTTCCCGGTTTCTCACTCTCGACCCTGGGCCGGGCTCAGGCCGCTGCCGCCGCCGAGTACCTCGCCGACTCGGGGGCCACCGTACTCGTCACCTCACCCCTCGATCGGGCGCAGGAGACCGCGGAATTCGTCGCCCGACGCCTCGGCATCGAACCCGTGGTCGACGCCGGACTGACCGAGTGGGGGCTCGCGACGAGATGGGCGGGCACGGCATGGACCGACCTCGACCGCCGTTTCCCCGGAGAGTTGGCGGCGTACGCCGCCGACCCGGCCACGCTGCCCTTCTCCCCGGAGAGCCTGGCTGCGCTCGCCGACCGCACCCATGCGGTGGTGACCCGGGTGGAGAGGCTTCATCCCGGCGCCGTCGTCGTGGCGGTGTCACACCAGGATCCCATCCAGGCGCTGCGCCGAGCGCTCTGCTGCGATGGGTTCGCAGACTTTCATTCGGACAAGCCGGGCCACGCCACGGTGATCACGCTCGAACCATTCTCGGGTGCTTGGCGCGAGATCGGGTCCTGGTACCCGGATATGGCGAGCCCGGCGTTCCCTCCGCTGCCTCTGCCGGGTACGACCTAGAATCCCGCCACCTTTGCGAGAGGAGCAGCGACGGTGCGGCGTGTGATCGGCCTGGTGACCCTGACCGCGCTGTCGCTGACGGCCTGTGCGAGCGGCCCGTCGCCGGCCGCCCTGGAGCGCGACGAGCTGCCAAGGACGACCACGACCACCCAGCCCCCGCCCGAGGGCGTGGCGCTCGTCATCATCGACAACGGGCGCTTCACCCCACAAGGCGTCTCACTCGACCTCACCACAGTGTGGGCCGTGGAGTGGCGCAACGAGGATCCGCCGCGGGAGTACCAGATCCTCTCCCGGGACAAGAACGCTGACGGCACCCCGCTGTTCCAGAGCGAGGTGCTCGTTCCCGGCGACAGCTTCCAGGTCGACTTCAGCGCCCTTCCGCCGGACGTCTACCGCTACAACGCCTACCTCGGCAACCAGCGCATCCCCGGTCAGGTCGACACCCGGCCGAGTCGCTGAGAAGAATCCGGGGAGAAGGATCTCCACACCGGGTGCGATCCGCGTTGATGGTGGAGACTCCCTCCGTCACCGCCCTGCCGGCGGCGCCACCTCCGCCTGATGGGGAGGAATCTCCCCATGGGTCGCAATAATGCGGGCCGTGCCTGCCGCACCGTTCATCGTCGCGCTGCTGATCGTCACCGCCTCTGCCGTCGGATCGGTGACCCTGGCTCTGGCTCCGTCGCCGTTCGCCACGTCGGCGGCGGGGTTGTTCACCGCGGGATTCGCCGTCGTCACCGTCGTCGCGGTCTCGGGCACCCTGCTCGCCCGGGGCAGGTGGGCCCGCCACCTCGGCTCGCTGGTGGCGGGAACCTGGATCGTGGTCGGCACGATCGTCGACACCCGGTGGGGGTATGCAGCCGTCGTCATCGGGGCTGGGGCCCTGGCGGCCAACCTCGGGCCGTGGCTGGGCCGGTGGCTGCGCCGCCTCCCCTCCGCCGACGCGACACCTCCCGCCGCCGTCGTCGCACTGCTCTCCCTGGTGCTCACCCCGGCGGCGATCGCCGTCGCCGGTCCCGGAGGCGTCGCCCCGGCTTCGTGGGCCTTCTCGGCATGGTCGGCGATCCTCGCTCTCGCATTGGCTCGCACCACACCCGGGTCGCTCTCGGCGGCGCGGCTCGTCCACCCTGCGGCCGCGATCGCGGCGGCCCTCGCCGTCGGCATGCCGACGGCGATCCCCATGCTGGTCTCGGCCGTGATCGTGGCCGCGCTCTGCTGGCGGCGGGACCTTGCGATCGCCATCGCCCCGATCGTTTCGCCGCGTCCCGGGGTGTTGCGGCTCCCCCCGGAACTCGCTCCGCCTCGGGTGCTCGAAGAGGCCGGAGCCGACGAGTTGGGGCGACGGGAGCCGCAGTGAGACTTCCCAACCCCCGGATCGCAGTTCCGATCGTCCTCGGCGGTATCGCCGGTGGCGGGGTCGGGTACTTCGTGACGGATGCCTCGTGCGCCCCGGGCTCGTGCCCGGTCGCTGCGGTCACCGTCGCCCTGGTCGTGGCGCTGTGCGCCGCCGCCGGAGTCGGGGTGGTGGTCGTCCTCGCGGTACGCTCCTTCGCCGAGTGGCGGATACAGTCGGACCGCGACGTGCTCGTCGCCAAGGACGATGCGAGCGATCGGTCGCCGTCCGGTGAGGATTCTCCGTGAGCCTGGCCGCGGCATCGGCGATGTCGCCGGTTGGTGCCGGACGCTGGGCGGGAGGGATCGCCCCCGGCTGGGACATCGTCGGTGCCGCCAACGGGGGGTATCTGCTGGCGATGGCGGCGCGGGCCGCGGCCCTCGCCTCCGGCCGGCCCGATCCGGTGACGGTCACCGCCCACTACCTGGCCCCGGGCGCGCCCGGCCCGGTCACCGTGGACACCGAAGTCGTCAAGGCCGGAAAGCGGTTCACCACGGTGAGCGCCACCCTCTCCGACGCGGCGCATCCCCTGGTCCGGATCCTCGGCTCCTTCGGGGACCTCGAAGAGTCCGCGGGCGCCGAGCGGCTGGAGGCGGGGCCCCCCGCCCTCCCCCCGGTCGCGGACTGCATTCCGATCGAACCGACGGACACCTTCCCGCCCCCGTTCATGGGCCGGGTCGAGTTGCGCCTTCCCCCGGAGCGGGCCTCGGCGTGGGGCGGCTCCGGGGCGCCGCGGGTGGAGGGGTGGTTCCGCCTCCGTGACGGGGAGCCGATCGACACGATCGCCCTCCTCGTAGCCGTGGACGCCTTCCCCCCGACCATCTTCTTCACCGATCTCCCCGTGGCGTGGGTGCCCACCATGGAGCTCACCGCCCACGTGCGAGCCCGTCCCGCCGCCGGATGGTTGCGATGCGCATTCACCACGCGCTTCATCACCGGGGGATTCCTCGAGGAGGACGGCGAGGTGTGGGACTCGGGGGGTCGCCTCGTGGCTCAGTCGCGACAACTGGCGCTCCTGCCGCGGGGATGAGGGGAGTCAATCGTCAATGGTCAACGAAGGTGATCGCGCGTTCGGCAGACGGTGGACTGGGGACTTCTTGCCGCCGTTGCTCCGCGCGGCAGCAAGCCCATCAATGTGCCCGGAACACGAGCGACACGTTGTGTCCACCGAACCCGAACGAGTTCGTCATCGCGGTGCGCACCCGCACCTCCCGGGCGACGTTGGGCACGTAGTCGAGGTCGCACTCGGGGTCGGGGACCTCGTAGTTGATCGTCGGAGGTACGACCCCGTCGCGGATCGCCAGGATGCAGACCAGTGACT
Organism: Acidimicrobiia bacterium; assembly: GCA_035291545.1. Taxonomy (GTDB): domain Bacteria; phylum Actinomycetota; class Acidimicrobiia; order Spongiisociales; family UBA11373; genus UBA11373. The sequence goes on from DATDRW010000025.1 coordinate 5,918, forward strand.
CCAGCGCGCCGGCCCCGCCCAACAGATGCCCGGTCATCGACTTGGTCGAAGAAATCGGGACCGAGTGGGCGTGATCACCGAACACGGTCTTGATCGCCGCGGTCTCCGTGGAGTCGTTCGCCTGCGTCGAGGTGCCGTGGGCGTTGATGTAGTCGATGTCGGCCGCGGTAATCCCGGCGTCGTCCAGGGCGGACTGCATCGCCCGGGCGGCCCCGCCCCCGCCGGGGCGGGGCAGGGTGATGTGGTAGCCGTCGGCCGACATGCCGTATCCGATGATCTCGGCGTAGATCTTCGCCTGGCGGGCGATGGCGTGTTCCCGCTCTTCGAGGATCAGCGTGGCGGCGCCCTCACCCATGACGAAACCATCGCGCCCGGCGTCGAACGGACGACTGGCGTGAGCGGGATCGTCGTTGCGGGTAGAGAGCGCCCGCGCCTGGCTGAACCCGGCGACGGCGAACTCGCACACCGGTGCCTCCCCCCCACCGGCCACCATCACGTCGGCGGCGCCGCGCTTGATGATCTCGGCGGCATCACCGATGGCATTGGCCGATGCCGCGCAGGCGGTCACGGTGCAGGTGTTCGGACCGAAGAGGTTGTACCGGATCGACACCAGGCCTGCAGCCATGTTGGAGATGATCTGGGTGATCGCCAGCGGGCTCACCCGATCGTGCCCCCGCTGTCGCATCGTGTCGATCCCCTCCTGGAAGGAGATCATTCCCCCGATGCCGGAGCCGACGACCACACCGGCACGCAGCGCTGCCGGATCGTCCGGCTCATACGAGATCCCGGCATCCTCGAGCGCCTGGTGTGTGGAGGCCCAAAAGAACTGGTCGTACCGGTCGAGACGCCGCGCCTCGCGACGCTCGATGTACTGCTCGGGATCGAAGTCGTGCACCTCGGCGGCGATCGTCACCTTCAGCCCCGAGGCGTCGAAGGCGGTGATCTGGCCGACGCCGGATGTGCCGGCGCGCGCCGCACTCCAGAACGTTCCGACATCCTTCCCGATCGGATTGACCGTTCCCAGGCCGGTGACGACGACTCGTCGCGCCACGGTCTTCAGCCCGCGAGCTTCTGCATCACCACGTCGACCGCCTGGCCGACCGTGGCGATGGACTCGGCCTCCTCGTCGGGGATGGAGACACCAAACGTGTCCTCGAGCGCCATGAGCAGCTCGACCACGCCGAGGGAATCGACCTCGAGGTCCTCCTCGAACTTGGCGCTCATCGTGATCTTGTCGCGATCGAGCCCGAGCTCGTCGACGAGCAGGTCGGTCATCTTGGCTTCGACTGTGGCCCTGTCCATGTGTTGGCTCCTTGTTCTGGGTGGCCTCAGAAACTGAGGCCACCATCGACGACCAGCACCTGGCCGGTTACGTAGGCGGCATCGTCCGAGGCAAGATAGCCCACCGCGGACGCGATCTCCGGCGGCGTCCCGAAACGCCCGATGGCGATCGAGGGAAGCACCGCAACCCGAACGCCGTCGCCGAGCGCGTCGGTCATGTCCGTCTCCACGAAACCAGGGGCCACGGCATTCACCGTGATCCCCCGCGAGCCGACCTCCTTGGCGACGGATCTCGTAAAGCCGATCACGCCTGCCTTGGCGGCGGCGTAGTTGGCCTGTCCCGGATTGCCGACGATGCCGGCCACCGAGGCGACGTTCACCACCCGGCCCCAGCGCGCCTTGAGCATGCCGCGCAGGGCCGCTCTGGTGCAGTGGTAGACCGAGTCGAGGTTGGTCCGGATCACCGCCTCCCAGGCCTCGGGCTTCATCCGGAGGAGGAGACCGTCGGCGGTGATGCCGGCGTTGTTCACGAGGATCTCCACCGGTCCCAACGCCTCCTCGACCACAGCGAACATCGCAGTGACGGCGCCACCGTCTCCGACGTCGCCCCCGACGGCGATCGCCTCTCCCCCCCGGGCGCGAATGCCGGCGACGACCTCATCGGCGGCGTCGCCCCGCGTATGGAAATTGACCGCGACCCGGTGGCCGTCTGCAGCAAGTCGCTCGGCGATCGCCCGACCGATCCCCCGCGACCCTCCGGTGACGAGCGCCACCCGCGAGGCCATCAGATCCCTTTCCCGTGGAGGGCGATGTTCGGTGCCAGCAGTTCGAGTGCCGTCGCGGTGCTCGGCGGAAGCTCGGCGTCGCTCGTCCCCAGCGGCGTGACCCGGGAACCCCACCGGTACATCGCGGCGGCCCAGGTGAAGCCGCCGCCGAATGCGGTGAAGACGATATTGCTCCCGGGCGTGATCCGCCCCTCCTCCAGCGCCTCGGTGATGGCGATGGGGATCGTCGCCGCCGACGTGTTCCCGTACGAGGCGATGTTCACGAACACCTTGGCGGGGTCCAGTGACAGCCGGCGAGCGGTGGCGTCGATGATGCGGACATTGGCCTGGTGCGGGATGAGCAGGTCGACGTCGCCGACCTCCAGCCCGGCGCGGGCCATCACACGCGCCGAAGAGTCCCCCATGGCGGTGACCGCGCGGCGAAACACCTCGGGCCCCTCCATGAGGATCGTGGGGAGGATCGTGCGCATCGGACTGCCCTCGGTGCCGCTGGCGGGCACGCAGAGCAGGTCGCCGGCAGTGCCGTCGGAGCCGAGTTCGAAGGCGAGCAGTCCGGCCGGTTCGTCGGAGGCTTCGAGCACGACCGCGCCCGCCCCGTCGCCGAAGAGCACGCACGTGGCGCGATTACTGAAGTCGAGCCAGAAGGACAGCTTCTCCGCACCGATGATCAGGGCCCGGCGAACGCCGCCGGCGCGGATCATCTGGTCTGCGATGCTCAGCGCGAACAGGAACCCGCTGCAAGCGGCGTTGAGGTCCATCGCCGCCGCCGCGGTCGCCCCGATCTTCGCCTGCACCATCGTGGCGGCACTGGGGATCATCCGGTCGGGGCTGCAGGTGGCCACGATGAGCAGGTCGACGTCGCCGGGTTCGAGCCCGGCGGCCGCCAGCGCCCGCCGTGCCGCCACCGCCGACAGGTCGGAGGTCTCGACGTGGCTGATGCGCCGCTCCTTGATCCCGGTACGGCTGGTGATCCATTCGTCGGTGGTGTCGGCGATGGTCTCGAGGTCGGCATTGCTGAGGACCGCCGGAGGGACGCACTTCCCCCACCCGGTGATGATGGCGCTGCGCATCGCGTGCTCTCTCTCCGTCATGCTCCGACCCCGAACCGGTCGGCCGCCGCCCCGATGTCTTCGAGGGAGGACACGGCGATCGCCTCCGTACCCTCTACCGACCTCCGCGCCAGGCCGGCGGTTACATCACCGGGCCCGACGTGCACGAACGCATCGATCCCCGACGCCGCCATCGCGGTGAGCGACTCGGCGAAGCGCACCGGCGATGTCAATTGGGCGAGCAGGGTGCTGCCGATGTCCCCCTCATGGGGCCGCGCCGTGGCGTTGGCCCACACCGGAAAGGCCGGCGCTCCCATCGGCGTCGCCTCGACCGCCGCCCCGAGAGATGCGGCGGCCGGCGCCATGATCGGGGAGTGGAACGCCCCCGCCACGTTGAGGGCGACCACGCGGCGGAGGCCGTGCTCTGCGGCGTGCTCCCCGGCCCACAACAGATCCGCGACCCCGCCCGCCACCACCACCTGGCCGGGGGCGTTCAGATTCGCCACCCAGAGCCGCCCGCCGGCAGCCCGCCGCGCCGCCGCCAGCGCTTCGGCGGCGGCGAAGTCGCCTCCGATGAGTGCCGCCATTCCCGAGAGATCGGCGTCTGCGGCGGCCGCCATCGCCCGCCCCCGCGCCGCCACCAGCCGCAGCCCGTCCAAGAACCCGAACGACCCGGCGGCGGCGAGGGCGGTGTACTCGCCGAGCGAGTGCCCGGCGGCGCCTGCCGGCCGGGCGATACGGACCGCCAGGGCCATCCACAATGCGTACGAAACCGCGAAGAGCGCCGGCTGGGCGTGCTCGGTCCTCGTCAGCGCCTCTTCAGGCCCGTCGAGGCAGAGACGGCGCAGCGACCAGCCCAGAGTGTCATCGGCGGCGCCGAGGAGATCGGGCATGGCGTCGAACAGGTCGGCGCCCATCCCCACGAACTGGCTCCCCTGACCGGGGAACAGCACGGCGTGGTTCATACCCGAGCTCCTCCTCCTCGCCCCGGGGAAAGGAGTGTACGGATTGCGACCGCGCCGAACCCGCTCAGCGCCAGCGCCCGGCGTGCTTGACCTCGACCCCGCCGAGGGCGACGAGCACTTGGATCTCCAACCGGGGTGCACCCGGGCCGACCGCAGTGCGATCGGTGGTGTCGTCCCAGCTCCCCATGAGGGGTAGCCCGCGGATCTCGACCAGCCAACCCCGGGGGACGAGGACCGAAACGCCCCCCAACAGCGTGGTGATCGAGACGTTCGCGCCGCCCGCCACCGGAAGCGCCTCGGTGAGATCGAGGGTGATCCCACCCAGGATCGACGTGACCGACGCCCGGCGAAAGCTCTGGGAGCGGGTGGCGAGCCGCGCCGACCCGAGCACCGCGATCCCGTCGACCTCTTCGTCGTCGGACGGCCGGATGCCGTATCGCTTGCCCCACCCGAGGAGGATCCACAGACCGATGAGGACCAGCGCCGACGGCCACACGTAGTGCCAGGCGTCGGAGCCGAACACCCCGGTGGTGACCGCGAGCAGGCCGAGCCCGACCAGTACGAGCACCGCGGAGCTGGCCCGGGGGCCGCGGGCTCCGGCGACGTGGAATAGGCCGAGCGCCACGATCGACACCGGCCACCACGACCCGATGACGTCGCCGGCCGAAACCACCCCGGCCGAATCGAGCATGAACACGACACCGAGAGCCGCGACGAGGCTTCCGAAGAGGAGGCGGCCGGCGTTCATCGGTCCAACAGGGACACGAGACGCCGCACCCGCGCCGGGATCAGGGAGTCGAGCAGGGAGACCGCACCGAGGAACGCCTCGAGGGTGTCGGCGTCACCGTCCCAGTGCTCTTGCACCAGTTCGGGCCCTGCGTCGTTCACCAGCCGCACCAGCGCGAAGGCGGCCAGGCCGAAATCGTCGACCTTGCCCAGGACCGGAATCGAGTCCGGGATCAGATCGATCGGGAGCACCGCGTAAGCGAGCGCGGCGAGCGCCAGCACCCTGGTCGGCCGCGGCACCCGATCGTCACCGGCGAGCCGATACAGCAGTTTCCCCGAGGGCACCACGGCGTCGAGCGCCAACTTCCACTGCGGCCGTTCGCTCACGCGCCACCTCCCGCCGCCAGCGCGGCTCCAACGAGACCGGCATCCACACCGAACCGGGCCGCCACGAGCGGGGTATCCCGCCGGTGTTCCCGGCCAGGCGTAGCCGCCATCATCGCGCGTCTCGCCGGTTCCAGGATCGCCTCCCCAATCGCTCCTACCCCTCCCCCCACCACGATGACGTCCGGGTCGAGAATCGCCACGAGCGAGGCGAGGCCGCGGCCGAGGGCGCCGGCCGCCGCGTCGAGTGCCTCCCGGGCGGATCGGTCGCCGGCACTCGCCATCGCGACCAGGGTGGCACCATCGACGTCTTCGGTGGCCGCCACCCCTGCCAGTGCTCCCCGCGGGTCGGAGACCGCCAGGCGGCGGGCGGCGCGATCGAGCGCCGTCCCGGAGGCGAGCGCCTCCCAGCACCCGCGGCGGCCGCAGGCGCATTGCGGACCGGCCGGATCGACGGTCATGTGCCCGATCTCTCCGAGGTGACAACGGCCCCGCTCGATCCTCCCGTCGATGACCAGGCCGCCCCCGATACCGGTGCCGACCGTCACCACGAGGACCATCCGGTGGCCGACTCCCGCGCCCCGGGTGGCCTCGGCGAGCGCCGCCAGGTTGGCGTCGTTGTCGACGACCACCGGAAGCCCCAGCCGGCCTTCGAGCTGGGCGCCGAGTGGGATGTCGTGCCCCGGCCGGTGCGGCATCCACCGCAGCGTGCGGGAGGCGACGTCGACCAGCCCGGCTACCCCCACACCCAGTGCGGTCGCGGGGTACGGATCGCCCACCAAGCCGGCGATCACCGCGGCGAGGTCGCCGAGGTCGTCCGGCGTCCCCGCCTTGGCGATGCGTCCGAGGACCCCTGTGCCGTCGGCCGCGGCGGTGCGGACGTTGGACCCCCCGCAGTCGACCGCGATCACCCTCATGGGAATCCAGGCTAACCCGGCGTCCGATCCCTCATTCCCACGATACGGAAATATGAGTGGTGATCTCTCAGGTTTATTCGGCCGGTCGAGGTGAAAGTCACCGCATCGGCTCCCGAACCACCATCGGACTGCGACCGGCGGTCCGTAGTCGCGTCTACTCGACCTCGATGCGCTCGGGCCCGTCATCGGAATCCGGCCGCTCCGAGCCCGAGACGTTCATCTCCTCGAGGAAGGCGCTGAGACCGGCTACGACCTCGATCACCGCCTTCATCAGGTGCACGCCTGCCCGCTGCAGTCCGCGCCTCGCCGCATCGCTGAGCTCGTGGAGCTCGGGGTGCTCATCCACTGCGCACCCCGAAACGCACCCAGAGCTCGCCGCCCGTGAGCCTGGCCCCGATCACCTCGCGCCGCCGCAGCGAGTCCGGAAGCATCAACGAACGGCGGTAGGGACCGACGGTGACATACACATCGTCGTGGTGGCGCACCACGTCGACCTCGCCCCGCTCGGCGAGAGGCAGTCGCAGCGCCAGCACCACCTCGTCCTCCTGTTCGAACACCCGGAAGGGGGCGTTCACCGCCAGTCGGGCCGTCGGGTCTCGATCACCGTAGAGCTCGTCGCCCACCATGCGCAGCTTGTCGATCCCCACCATCTCCTCATCGAACAGGCGCAACCGCAACAGTGCCAGGTCGGCGAAGGCGTCCTCGACCGTGGCGAGGTGCTCGGCTTGCACCTCACGCCACCGCTTGAAATAGGGGTCGGTGACCTCCTCGGGGATGATCCGGTTCACGATGGCGGCGTCCACCGCATAGCCGAACAGCCCGAGGTAGGTGTAGGTACGACGCGCCTCGGCCACCACCATCTTCTCCAGGTTCATCACCAGCCGGGCGCTGGTGACCTCGGGGGATGAGAGCACGCGCCGGATCCCCTCGATCCTGTCGTAAAAGCCCTCCCCCGCCTGGAACACGTCGTCACCGGGAATCGGCATCGACATGACCCGCGACAGCACAGGGCGAATCACCCTGGCGACACGGCGCTCGAGGGGAAAGAGCTTCTCCATGTACCAGCCGAGGGCGTCGGGAAGGCTGAGCAGCCGAAGCGTCTCGGCGGTCGGGGCGCAATCCACGACGATCGTGTCGAACGAGCCCGAGCTCACGTGGTCCTGGACCTCGGCGAGGGCGAACAGCTCGTCCATGCCGGGGAACACCACGAGTTCCTCGGCGGCGATGCCGTGGGCGCCACCCCAGTCGAACAACTCAGCGAGGTAGTCCCGCACGGTTCCCCATTGGTGCTCGAGGCGCAGCTGGGCGTCGATCTGCTGACCGAGCAATCCGGGGACCACCTCGACCGGTTCGTCGCCCAGCGGCACTCCGAATGCGTCGGCGAGGCTGTGCGCCGGGTCGGTCGACATCACGAGGGTGCGATGGCCGAGATCGGCGGCGCGCAGTGCGGTCGCGGCGGAGACCGTGGTCTTGCCCACCCCGCCCTTCCCGGTGATCAGCAGGACCCTCATCCGGATCCGGCCTGCTCCTCGGCGCGGCGCCGCAAACCCCGCAGCGCCGCTTGCACGATCTGTTTCTCCGCCTGCCGACGCAGGAACCCGGGGATCACGAAGGCCGGCTCTACCCGCAGGGCGTACACGATCTCGGTGCCTCCGTCGCGGGGGCGAAACTCGTAGCACCCCTCCATGTCCCTGATGTCGTCGCCCGGAACCGCCCGCCACGAGATCCGGCGGGGGGCGTCGTAGTCGTAGACGAGCTCGTAGGTGATCCGTTTGATGAAGCCGTCGACCTCGAACCGGGCCCGCGCCGCCCGACCTTCCGAATCGGTCTCGAGGACCTCCACCGTCGCGACGCCGGTTGCCCACTGCGGGTAGGCGGCCAGGTCGGCGGCCACGGCGAAGACGGTCTCCGGCGGTGCGCTCGCCTCCGAGGTGCGGACGGTTCCTTCCACGATCAGGAGGGTAGCGACGGCCGGGTCGCCGACACCCGGCAGAATGCCAGGTCGTAGCTCACGGGTGCCTCCGCCTCGGGGTACGCAGCGGTGAAGGCCGACAGGCCGGCCTCCAATTCGGCGCGATCCAGCAGGTGCAGCGTGGACACGAATCCCGCGCGCACCGCCGACACCCATGAGCCCGCGGTGCGCGTCACTCGCTCGGTGTGCCGCGACTGCTCCGGTGAAGCCAGGCCGCATCGGCGCATGAGTACGGCGAGATCCGCAGGATCGGGGAACCGCTTCTCGTCGATCTCCGCCACCGACGGGAACCATCTGGCGAGGAACGAGGAGCGGTGGTGCTCCGGGGCGAGAGTCCACACCCACACCAACCCCCCGGGGCGGGCGACGCGCGCCGCCTCGGCGAGCCAGCGCTCCGGCGGCCCGTGATGGATCGACAGGTGGAAGTACACGAGGTCGGCCGTAGCCCCGGCGACCGGGAGTGCGGCGCCGTCGCCGACCACGACCCGAAGTCCGGCGTGCCGCGCCGCCCGCGCCATGTCCGGCGAGCGATCGACGACGAGCACCCGCGCCCCCCGCGCGGCGAACACGGCGGCGTGACCGCCGGCGCCCCCGCCGACGTCGATCGCCAGCATCCCGGGACCGAGCCCCGCGGCCTCGGCAGCCGCGGCGGCACGCTCCGCCGCGGTGTCCTCGGCTCGATACCGGTAGGCCCCGGCGAGCCGGCCCAGGTCCACCGATCCCGGGAGCGGGGTGTTCACGTCGCCGGGTCGTGGCGGACCGGCCGCCGGGTGGCCCGGAAGTACCCCACGTTGCGGCACACGGTGGCCCCCACCCGCCAGCGGGTCGCCTGTGGCTGATGGATGTCTCCGAAGTAGTGCCACCGCGGCCGCTGCTCGAGGAGGTACTCCAGCACCACCTCGGAGTGTTTCGGCCTCCCCCCGATCACGTCGCCGCTCAGCGCGGGCACGGCGGGAGCGACGTGGGTGCACAACACGTCGACCGGCCCGAGGGCGGCGAGCTTGCGACGCATCTCTTCCTCCTCGACCTCGCCGGGAGTACCGAGCGCAGGCACTCCGCCACCGGCGAATCCGACAGCGAAACCCTCGATCTCGAGAACCTCGCCGTCGACGAACCGGCACCCCGGTGGAAGGTGGGCGGCAAGGCGATCGGGTCGGTCGACGTTGCCGAAGGTCACGTAGGCCTCGGCGTCGCGCAGCGCCGCCCCCATCGCCGCGTAGGCGGCCTCGGTCAAAGCGTCGAAACGCTCCCGGATTTCCTCCTCCCGCCCCACGGCGACCAATCGCCATGCGGCCCGCGCCCCCTCCCGGTCGCCCCGGCTGCGCAGGTCGGCGAGTCGTGCGACCAACTCTTCCCCGACCACGTCGGCGAGCATTCCTTGATGGGTGCGGTGGTCGACGACATTGAGCAGGTCACCGAGCACGAGCAAGGGTTCTCCGGCGGAAGCCACCCGGGCGAGATCTTCGAAGGCGCCGTGGACGTCGGCGACGAGGATCACCGCGCCAGCGTACCGTCGAGCGCAGCCATCGCTTCGGCGACGACACGCGCGTCCGGATCACCGGCCGCCACCCGTCGCAGCACCGCTCTGGTTCGGGCTCCACCCAGTCTGCCCAGAGCCCAGGCGGCGTGTCCCCGCAGCACCGGGTCGCGATGTGCGGCGTATCCCGACAGCACCCCGACGGCATCGGATCCTCCGGTGTTGCCCAACACCACCAGCGCGTTGCGGCGCAGCCAGCGTCCCTCGTTGCGCGGGACGTAGAAGTGCGGAACCGCAGCCCGGAGCGTTGCGTCGTCGGCGCGGAGCAGGGCGTAAACGTCGACCCGTCCCCCGGGTGTGGCGCCGGCGGCCACCAGGCGGTCACCCGGCGGGCACGCGTCGAGACAGTCGTCGCACCCGTACAGCCGGTCTCCTACTGCCTCCCGCAGCTCGACCGCGATCCATCCCGCCGTCTGCAGCACCGCGGAGAGGCAGCGCCGGGCGTCGAGCACACCGGGGGCGACGATGGCGCCGGTAGGGCACGCCGGAATGCAGGCGGTGCAGGTGCCGCACGATCGACGCATCGCCGCGGTGGCCGCCAGCCGGGCATCGGTGACCACGCTCCCCAGCAGGACCCACGGCCCTGCGCCGGGAACGAGCACCAGAGTGCTCTTGCCCGACCACCCGACACCGGCGCGCACCGCGGCGGCACGGTCGACGAGTCGATTGTCGTCCACGAGCACCTCGGCGCGGTGTCCTGCCTCGATCAGGATCTGCGCCACCTCGCCCAGCGCGGTTCGGAGCGGTCGGTAGTGATCCCGGGTGGCGAATCGGGCGATCCGGGCCGTCCCCGGCTGGGACGGGCCCGGGGATCCGGCCGCGGGAAGGTAGGCCATCGCCGCCACCACGATGCTGGCGGCCCACGGGAAGGAAACCGTCACGTCGCTCGAGGTCCCCGGATCCCGGAAGGTGAACGAAAGTCCTCCGGAACGACCCGAAGCGGCAGCGTCCGCCAGGTGGGATGCCATCTCGGGAAAGGGTGCGGCCCCGGTGACACCGTGACCGGCACACCCGTGCCGCTCGAACACCACCCCGATCCGGTCTGCGAGGTCCACGACCGGCGAGGGTAAACGCAGTCAGTCCCCGACGGCCCTGGGCACCAGTCGCAGTCGAGGGACGAGGCCCGCCTCGGCGAGCACCTCGAGCGCAACCGCCTGTTCCCGATCGACCTCGATCGGACCGAGGAGGTCCTTGAGAAGGTGCCCGACCACACAGTCGAGGCACGCCGGGGTGTGCTGCATGGCGCACTCGTCACAGTCGATTCGCATCGTCTCACCCTCCTCCGGGGTCAGGTGAGCCCACCGTACGGAACGGGTATGACAGTTCCGGGACGTCACCGCCTGCGCCGGGCCCAGGCGACGAGTGCCTCGGCCCAGAGCGCCAGCGCCCCGGCGCGCTCGGCGCGCTCGCGCACCTCGCGGTCGTTGCTGATCACCACAGTCCCCGGTACCGACGCCAGGCCGACGATCACGTCGTCGGCGGTGGTACCCGGCGGAGCAAAACGGACCGCCACCCCGGCGACGCCCTTGATCCGGGAGCCCTCGCGGCTCGAGTCGTAGACCACGGTGACGCTGCGAGGAGGACGCGCGATGGTGCGGATCCGGCCGAGCACCGGCGCGAGGCGGGCTCGTACCTCCGCCGCCTCTCCGGCGGCGAGGGCGAGACCGACGTTGTAGCCGTCGACCACCAGGTGCATGGGACCGCGGTGGTCGAGCACGAGGTCGACCGCCTCCGCGGTGTCGGGACGAACCCCGCCGGGCAGCCGGAGCGAGGCCACACCCCGGACCACCTCGTCGTCGGGGGTGACGCGAACGGCGGCGGCCACCACCGAGTCGAGAGTCCGGGCGAGCTCGGCTCCTCCCTTCGCCCAGCCCGGGTTCTGGCGCGTTTCCTCGAGCCGCGCCTCGGCGGCCTTCCTCCCCTCGCGGGCCTTCTGCAGCGCGGTGTGGAGACGCTTCGTCTCGGTCTCGGTAGCGGCGAGACGGCGCTCGTATTGCTCCCGTTCCCGCTCCCGGTCTGCCTCCCGTTCGACCAGCTGCTCGCGATGGCGGGACGCCTCCTGCTGCTCGACGCGCACCGGCTCCGCGGCGGACCGCTCCAGCCTCCGGACGGTGCGGCGCAGTTCGTCGCGTTCTCGCATCGTCTCCCTGAGCCGGTCCCGCGCCTCGTTCCGCTCGACGCGCACGGCCTCGGTGTCGCGCGATGCCTTCTCCCCTGCCCCGGCCCCGGCCGCCCACCCGGGCTCCCAGGCGAGCCGCACCAGATCGCCCGCCCATCCCTCGGGACGGATCAGGAACAGCGCCGAGGCCCGGTCGGGCCCGTCCTCCACGAGTGCGGCCGCCGCTCCCTCCCATTGCTCGAGCGCCTTGTGCCGCAGCCAGTCCAGCGTGTCGAGCTCCCGCACCAGTCGGGTTTCGAGCGGCGGAGTGAGCCCGGAGGCCCTGACCACGGGTCGCAATGCCGCCGGAACCTGGGCGGGCTCGAGCCGCGTCAGCGCCTCGAGGGCGGCGTCGAGCGCCTGACGGAGCACGAGGGAAGGCCGGAACCTCACGGTGCCGACGGTATCACCGGCAGACCGGCCGGGGCCGGAGCGACGGTATCGTCGCCGATGCATGGCCCGCCGCCGCCTCCTCCCCGTCACCATGTTGCTCTTGGCCGCCTGTGGCGGCCTGTCGTTTCCCGAGCCGACGACGACCGGCCCCGCAACGACCACGACCACGACGGGAGCCACGATCCCGACCACCGTGCCGGGCACGACGACCACCCTCGGCACGACGACGCCCGATGACGGCGCGGCCGGCATCGGCGACCCCTACTTCCCGCTCCTGGGGAACCCGGGCTTCGACGTCGAGCACTACTCGATCGCCCTGACCGTCGACGAGACGCTGCGGGCGATTGCAGCGACGACGGTCATCGACGCCTCCGCCACGGCCGATCTCGCCTGGTTCACCCTCGACTTCGTCGGTATGGACATCGACGACATCACGGTCGACGGCGCTCCGGCCGGCTTCGAGCGAGACGGCCACGACGTCATCGTCGCCCTACCGAACACGATCCCCGCCGGGGAGGGCTTCTCCGTGGAGGTCGCCTATCACGGGACACCCACCACGATCGGGGTCGACTCGATCGGCATCCAGGCGGGATGGACCACGGTCGGCGACACCGCGTACGTGTTCGCCGAACCGGAGGCGGCGCACACCTGGTTCCCCGGCAGCGACCATCCGTCCGACAAGGCATCGTTCACGATCAGCGCCACGGTGCCTTCGGGCCTCACTGCGGTGTCCAACGGTGAACTCGTCGCCGAGACCGAGGCCGACACGACGACGACCTTCACCTGGGACATGCCCGACCCCATGGCCACTTACCTCGCCACCCTGGCCATAGGCGACTACGTGCTCTCAGAGTCGGACGGCCCCGACGGGGTTGTCCTGCGCGACTACGTGCCGGCGGCGATGCCCTCGCCGCCGGCGGCCTTCTCCCGGACCGCCGAGATGCTCACCCTGTTCACCGAGTGGTTCGGCCCGTATCCCTTCGAGCAGTACGGGCACGTCATCGTCCCCGGGTTCCCGGCGGCAATGGAGACGCAGACGATGACGATGATGGGCGAAGACGTGGTCGACAACGAGGTCGTCGCCCACGAACTCGCCCATCAATGGTTCGGCGACAGCGTCACCCCCGCCACCTGGCGCGACATCTGGCTGAACGAGGGCTTCGCCACCTTCGGGGAGTTCCTCTGGGTCGAAGAGGAGTATGGCGCCGCTGCCATGGAGGCATACGCCAAAACCCTGCACACCGCGCTCGGCGGACAGACGCTCCGGCCGATCTCGGACCCCGGGGTCGGTGAGTTGTTCGCAGCCGGGGTCTACTGGCGGGGAGGCCTCACCCTCTACGCTTTGCGGAAAGAGGTGGGCGACGACCTGATGAAGGACATCCTCACGACCTACCATGCCCGATTCCGTCACGGCAACGCCGCCACCGCCGACTTCATCGCGGTCGCCGAGGAGTTGTCGGGCCGCGACCTCGGCGCGTTCTTCGCGGCGTGGCTGGATGAGGTGCCGCTCCCGCCGTACCCCGCGTAGTCGGAGACACGGCCCGGCTCGCGTAGCATCACAGCGGTGGAGGTCCGGCCGACGCGATCGGGAGATTGGGCTGAACTCCGGCGGACGCGGCTGACCGCGCTGGCGGATTCTCCGGACGCGTATGCAGCAACGCTTGCCGGCGAGTCCGCCCTCGCCGACGAGGTCTGGCAGCAGCGGGCCGCACCCTCCGAGCACCGGGCGAACTTTGCCGCGGTGGAGAGCCGCGTCTGGCTCGGGATGTGCGCGATCCTCGGGGATGAGGACCGGGACAGCGCCCAACTCGTCGCCCTGTGGGTGGACCCGGCGCACCGGGGTCGAGGCGTGGGGGCGGCGCTGGTCGCAGCGGTCACTGCCTGGTGCCGGGATCGGGGGATCGGGCGTCTCCGCCTATGGGTGAACGAGGTGAACGAGTCGGCCATCCGCCTCTACGAACGGTGCGAGTTTCAGCGGACCGGAGAGCGCAAGCCGCTCCCGAACCACCCCGGTCAGATGGAGATCGCCATGGCCGCAGCGCCGCTCCCGCCGCACCCGGGATAGGCGGACCGGCTGCGGCAGGTAGCCTGTCTCCCCTCCGACCCGGGAGTCCCGTGCCTGCCGACATCGGCCTGATCGGCCTCGCCGTGATGGGGCAGAACCTCGCGCTGAACATGCACGACCACGGGTTCGGCGTGATCGTCCACAATCGCACTCCGGCCCGCACACAGGAGTACCTCGCCGGCCCGGCGGCGGGTACGACGATCACCGGAGCCGGCAGCGTCGCCGAGCTGGTCTCCGCCCTCGCCCCGCCGCGCCGGATCCTCCTCATGGTGAAGGCCGGTCCCCCGGTCGACGCCGTGCTCGACGAGCTCGTTCCGCTGTTGTCACCGGGCGACGTGGTCGTCGACGGCGGCAACAGCCACTTCCGGGACACCGACCGCAGGGTGGCCGCCCTCGGTGCGTCCGGCATCCGATTCGTCGGCGCCGGCATCTCCGGAGGCGAGGAGGGCGCGCGGCACGGCCCTTCGATCATGCCCGGCGGTGATCCGGAGGCGTGGCCGCTCATCTCGCACGTGCTCCAATCGATCGCGGCGAAGGTGGCCGACGGGACCCCGTGTTGCTCGTGGGTGGGGCCGGGCGGTGCCGGGCACTTCGTGAAGATGGTCCACAACGGGATCGAGTACGGCGACATCCAACTCCTCGCCGAGGCGTACCACCTGATGCACGCCGGACTCGGCATGACCCATCACGAGATGGCCGCCGTGTTCGCGGATTGGAACCGCGGCCGTCTCGAGTCGTATCTCGTCGAGATCACCGCCGCAGTGCTCCGCCGCCGGGAAGACGGTGAACCGCTGCTGGAGAGGATCCTCGACGCCGCCGGACAGAAGGGCACCGGGCGCTGGACGGTGGAGTCGGCGCTGGCCATGGGCCAACCCCTCACCCTGGCGACGGAGGCGGTGTTCGCCCGCGCGGTGTCGGCACTCAAGGCGGAGCGCACCCACGCCGCTTCGGTCCTGACCGGGCCCGTCCCCCGTATCCGCGGAGAACGCAGCGCCATACTCGCCGACCTCGAGCAGGCGCTGTACGCCTCGAGGATCGTCTCCTACACCCAGGGATTCATGCTGCTCCGCGCCGCCTCGGAGGAGTTCGGCTGGAACATCGACCACGGCGGGATCGCCCTGCTGTGGAGGGAGGGCTGCATCATCCGAGCGGCCATCCTCGAGCGCATTCGCGACGCGTTCGGGGCCGACCCGGATCTGCCCAACCTGCTGCTCGCAGCCGATTTCGCCGCCGAGGTGGCCGCGGCGCAGGACGGATGGCGGCGCACCGTGGCGCAGGCGGTGACGGCGGGGATCCCCGTCCCGGCCTACGGGTCTGCGCTTGCCTTCTTCGACTCGTACCGCACCGCTCGTCTCCCGGCGAACCTCATCCAGGCGCTCCGCGACTACTTCGGCGCCCACACCTACGAGCGGATCGATCGCCCCCGCGGCGAGTTCTTCCACACCGACTGGACCGGTGAGGGCGGCGACGTCGCCGCCGGCGCGTACAACGCATGACGCCCGAGCCGCACCTGTTCGTGGTGCTCGGAGGCACCGGCGACCTCACCACGCGCAAGCTGCTGCCCGCCCTGCACTCGCTGATGCCGGGCGGCGCGTGCCATGTGGTCGGTGTTGCCACCTCCGCACTCGACGACGCCGCCTACCAGAGCGTGGCCGCGAAGGCGCTCACCGCGTCCGGAGTGCCCGCCGCCGAAGCGGCGGCGTGGGCAGGTCGTCACGTCTCCTATCAGCGCGTGGGTCGCACCGGCGACATGACCGACCTGGCAGCGCGGATCGAGGCGCTCGATGCCGCCCACGGAACCAGAGGCAACCGCCTCCTCTATCTGGCACTTCCACCGACGGCATTCGCCGACACCATCGAGCGCCTCGGGCGTTCGGGCCTCGCCGCCGGCCCCGGTTGGACCCGGATCGTGGTCGAGAAACCCTTCGGGGGAGATCTCGCCTCGGCTCGCACCCTCAACGACGCGCTCCACCGCCACTTCGCCGAACGCCAGATCTACCGCATCGACCACTACCTCGGCAAGGAATCCGTGCAGAACCTGCTC
Organism: Acidimicrobiia bacterium; assembly: GCA_035291545.1. GTDB lineage: Bacteria > Actinomycetota > Acidimicrobiia > Spongiisociales > UBA11373 > UBA11373. Next base: position 22,194 of record DATDRW010000025.1, read on the forward strand.
GTGTTCCGTTTCACCAACCCGATCTTCGAGGCATCGTGGAACCGGGACCGGGTCGAGCGGGTCGAGATCACGGTTGCGGAGGCGCTCGACGTAGCCGGGCGCGGCGCCTACTACGACCGAACCGGGGTCCTCGCCGACATGGTGCAGAGCCACCTCACCCAGGTGCTCACGCTCGTCGCCATGGAGGCACCGTCCACCTTCTCTGCGGATGCGGTGCGCGACGAAAAGGTGAAGGTGCTCCGTTCGATCCGCGAGATATCGCCGGATGCCGTGGTGCTCGGCCAGTACGGGGCCGGGACCGTGGCCGGGGCGACCGTGACCGCCTACCGCAATACCCCCGGGGTCGACCCCGCATCGACCACCCCCACCTTCGCCGCGGTTCGGGTCTGGATCGACAACTGGAGGTGGCAGGGAGTCCCCTTTTTCCTGCGCACCGGCAAAGCGATGCCGCGACGGATGACCGAGGTGGCCGTGCTGTTTCGCCGCCCCCCGGTGTGCCTATTCCACTCGGTCGTCGACGACTGCATCGCCGGCAACGACGTCCTCCGCCTCGTCCTGCAACCCGACGAGGGTTTCTCGCTCGAGATCGACGTGAAGGAGCCGGGAGCCTCCACGCGGCTGCGCCCCGTCCCCCTCCACTTCTCGTACGCGGAGGCGTTCGGCACCATCCCCGACGCCTACGAGACGCTGCTCGCCGACGTGCTCGAAGGCGACCAGACGCTGTTCGTGCGCCACGACGAAACGGAGGAGGCGTGGCGCCTGTACACGCCGCTGGTCCACGCCACGCTCCCCGTCCATCCGTACCCGGCGGGCACCTGGGGACCGCAGGCCGCCGCCGCCTTCCTTCCCGAAAAAGGGTGGTCGAGCGGCGGCTGACCGGAGGCGCTCTTGCGGCCGTTACGCTCCCGGCCGATGCTGTTGCGCATTCACCGCGAGAGCCGCCCCGGAGAACGCCGGGTTGCCATCGTCCCCCGCGAGGTCGGACCCCTCGTTGCCGCCGGACACCGGGTCGTGGTACCCACCGGGGCCGGCGCCGCCGCCGGCTTCCCCGACACCGCCTACACGGATGCCGGCGCCGAAATCGTCCCCGGCGACCCGGAGTCGGCCGACGTCCTCTTCGGGATCGGACCGCTCCGCTCCACCGATGTCGCCGGGGCCAAGGTCGTGATCGCGTTGCTCGATCCGCTCGGCGATCCCGCCAACATCGCCGCCATCGCCTCCACCGGGACCGCCGCCTATGCCCTCGAGTTGCTCCCCCGCACGACCCTGGCCCAGGCCATGGACGTGCTCTCCAGCCAGGCGACGGCCGCCGGTTACGAGGCGGTGCTGCTCGCCGCCCGCACCCTCCCCCGCTTCTTCCCAATGTTGACCACCGCGGCCGGGACGATCCGACCGGCCCAGGTGCTCGTGCTCGGAACCGGCGTCGCCGGGCTGCAGGCGATCGCCACCGCCAAGCGCCTGGGAGCGGTGGTCTTCGGATACGACATCCGTCCCGAGGCCCGGGACCAGATCGAGAGCCTCGGCGCCCGCTTCGTCGGCGGCCCGGTGGCGGCCGCTGCCGAAGGCGGCGGCGGTTACGCCGCCGAGGTCGACGAGGCAACCCGGAGCGCACAGCAGCACGCCCTCGCCGCCGCGGTCGCCGCCGCGGACGTCGTCATCGCCACGGCCCAGGTGCCGGGACGCCGTGCCCCGGTCCTCGTCACCGCGGAAATGGTCGCCGCGATGCGGCCGGGCACCGTCGTAGTCGACGTAGCCGCCTCGTCCGGCGGCAACTGCGAACTGACCGTGCCCGACGAGGTGGTGGACCACGGCGGTGTCACCATTCTCGGACCGACCGACCTCGCCTCGGGCACGGCCGGAAACGCCTCGGAGATGTTCAGCCGCAACGTCGTCAACCTGTTCGAGCACCTCACCCGCGACGGGGAATTCGACACCGCCCCGGTAGACGAGATCGCGGTTGGGTGCCGGGTGGCGGCGGGCGGAGAGGTGGTCGAACCGCGGGTCCTGGCGGCGTTGGCCGCAACCCGATGACCCGCGACCTCGACACCGGCTGATGGATCTGGCGGAGGCACTGCGTCGCCGCCGGATGGTCCGGCACTACACCGGAGCCCCGGTCGCCCCCGACGCGCTCGATCGCATCGTCGCCGCCGGTCTCTCCGCTCCGTCGGCCGGGTGGGCGCAGGGCATCGCGATCGTCGTCGTGACCGACCCAATGCGCATTGCCGCGATCGCCGCCGCCTGCGGTGAGGCACAGCGGGTGGAGCGGGGTTTCGACCCGTGGTTGTCCACGGCCGGCGCCCATCTCGTGATCTGCCTCGAACCGGCGGTGTACCGCACCCGGTACTCCGCACCCGACAAGGATCCCGGCGTCCTCGAGGCGATTCCCTGGTGGTGGGTAGACGGCGGGACGGCACTGATGGCGATGCTCCTCACCGCCGTCGCCGAAGGACTGGCCGCGGGAGTCCAGGGCGGCCACCGGGCCGCACCGATCCGCCCCCTCCTCGGGATCCCCGACGACGTGGTCCTGCTCGGGATCGTCACCGTGGGGCACCCCGCCCCCGATCGCAGGTCGTCGTCACTGGAAGCCGGTCCCCGCCCGGGAAGGGTGCACCGGGAACGCTGGTGACCTGCGGGGTGGGAGCCGGTACGGCGCTAGCCTGCCTCAGTCATCACGATCCACCGAAGGCAGACGACGTGTCGTCGCGGCGCACCCAGTTCACCAGCGAGTCCGTGGCAATGGGCCACCCGGACAAGGCGGCCGACCAGGTGTCGGACGCCATCCTCGACGCCGTCCTCTCCCAGGATCCGGCGGCGCGGGTGGCGTGCGAGGTGCTCCTCACCGACGGGTTGGGGATCGTGGCCGGAGAGATCACGGCCCGGGCCGACGTCGACCTCGAGTCGGTGGCCCGCGACGCCCTGCGTTCGATCGGGTACACCTCTCGCGAAGCCGGGTTCGACGCCGCTGCCGCCCGGATCGTGGTGGCGGTCCAGGAACAGAGCCCGGACATCGCCCTCGGCCTGGCGAACGACGACGAGATGGGAGCCGGCGACCAGGGCATGATGTTCGGCTACGCCGTTGCCGACACCCCCGAGCTGATGCCGCTTCCGATCATGCTCGCCCAGCAGGTCGTCGCCCGACAGGCAGAAGTGCGCGTGTCGGGGGTGATCCCCGACCTGCGGCCCGACGCCAAGAGCCAGGTGACGGTCGCCTACGTGGACGGGCATCCCGTCGGCATCTCCTCGGTGGTGCTATCCACACAACACGGGCCCCGCTGGGACGACGCCCAGGGCGACCTCGCCGAGGCGGTGATCGACCGGATCCTCAGACCGGTGCTCGGCGAGTGGTGGGACGAAGCCACCGTCGTCCACGTCAACCCCACCGGTCGATTTTCCCGAGGAGGGCCTGCCGGCGACACCGGCCTCACCGGACGCAAGATCATCGTCGACACCTACGGCGGGTGGGCCCGCCACGGCGGAGGCGCCTTCAGCGGCAAGGACCCCTCAAAGGTGGACCGGTCTGCGGCGTACATGGCCCGCTATATCGCCAAGAACGTGGTCGCCGCCGGACTCGCCCGCGAGTGCGAGGTGCGGCTCGGCTATGCGATCGGACTCGCCGACCCGACGATGCTCTCCATCGATTGCAAGGGCTCCACCACCGACGGGATCACCGAGGAGGCGATCGAGGAAGCGGTGCGGGACGTGTTCGGCAGGCTCACCCCGGCCGCGATCATCTCCATCCTCGATTTGCGCCGCCCGATCTACCGGCCCACTGCGTACCACGGCCACTTCGGGCGGGCCGCCGACCAACCCCACGGTTTCTTCACGTGGGAGCGAGTGGACCGGGCCCCGCTGCTGGCGGCCGCGGTCGGCGCCGTCGTCGGCGCCTGAGCCCGCAACCCTGCCCGGCTCGGCCCCGCCACCTAGTCTCGCCGGAGGGAGGTTCCCCGTGTCCGTCGCCGCCATGATCGAGCTGCGCGAGGTGAGCAAGACCTATCCCGGCTCGGCCGCTCCTGCGGTCGGCTCGCTCACCCTCGAGGTGGCCGAAGGCGAAATCGTGGTCCTGGTCGGCCCATCGGGCTGCGGCAAGACCACCACCCTCAAGATGATCAACCGGCTCGTCGAGCCGACCAGCGGGACGATCCGTATCGCCGGCCGGGACGTCATGGCAGTGCCGGCTCCGGAGCTCCGCCGCGGCATCGGCTACGTGATCCAACAGGTCGGGTTGTTCCCGCATCGCACCATCGCCGAGAACATCGCCACCGTCCCTCGCATGCTCGGCTGGGAGCGCGCCGCGGTGGAGAGCCGCACCGACGAGCTGATCGCCCTCGTCGACCTCGATCCCGGCTTGCGCAACCGGTATCCGGCGGAGCTCTCCGGCGGCCAACGCCAGCGGGTGGGGGTGGCCCGTGCCCTCGCCGCCGACCCGCCGGTGCTGTTAATGGACGAGCCCTTCGGGGCGGTCGATCCGATCCTGCGCTCCCGTCTCCAGGACGAGCTGCTGGCACTGCAGCGCACCCTCCACAAGACGATCGTGCTCGTCACCCACGACATCGATGAGGCGATCAAGCTCGGAGACCGGGTGGCGATCCTGAACGTCGGCGGGGTCCTCGAGCAATACGCCCCTCCCGCGGCGATCCTCGAGGCCCCGGTGAACCGGTTCGTCGAGGGTTTCCTCGGCTCGGACCGCGGCATCAAGCGCCTCTCCCTGATCCGGATCGCCGACGTGCCGCTCGAGACGGGGCCGGTGGTCGATCGATCGGCGCCCCGGGCCGATGCCGTTGCCGCCATGGCGGGCTACGGCGTGGATTGGTTCGGCATCGTCTCCAGCGGGGAATTGCTCGGGTGGGCCTGGGGCAGCGAGGTGACCGATTCGGTCGCAGATGTCACCCCGCGTCCTTTTGCGGTTCGGCTCCGTCCGACGGACTCGCTGCGCGATGCCCTCGACACCGCCATCACCGGCCACACCCGGGTGGCGCCGGTGTTCGACGGCGACCGGTACCTGGGGATGCTGAGCGTCGAGGCGATCAGCCGCCAGGTGACCTCGTGATCGCCCGCGCCTTCATCGACTGGGGATGGATCTTCGACCACCTCGACGACGTGCGGGACAAGGTGGTGGAGCACCTGGTGCTCACCGGGATCGCCCTCGGGGTCGGGCTGGCGCTATCCCTCGCCCTGGCCATCGTGGGTCTGCGCTTCCCCCGCACCTATCCCCCGATCACCTGGGTGACCGGAACCCTGTACACGATCCCCTCGCTCGCCCTGTTCGCCTTTTTCGTCCCGATCACCGGTTTCTCGATCCTCACCGCCGAGATCGGCCTGGTCTCCTACACGCTGCTCATCCTCATCCGCAACATCGTCGCCGGTGTCCAGGGGATCGATCCGGCGGTGCGCGAGTCGGCCCTCGGGATGGGGTACGGACGGCGGCGGCTCTTCGTCGAGATCGAGCTTCCGTTGGCGCTCCCGGTGATCCTCGCCGGGATTCGCATCGCCGCGGTGACGACCGTCGGCCTGGTCACCGTCACCGCGCTGATCGGACAGGGCGGCGTCGGGTTCTTCATCCTCAGCGGCCTGAGGCGGTTCTCCGAAACCGCAACCGAGATCGTGCTCGGTACCGCCCTCTCGGTGCTCCTGGCGGTGGGCATCGACCTGGTGATCGTGCTCGTCGGCCGGATCCTCGCTCCGTGGACCCGGCCGAGGGTGGCGGCATGATCGAGTTCCTCGGCGACCTCTTCCGCTGGTTCGTCGAGCACTGGGACGGCGACGCCGGGTACCTGGTGCGGATCTGGGAGCACGTCACGGTGTCGGCGACGGCGCTCGCCGCCGCCATTGTGGTGGCGTTGCCGCTGGGCGCCTGGCTCGGCCACACCGGACGGGGCGGGTTCGCCGCGGTGTCATTGGTCAACATCGGGCGGGCGCTCCCCTCCTTCGGCATCGTGGCGCTGGCGCTGCCCCTCACGATCCGGCTGGCGGACGCAGTGCCGTTCATCGACAGCGGGCTCGGGTTCCTCCCGACCTTCGTGGCGCTTTTCGCCCTCGCCCTCCCTCCCATCTTCACCAACACCCACGCCGGGATCCGGAGCGTCGATCCGGAGACCGTCGAGGCAGCACGGGGCATGGGAATCACCGGCACGCGCGTGCTCACCACCGTCGAACTCCCGATCGCCTCGCCGATCATCCTCGCCGGCATCCGGATCGCCGCGGTCCAGGTCGTGGCCACCGCGCCGCTCGGTGCGCTGGTCGCCTACGGGGGTCTGGGCCGGTTCATCATCGACGGCTTTGCGGTCCGTGACATGGTGCAGATCGCCGCCGGTGCGGTGCTGGTCGCGCTGCTCGCGGTGGCCACCGATGTCGGGTTTTCCCGGCTCGAGCGGCGGGTGGTGCCGGTGGGGATGGCCAACGCACGGCACCGAAGGACCGCCGACGTCGGCTGACCGGGAACATTCCCCTCGAACAGAGGGTTGATTCGGCGGGGCGCACTATCGACGCGCCCGAAACCAACACACCGAGAGGAGAAACCCATGCGGATTCGCATCCGCAATCGGGCCGTCGGGGCGATCCTGGTCGCTTTGGCGCTCGTCGTGAGCGCCTGTGGCGATGACGGATCGGGAGACGGCACCAAAGAGGGTCCGACGATCACCGTGAGCTCATTCAACTTCGGCGAGTCGTTGATCCTGGGCGAGATCTACGCCCAGGTGCTCGAGGCGAACGGATACCCGGTGAGCCGGACCTTCAACCTCGGATCGCGCGAGCTGGTGAACCCGGCCCTGAAGAACGGCGAAATCGATCTGCTGGTCGAATACACCGGCAGTCTGCTCACCTTCGAGGGTGGGACCCCGACCCCGGACCCGGAGGAGACCTATCAGGCATTGGTGGCGGCCGTCACCGACGCCGGCCTGGTGCCGTTGGCATACGGCCCGGCCGAGGACAAGAACGGCATCGTGGTCACCGCGGAAACGGCGGCTGCGCTCAGCCTTTCCACAGTCAGCGACCTGGCGGCATACAACGGCACGCTGGTCTTCGGCGGGCCGCCGGAGTGCCCCGAGCGGCAGTACTGCCTGATCGGGCTCCAGGAGGTGTACGGCCTCGAGTTCACAGCCTTCCGGCCGCTCGATGTCGGGGGACCGCTCACGGTGGCCGCCCTCGAGGGTGGTGAGATCGACGTGGCGCTCCTCTTCACCTCGGACGGGGTCATCGCCGCCAAGGGGTTTGTGCTCCTCGCGGACGACCTGAACCTGCAGCCGGCGGAGAACATCGTGCCGGTGACCACCGACGAGATCGTGGCCGCCTACGGCGATGAACTTGCCGCTCTCCTCGACTCGGTGACCGCGAAGATCACCACGATCGAGCTCACCGAGCTGAACAAACGCTACGGCATCGATGCCGAGGACGCCGATGCCCTCGCCCGGGAGTGGCTCGAGGCCAACGGATTCCTGTAGGCCGAGACCCGATGACGGAGACGCGACGCCCGGGGCATGAGCTCATTGCTGAGCCCCGGGCGTCGCTCACCCTGTGGGAGTACCGCCGGGAGGTGGCCGATCTCTACGCGTCGGTGCGGCGATTGCCCCCGCACCCGGGTTGGGACCACTGGATCGCCGGGCGCCGCCACTTGCTGCGCACCCATGAGCAGAGCCCGGTTCCGGCCGATCGCCGTTCCGTCCACGAGGTGCTCAGCTATCCGTACGACCCCGCGGCCCGCATCGTTGCCACGGTCACGGCGGTGCCGGAGCGAAGGGTCACCATCGCCCACGGCGACGCGGGGAGCACCGCGGCCCACGCCTTCGGCCGTGTCGCCTTCACGCTGGACGGAGTCGACTGCTCGCTCACCCTGTTCTGGCTCGACGACTACGCCGGCGGGGTGTTCGCCCCCTTCCGCGACCCGACCAACGGCGTCACCACCTACGGTGGGGGGCGATACCTGCTCGACACCGCCAAGGGCGCCGACCTCGGGGGGAACGACGGAGAGGTGGTGCTCGACTTCAACTTCGCCTATCACCCATCGTGCGCCTTCGACCAGCAGTGGTCGTGCCCTTTGGCGCCACCGGAGAATCACCTCGCGGTGGCGGTGGCCGCCGGAGAGAGACTCGCATGAAACCCCAGCATGCCGGCGCCGACTACGGGTACCTGACGACGACCGGCCGCCGTTCCGGGCGACCGCACACCGTCGAGATCTGGTTCGTCGTCTCGGGCGAGACCATCTATCTCCTCTCCGGATCGGGAGGAGACAGCGACTGGTGTCGCAATCTCGAGTCGGAGCCGGCTGCAACGTTCCGCATCGCCAGGACCGAGTACCCGGTGACCGGTCGGCGGGTGCGGAGCAAGGCGGAGCAGCACACCGCCCGGGAGGCGGTCTTCGCCAAGTACGACCCGGGATACGGCGGCGACCTCACCGGGTGGCGCGACACGTCGGCGCCGTACGCCCTCGACCCCTCCGGCTGAGCCCGGGGTTTGCGACCCGGCGCCGGTGCGCCATCATCACGGGATGCGCCGCACCCCCATCCTCCTCCCGGTTCTTGCCGCGGGACTCCTCACCACCCGTCCGGAGTACGAGGGCATCGTGTGCGACCGGTGGGTGACCGACGCCGGCGGCGGAGGTTCCTCGAGGAGGAGTGGGTGGTGACCGACCCGATCACCAGCACGACCAACCCCCGGATCAAGGCGCTGGTGCGGCTGCGCGACCGCCGGGAGCGCGATTCCACCGGCCGGTTCGTGATCGAGGGATACCGCGAGCTCTCCAGGGCGATCCAGGCCACGATCCGCATCGAGACCCTCTACGTCTGCCCCGCCCTGTACCTGGGTGGCAACGAGGCGGCACTCGTCGACGGGGCGCAACGCTGCGGAGCGGAGATCATCGCGGTGACGGAAGAACCGTTCCGCAAGGCCTCGTACCGGGAACGCCCCGAGGGGCTCCTCGCCGTCGCCCCGCGGTTCGGGACCGGAGTGGACCGCATCCCCGTCTCCGGCAACCCCCTGGTGCTCGTGGCCGAGTCCATCGAGAAGCCGGGGAACCTGGGGACGATGCTGCGGACGGCCGAGGCGGCCGGAGCGTCGGGGGTGATCGTCGCCGACCCCACCACCGACCCGTTCAACCCCAATGTGGTGCGAGCCTCCCTCGGCACCCTGTTCACGGTCCCGCTGGCGGTCACCGATTCCTCCGCCGCGGTCGCACACCTGCGCACCACCGGGATCCGGATCCTCGCCGCCACCCCCGCCGGCACCGAGGCGTACTACGCCGTCGACATGACCGGCCCGGTGGCCGTCGTGATCGGGAGCGAGCAATACGGGTTGAGCCACGTCTGGCTCGACGCCGCCGATGCCGTCGTGGTGATCCCGATGCCCGGATCCGTCGACAGCCTCAATGCGGCCATGGCCGCGGGCATCCTGCTGTTCGAGGCCCTGCGCCAGCGGGCCTGATCCCCGGCCCGCGCCTAGCGGCGGTACTCGTCGTCCGTCACCTTGCGCGCCAGCCATTCGGTCGGCCCGCCGTGGGTGATCGACAGATGGACCATGGGAGCCTCCGGAGCGGCGCCGTGCCAGTGGATCACACCGGCGGCGGCATGCACCGCGTCGCCGGGGTGGGCTGCCACCGTCGCCTCCCCCTCGGCCTGGACCCACGCCGTGCCCGAGACCACGTACAACACCTGTCCCCCCGGATGCGTGTGCCAGTCGCTGCGGGCGCCCGGGGCGAAGGCGACCGCGAGCACGTTGAGATCCGCGGGGTCGTGCGGGGCGTGCAGCGGCCCGGACCGGACCTCCCCGGTGAAGTGCTCGGTCCCGGACGGAGTCCAGGCGACGGCGGCTGCCTTGCGGTGAGTCATGGTCTCCTCCTCGACCGGGGACGGCAGTCTACCCGTGGCTCCTTGGGGGCGAACACCTGTTCGATTAGCATCGGCTCCCCTTCGGTGGAGGCCGGTGCCGCTCCCCCTGCAGCGATCGTTCGACGACCTGGGAGCACCGCTCTCCCGGGTGCCGTTCTGCGTGCTCGACATCGAGACGACGGGGGGCGTCGCCGCCGACCTCGGCATCACCGAGATCGGTGCGATCCGGTACCTCGGCGGCGAGTCCCAGGGCACGTTCCACACCCTGGTGGACCCGGGACTCCCGATCCCGCCTTTCATCACCATCATGACCGGGATCACCCACGCCATGCTCGTCGGAGCGCCCGGCGTGGCCGAGGCGCTTCCCACATTGCTCGAGTTCATCGGTGATGCGGTGATCGTCGGGCACAACGTCCGGTACGACCTCGGGTACCTCAACGCCGCCGCGGTGGCGCACGGGTACGGACGCCTCCCCAACCGGACCATCGACACGCTGGGACTGGCGCGCCGCCTGCTCGGCACAGAGACACACGATCTGCGCCTCGGCACACTCGCCGGCTACTTCCGGTCCCCAGTGACCCCGACGCACCGTGCCCTCGAGGACGCCGCCGCCACCGCCCACGTGTTGTGGAGCCTCCTCGAGCGCGCCGGATCGCTCGGGGTCACCCATCTCGACGATCTCCTCGCGCTCCCCACCGCCCGGGGCAGGGCCGATTACCGGAAGATCGCGCTCACCGACGCGCTCCCCCGGCGCCCCGGCGTGTACCTGTTCCGGGATCGGCGCGGTGAGGTGTTCTACATCGGCAAGGCGAAGGATCTTCGCTCCCGGGTGCGCTCCTACTTCTACGGGGACACCCGCAGGTCGATCGAACAGATGCTGCGCGAGCTCGCCGCCGTCGACTACCGGGTCTGTGAGACCGAGCTCGAAGCCGAGGTGACCGAGCTGCGGCTGATCGCCGCCCATCGCCCGCGGCACAACCGGCGATCGAAACCCCCGAGGGCAGTCCACTATGTGCGGTTCACCGGTGAGCGTTTCCCCCGGCTCTCCCTCGTCCGCACGGTCGTCCCGGGAGCGCGGTTCCACCTCGGGCCGTTCCGGTCGATGGCGACGGCGCGCACGGTGATGGAGGCGATCTGGGACGCCGCCCCGGTACGACGCTGCACCCATCTTCCGGGATCGCGCCCCGGCCCCTGCTCGTTCGCCCAGCTGGGGACCGCCCTGTGCCCGTGCGACGGCACACTGTCGGAATCCGACTACGCCCCGGTGGTCGGACGGGTGGTGCACGGCGTCGACCGCGACCCGGCCATCCTGCTCGACCCCCTGGAGGCCCGGATCGGTCTCCTCGCCCGACAACGGCGTTTCGAAGAGGCGGGGTGGGTGCGAGACCGCCACCGGGCCCTCGCCACCGCCCTGGAGCGGCGCCGGGCATGGCGGGCGATGCAGGAGGCCGGACTGCTGCGGGTCGAAGGCCCCGAGGGCGGCGCCCTCATCGACCGGGGACGGCTGGTGGCGGCGTGGCCGAATGGGCGCCGGCCCCCGCTCCTGCCCGGGTCGGGAGACGGCCCGTTCGACGAGGTCGCCCGCAGCACCGTCGACGCCGAGGAGGCCCATCTGCTGTGGCGGTGGCTCGAGGTGACCGATGTCAGGCTCGTCGACGCATCTGCGCCGCTGGCGCTGCCGTCCCGACCGGTGCCCGTCCTCACCCGGATTGCGGTCTGAGCGTTCAGAGCCCGGGGAGGCCGATGGCCCGGGCGAGGAGCGCCGGGTCGACGTTGCCCCCGGAGAGCACGACGACCACGGGACCCGTGCCGGGGATCATGCCTTCGAGCAAGACGGCGAGGCCGACCGCACCGCCGGGCTCCACGACCAGCCTGAGATCTTCGAAGGCCGTCCTCATCGCGGCCAGGACGGCCTCGTCGGTCACCGCGTGCGCTCCGCCCACCAGGCGGCGGTTCACCTCGAAAGTCAGCTCGCCCGGCATCTGGCTGAGGAGGGCGTCGCAGATCGAACCGCTCGTGCGGTCCACCGCGACGCGGCGGCCGGCGGCGAGGGATCGTGCGTGGTCGTCGAACCCCTCCGGTTCGGCGAGGTGCACGGAGGCCCCGGGGAGATCGGCGGCGAGCGCGATCCCGATACCGGCGGCAAGACCACCACCGCTGCACGGCACGAGCACGATCGGTCCTGGATCGGCGGCGGTCCAATCGGCGGCGATCTCGAGTCCGATGGTGCCCTGTCCGGCGATCGTCCACGGATGGTCGTAGGGGGGAAGGATCGTCGCCCCGGTGTCGGCGGCGATCCCGGCGGCGATCTCCTCGCGGCTCTCCCGGTCGCGGTCGTACTCGACGACGGTGGCGCCATGCGCCCGGGTGCGGGCGATCTTGGTCGCCGGGGCGTCGGCGGGCATGACGATGGTGGCGGGGATCCCGAACCGGGCCGCAGCTGCGGCGACACCCTGGGCGTGGTTCCCCGACGAATACGCCACCACCCCGCGAGATCGCTCCGGTTCGGGGATGCGTGACACGAAATGGAAGGCCCCCCGGAACTTGAACGAACCGGTCACCTGGAGGGTCTCGGGTTTCACGAACACCGGTCGCCCGCACCGAGATGTCAGGGCGGGTGACGCCAGGAGCGGTGTCCGGACCGCAACCCCGGAGAGGATGGCGGCGGCGCGTCGCACGTCCTCGATCGTCGGCGGCAAGAGGGGCACTGTGATGGACGGTAGCGGCGCCGTCCGGTGTGGCTCTGCCGCTCCGTACACTCCTCCCCCGATGTCAACCCCCGTCGTCACGCTCGACGGTGTCGCCGTGCGCCGGCCCGGCACCCTCGTCCTGCGCGACGTCTCGCTGCGCATCGCTCCCGGCGAGGCGATCGGCCTCTTCGGCGCCAACGGCTCGGGGAAGACCACCCTGCTCCGGGTGATGGCGACGCTGCTCCGTCCCGCCTCGGGGACGGGCACGGTGCTCGGCGCCCGCCTGGCGACACCCGAGGTCGAGTCGATCCGACCGAGGATCGGGTTCGTCGCCCACGATCCGGCGCTCGCCCCGCACCTCACCCTTGCCGAAAACCTGTACCTCGTGGCCGCACTCGCCGGGGCCACCCGGGTTGCCGCCGACCGGGCACTCGCCGACGTCGGGCTCGCCGGCGCGGCCCGGCGCCGGGTGGTGCACTGCTCCAACGGGATGCGACGCCGCGCCGAGTTCGCCCGGATGCTGCTGATCGGACCCTCCTTACTCCTGCTCGATGAGGCCCACGTCGGGCTCGATCCGGAAGCCTTCCGGCTCGTGGCGCACGTCGTCGCCGAGGTCACCGGGCGGGGCGGGGCAGCGGTGCTCGTCTCCCACGAGCGGGAGCGGGCGGCGGCGATGATCGAGCGTGCCGTCGAGGTGCGCGACGGCACGCTCGCGGAAGTGGCGCCGTGATCCGCCACGTCACCACCCTGTTCGGCGCCCACCTGCGCGACGAGCGGCGCGCCGGAGAGGTGATGCTGGTGATCGTCCCGTTCGGGACGGTGGCATTGCTGGTGGTCCCGATGGCGGTGGGGATCGACACACCGCTGCTCGACCGGATCGGCCCGGGGATGTTCTGGGTGGTGCTGCTGCTCTTCGGCACGATCGTCACCCAGCGCCAGAGTGCTTCGCTGGGTGAGTCCCGACGGGACATGCTCACCCTGCTCGGGGTGGACCCGGCGGTCCGATTCGTCGCCGCCGCGCTGGCGGCCGCGCTCCTGCTCACGGTTTTCGCCGTGGTGATCGGTGCGGTGACCTTCGTCCTCTACGACCCGGAGGTCGTCGATCCCGGATGGCTCGCCGCGATCGTCCCCCTCACCTGCGCCGGGATCGCCATGGTGGGGACCATCGCCGGCAACGTGGCCGGCGGCCTCGGCACCCGGTCGAGCCTCGCCCCGCTGCTCGTGGTCCCGATCGCGGTGCCGATCCTGCTGGCGGGGGCTCAGGCCACGGAAGGCTTGCGGATGGGTTTGGGTATCCTCCGGTGGATCCTCCTGTTGTCGGTCGTGGACGTCGTCCTGGCACTGGCAGGAGTGCTCACCGCCCGCCCGCTGGAGGAATCGTGATCAGGCCGCTGGAGATCGCCGCCGGGTTGATGCTGGCCACCGCGCTCGTCCTCGGCCTCGTGGTGCCGCCCGATGCGGTCCAGGGCGACCTGCAGCGCATCATGTACGTGCACGTGCCATCGGCCTGGCTCGCCTACCTCTCCTTCGCCGCCACCCTCGTCGCCGGCGTCGCCTACCTGAAGACCCGGCGGATGCGCTGGGATCACATCGCCGGGGCCTCGGCCGAGGTCGGCGTCCTCTTCACCGGATTGGCGCTGGTGACCGGGAGCATCTGGGGCAAGCCGGTGTGGGGGGTGTGGTGGACGTGGGATGCCCGCCTGGTGCTCACCGCGGTCATGTTCTTCGTCTACCTCGGCTATCTCGCCTTGCGCCGATCGTTCGACGACCCCGAGACCCGCGCCCGGCGCGCCGCGGTATACGGGATCGTCGCCGTGGCGCAGATCCCGCTGGTTCATTTCTCGGTCGTGTGGTGGCGGGGCCTCCACCAACCGCCCACCCTGCTTCGGCCCGGAGATCCGCAGATCGACGGCCCGCTGCTGGCGGCGCTGCTCGCCGCCGTCTTCGCCTTTACGGTCGTATACGCAGCCCTGGTGTCCCGCCGGGCCGAGATCGCCCGTCTCGAGGACCTCCTCGCCGCACCGTCGGCCGACGACACGGTGGCGGGATCCGGCGTGTCGGCGCCGCCGATCGTTCGAGACACCCGATGACGGACTGGGGCTGGGTGGGGCTGGCGTTCGCCGTCGTGTACGGCACGCTCATCGGCTACGTGGCGGTGCTGGTGCGGCGAACCGCCCGACTGGGCCGAAACCGGGAGGGGCGATGAAGCGATATCGCTGGTTCATCGTGCCTGCGGTCGGTCTGCTCGCCGTCCTCGTCGGGTTCCTCGTCTTCAATCTGCGCGACAACCTCGTGTACTACCGGGTCCCCTCCGAGATCGTCGACGACCCGGCCGCGGTCGACGCCGGTCGGTTTCGCCTCGGCGGCCAGGTGGTCCCCGGAACCATCGTCGACGGCGGCGACGAGGTGCGGTTCGAGGTCACCGACGGGATCGCCACGGTCGCCGTGACCCACCGCGGCGCCCCGCAGCAGCTATTTCGGGAAGGGATCGGGGTCGTCGTCGAGGGGACCTGGGACGGGTCGATCTTCTCCAGCGACTCGATGATCATCAAACACGACGAGCAGTACCGCACGGAAGACGGCGGGATCTACACCCCGGACTCGCGCTACCCGTGATCGGATACCTCGGCGTCGTCGGCGTCGCGCTCGCCCTGGCGAGCGCGGTCGCGCTGGCCGTCGACGGCTTCCGGGTCTTCGTCCGCGGCGGGGCCGGAGCGGAGCGGCTCCGCATCCCGGTTCGCGGGCTCCTGCTCGGGGCGGTGGTCGCCATGGGCGCCCTCGAGCTCGCCCTGCTCACCGACGACTTCTCGCTGCGCTACGTCGCCGAGAACCACACCCGCTCCACGCCGCTCCTGTTCACGATCGCCGCCGCCTGGGCCGCCCTCGAGGGGAGCATCGTGCTCTGGGGCCTGGTGCTCGCCGGCTACGCCACCTGGATCCGGCGCAGCGTCACCGAAGGCGACCGCATCGGAGCGGCGGCACTGGCGGTGGTCGGGATCGTCGGCGTGTTCTTCTTCGGGCTCATGCTCACCGCGGCCAATCCCTTCACCACCCTCAGCCCGGTGCCGCTCGACGGCTCCGGCGCCAACCCGCTGCTGCAGAACCACATCCTGATGGCGATCCACCCCCCGATGCTCTACCTGGGCTTTGTGGGGATGACGGTGCCCTTCGCCTTTGCCATCGCCGCACTCGTGGCCGGGGACGGCTCCACCGCCTGGCTGGAACGCACCCGGCGCTGGACCCTGGTGGCGTGGACGTTCCTCACCCTCGGCGTCCTCCTCGGCGGCTGGTGGTCGTACGAGGTGCTCGGATGGGGCGGGTACTGGGCGTGGGACCCGGTCGAGAATGCCTCGTTCCTCCCCTGGCTCACCGCCACCGCCTTCGTCCACTCCGCCGTGGTGCAGCGGCGCCGGGGCATGCTCCAGGCGTGGAACGTGGCGCTGGTGATCGGCACCTTTGCCCTGACGATCCTGGGAACGTTCCTCACCCGTTCCGGGGTGGTGGCATCGGTGCACTCGTTCACCCAGTCCGCGGTCGGGCCGGCCCTCCTCGGGTTCCTCCTCGTCGTCCTCGTCGCCGGATTCGGCCTCTTCGCCTTCCGCGGCCACCTGGTGGCGTCGACGCCGCGGCTCGACTCGCTGGCGAGCCGGGAAGGCGTGTTCCTCCTCAACAACCTGCTGCTCGCCCTCTTCGCCTTCGTGGTCCTCATCGGCACCCTCTACCCGATGGTGCTCGAGGCGTTCACCGGAGACCGGGTCTCCGTCGGTGCACCCTGGTTCGACCGGGCGGCGATTCCGATAACCCTCGTCCTGCTCTTCGCCGTCGGGCTGGGCCCGATCACGCCCTACCGCCGGGCGCGGGCGATCGTCGTCTGGGAACGGTTGCGGGGCCCACTGCAGGCGACCGCGGTGGCCTCCGCCGTCGTCGCCGTCCTCGGGGTGCGCTCCATCACCGTGCTCACCGCCTTTGCGTTCGCCGCGCTGATCGTGTCCGTCATCGTCCGCCAGGCCCACGCCACCGCCCGGAGCCGCCCCGAGCCATACGGGCGCGCGGTGGCCGGCCTGTACCGGTCCGACCCCGGCTACTGGGGAGGGATGGTGTCGCACGTCGGGGTGGCGCTGGTGGCCGTTGCGATCGCCTTCAGCGGCTCGTTCGACAGCCGGGACACGATCACGCTCGAACCCGGCGAGTCCGCCGACTTCGACGGTTACACGCTCACCTATGTGGCACCGTTCCTCAGCGAGCAGGGGCACCGCACCGTGATCGGGGCCACCGTCGAGTTGTCGCGGGGCGGATCCGATCTGGGTCGCCTGCGTCCGGCGCTGACTCAGTATCCGAACCAGGTGCAGGCCATCCCCACCCCCTCGGTGCACACCGGGCTGCGCGAAGACGTCTACCTGTCGCTCGTGCGCATCGAGGAGGGCTCGGCGCGGGTCACCATCGATGCCTACCGGTTCCCGTTGATGTGGTTGCTGTGGCTGGGTGGTGTGGTGGTCGTCGGCGGAGGTGCCCTGTCGTTCGTCGGACGGCGTGCTCGCCGGCGCACCGAAGTCGTCGCGGAGACCGCCGGTGTCTGAGCGGGTCAGGAATGTGGTGGCCGTCGGCGTGATCGTGGCGTCGCTGGCGGTAGTGGTCGCGGTCCTGGCCTCCTCGCCTCCTTCCGACGCCGACCGGGTCTACGACCTCGCCACCCGCCTCAAGTGCCCGATCTGCGACAACGAGTCGATCGCATCGTCGCCCGCCGACCTCGCCCGGGAGCTGCTGGTGCTCATCGAAGAACGCGTCGCTGCGGGGTCGACCGACGACGAGATCGTCGACTTCTTCATCGCCACTTACGGCGAGGACGTCCTCCTCGACCCGCCGGGCAGCGGGCGCACCGCACTGCTGTGGGTCCTCCCGGTGCTGGCCGCCGGGGTCGGAATCGCGCTGGTGATCAGCCGACGCCGTTCCGGGACGGTGCCGATCCTCGACGACGACGACCGGGCCCGGGTTCGGGCGGCCCTCCACGACCGGGAGGCGGGATGAGCACCGGGTCCCGCGTCCTGCTCGAGCAACGGCGGGATCGCGCCCTCGACGATCTCATCGCTCTTCGCGGCCAGGAGGAGTCGGGAGAGATCGACGCCGAGACCGCGGCCCGACTGCGGCGCCGGTACGAGGCGGAGGCAGCAGAGGCCCTCCGTGCCCTCGAGACCCCGACCGAGGAGCCCGTCGGCCGCTCACCGCGGCGCATCGCCCTCGCCGTGGCCGGATTCTCCGTCGCCGCCGTCCTCGCGGTCGTCGGGCTGGTCAAGGCCGTCGAGCCGCGTCCCCAAGGAGGTTTCGCCACCGGTGGTCCGGAGACTTCCACCATCGACCTGTCCACGATCAGCAACGAGGAGATGGAGGCGGTGGTCGCCGCCAACCCCGATGTGATCCCGATGCGACTCGCTCTCGCCCGGCGCTACGTCGAGGCCGGTGACTTCTCGGCGGCACTCCCCCACTACTTCGCCGTGCTCGAACGCGAGGAACGCAACCACGAGGCGCTCATGTACATGGGATGGATGACGTACCTCTCGGGTGACGCCGCCACCGGGGTGGCGCTGCTCGAGCAGAGCCTGGAGGCCGCACCCGGCGACGTCCTCGCCACCTGGCTGCTGGCCAACGCCCGCTACTACGGCCTTGGCGACCGGGCCGGGGCTCTCCCCCTCCTCGAGGCCGTGCTGGCCTCCGGCGAGGCGCCCCCGGCCATCGTCGCCCAGGCGGAGCAGATGATCGCCGAGGCCGGATCGTGAGACGCCCCTGGGTCTGGGTGGGAGTGATCCTGGGTGTCGTGCTGGTCACGGGAGCGGCGGTGGTGTTCGCCTCCCGGTTCGGCACCGACCCCACGCTCGCTCCCTCCCCGCTGATCGGCAAAACCGCCCCCGAGGTGTCGATGACCCTCATCGAGGGCGGCGGTCCGCTCACACTGGCCGACCTCGAGGGCTCGGTGGTCGTGGTCAACTTCTGGGCGCCCTGGTGCATCCCGTGCCGGGAGGAACACGCCGTACTGCTCGAGGCGGCGGCGGCGTACGGGTCCGCCGGGGTGACGGTGCTCGGCCTCGCCTACGAGTCGCGCCTCGACGACGTGATCGCCTTTCTCGACGAGCTCGGCCGGGGCTACCCGGTGGCGATGGACGACCGTTCCCGGGCGGCGATCGCCTTCGGGGTGCGCGGGGTGCCCGAGACCTTCTTCATCGACCGCAGCGGCATGATCGTCGGCAAGGTTTCCGGTCCGATCGACTGGGCGCTGATGAGTTCGACGCTCGACGCCATCCTCATCGGGGAGTCGCTTCAGCCGTAGACGTCGGCGGCGAAGTCGAGAAGCAAGCGGGTGAAGTGCTCCGGGTGCTCCAGGTTGAGCATGTGGGCGGCGTCGAACTCCTCGACCCGCGCTCCGGGGACCGACGCCGCCAGGTGCCGACAGGCCTCGATGACCCCCACCTCGTCGCGCAACCCGATCGCCACGAGCACCGGCAGGTCCAGGTCTCCGAGGCGCCCGGCTGCCGGCGGGTCGAGCGTCTGCGGGATGCCCTCCTCCTTCTCGGCCCGGTAGTTGGAGAGGATCCATCCGTGCACCGCCTCCCGCACCGCCGGTGCCACCCGATCAGGCGATTGCCCGGGGCCGTCCGCCCACAGCGCCGTTTCGAAGTCGGCGAGCCAGCCCCACTCCTTGGCCTTCCAGTGCGCCTCCGCCTCCTCCCAGGTGGCGGGGTCGACGAGAGACGCGGTCGCTTCGAAGCCGGATACGCCGCCCGCCACGAGCGCCAGGCCGGCCGTCCGTCCCGGGTACTCGAGGGCGGTGTCGAGAACGATGCTGCCGCCCCGCGACACCCCGACGAGGATGGCCCGCTCGGCCCGCGCGTGATCGAGCACCGCGATGAGATCGGCCCGGTTGCTGAACTCGACGTGTTCGGACTCGGTGCGCCCGAAACCCCGGGTGTCGTAACGGATCACGGTGTAATGCTCTGCAAGGGCCGGGACGTGCGGGTCCCACATGCGCAGGTTGGCCACACCGGCGTGAACCAGCGCGATCGCCGGACCCGACCCGTCGATCTCCGTGTACAGCGACCCTCCGGGGACGGGGACGAAACCGGGCCACGAACCCACGACCACCTCCTGGATCGAGCACCCTAACCCGCCCTCATCCCGATCACCCACCTCGGGATAATCGGGTCTCGCCTTCGTGTCGCATGCGGTGGTGGCGGCGGCAGAGCAGGATGAGGTTGTCGAGGCGGGTGGGTCCGCCGTCGGCCCAATGCACGATGTGGTGGGCGTCGCACCAGCGGTGGGGTCGGCCGCATCCGGGATGGGCACAGCCACCGTCGCGGACGATCAAGGCTCGGCGGATCGCGGCGGGGATG
>DATDRW010000026.1:0-30774 GCA_035291545.1 Acidimicrobiia bacterium
GGGAGGGGTGGCCGAGCGGCCGAAGGCGGCAGTCTCGAAAACTGTTGGGCCGGATTTCCGGTCCCGTGGGTTCAAATCCCACCCCCTCCGCGCGAGGAGGACAGCAGATTGCAGATTGCAGATGGCAGACAGCAGACCTGCCCTCTGCCATCTGACCCGGCGCGTCTAACTGTCCGCCGACACCGGCTTATCCACCACCCACCGGCCTCCGGCGCGGCGGGCCAGCGACCCGAAGTCGGTGCGCTCGAGGATGGCGATCGTGGCGTCGCGCACTTCCTCCCACGTCGTGCGCAACGTGCAGCCCACTTCCATGGGACACGACGCCGGCATGCTCCTGGTGGCGCATTCGATCGGGGCGAGCGGTCCCTGGAAGATCCGCACCACCCTTTCGAGGGTGATCTCCTCGGGGGCGTGGTTGAGGCGGTAACCGCCCTTGGGGCCGCGCTCCGACCTGACGATGCCGGCACCCCGGAGCTGCGCCATGATCTGCTCGAGGTAGGAACCGGAGACCTGGATCCTGTCGGCCAGTTCCTGCACCGAGAGCGGGGTCTCCCGCCCGTGGATGGCGAGCGCCAGCACGGCCCGGGTGGCGTAATCGGTCTTTCGCGTGATCCACATTGGCGGGTTCTCCGGTATGGATTGTCGTCGTTGGAGATTGACACCGTAGGAGGCACTCGGGTACCTTCCCCGTCCACTACCCTAGTATTCCTACTTCTAAAGTCGGATATATGGAGTCCCTCCCGTGACCCACCCCGCTCTCTCCCGGTTCTTGGCTCCGGTGGCCGCAGTGCTCGTCGGCCTTTCCCTCATGCCGGCCTGTGGTGGCTCAGGCGACTCCACCCCGACGGTGCGGCTGGGGTACTTCGCCAACGTGACCCATGCTCCCGCCCTGGTCGGCGTCGTCGAGGGGTGGTTTGCGGAAGAACTCGGGGACGACGCAACCCTGCGGCTGTTGACGTTCAACGCCGGACCCGATGCGGTCACTGCCCTGTTCTCGGAATCCCTCGACATGACGTTCATCGGACCGAACCCGGCGATCAACGCCTACGCCCAGTCGGACGGCGAAGCGATCCGGATCATCGCGGGAAGCACTTCGGGCGGTGCGGCGCTGGTGGTGAGACCGGGGATCGCGGGCCCGGCCGACTTGGTCGGCGCCCGGATCGCCACTCCCCAACTGGGCAATACCCAGGACGTCGCATTGCGCGCCTGGCTGCTGGAACAGGGTTTGACCGCCGACCTCGAGGGTGGAGGGGATGTCTCGGTGATCCCACAGGAGAATGCGCAGACGCTCGAAACCTTCCGATCGGGTGCCATCGACGGCGCCTGGGTGCCCGAGCCGTGGGCCACGCGGCTGGTGTTGGAGGGTGGCGGCGTGGTGTTCCTCGACGAGCGCGACCTCTGGCCCCAGGGGGAGTTCGTCACCACCCACCTCATCGTGCGCACCACCTTCCTCGAAGAGCACCCCGACCTCGTGCTCGCCGTGCTGAGGGCCCTGGTGCGCTCGATCGATTTCATCGATGCCGCGCCGGACGCCGCGATGGTGGATGTCAACACGGCCATCGAACAGATCACCACCAGGGCACTGCCGCCGGAGACGATGGCGGCGGCCTGGGACAACCTCACCTTCACCATGGATCCGATCGCCGACTCGCTGTACGTCTCGGCGGACCACGCGGTGAGCGTCGGACTCCTCCAACCCGTCGACCTGGACGACATCTACGCGCTCGATCTGCTCAATCAGGTACTGGCCGAACTCGGTCGGGATCCGGTTCAACCGTGACCGCGCCGGGCGTCCGATCGGCGACGGCGACACGCCCGCTGGTGATCGAGAACGTGTCGAAGACCTACCACGACGGCCGCTCCTCGGTTCCGGCGCTCGATCGCATGAACCTGAAGGTGTCGGACCGCGAGTTCGTCTGCCTGGTCGGGGCCTCGGGCTGCGGGAAGACCACCTTGCTCAACCTGATCGCCGGGATCTACCACCTCGACCACGGCGCCATCGACACCGCCGACCGGCGCATCGGCGTGGTGTTCCAGGAGCCGGCGCTCTTCCCCTGGCTCACCGTCGCCCGCAACATCGACCTGGCGATGCGGTTGCGCGGAATACCGCCCGAGACGCGGGCCCGGCGTCTCGACGAACTGTTGCGCCTGGTCCATCTCGAAGGATTCGGAGGCCACCGGCCCCACGAGCTGTCGGGCGGGATGCAGCAGCGCGCCGCCCTGGCCCGGGCGCTGGCTCAGGAGGCGGACCTGCTCCTCATGGACGAGCCCTTCGGGTCGCTCGATGCCATGACCCGGGACCGTCTGCACGACGAGTTGGAACGAATCTGGCTGGCGACGGACCTCACCATCCTGTTCGTGACCCACAACGTGCGCGAGGCGGTCAGGCTCGGAGACCGTGTGGTGGTCCTCTCCAGCCGCCCGGGACGGGTGGCCGCCGAATTCGCCGTGGACATCGAGCGGCCCCGTCGCATCGACTCCGCGCCGGTGGCGCGGCTCGCCGCCGAGATCACCGACCGACTGCGTCAGGAGGTCCGCCGTCATGGGCGCTGAGCCGAACTCGCATCTCGACGCCGACCTGCGCGGGCTCGATGCCCTCGACACGCCGCTGGTGGACGCCGCCGGCCGGGCGCAGCGTCTCTGGTCGGCGGTGTGGCCGAAACTGCTGGCGGTGGCCATCGTCCTCGCCGGCTGGCAGGCGGTGGTGTGGTCCGGATGGCGGCCGTACGTCATCAAGCCGCCGGCCACGGTCATCTCAGAACTCGGCTCGATCATGACCACCGCCCGGTTCTATGAGGCAGTGTCGATCACGATGCAGCGGGCGGCGCTCGGGTTCCTTCTGGCGACCGTCGTGGGTTCGGCGATCGGCATGGCGGTGTCCCAGAGCGAGCTGCTGCGCCGCGCCATCGGGTCGATCATCACCGGGCTGCAGAGCATGCCTTCGATCGCCTGGTTTCCCTTCGCCATCATGATGTTCGGTTTGACCGAGACGGCGATCCTGTCCGTCATCGTGCTCGGGGCGGCCCCGGCCATCGCCAACGGACTCATCTCTGGTGTCGACCACATCCCACCCATCCTGCTGCGCGTCGGAAACGTGCTCGGGGCGAGGGGCGTGGCGGCGTGGCGGCACGTGGTGCTGCCGGCGGCGCTCCCCGCGTTCGTCTCCGGGCTCAAGCAGGGATGGGCGTTCGCGTGGAGGTCGCTCATGGCCGGGGAGTTGCTGGTGATGATCGCCTCGCGGCCTTCGATCGGGGTGCGGCTCCACACCGCCCGCGAGCAGGCGGACGCCTCCGGGCTGATGGCGATGATGATCGTGGTGCTCCTGATCGGCATCCTGGTCGATTCGCTCGTCTTCGGATCGGCGGAGCGACGCATCCGCCGCAACCGGGGCCTCCTCGGCGGCGGAGCCAAGGCGGCGATCCGGTGAGAGGCCCCTCCACCGGGGATAATGCCCACGGAGGGATGGCCGAGCGGACGAAGGCGGCAGTCTTGAAAACTGCTGAACCCCTTGCGGGGTTCCGTGGGTTCGAATCCCACTCCCTCCGCGGTAGGCACCAGGCACGAGGCGACAGGCACCAGGAGTCCATACGCGGTTAGGGTTGGGCCATCGGGCCAGGGGTCGCTTGGCCTCCGGCTAATACCTGATACCTGTTGCCTGATGCCTGTTCATGGGAGAGGTGGCCGAGTGGCCGAAGGCACTCGCCTGCTAAGCGAGTAAGGGGCGTATAGCCCCTTCGAGGGTTCAAATCCCTCCCTCTCCGCTGAGGAAGGTACCGGGTAACAGGCAACGGGCATCAGAATTCCGGCTGATCCCTAATGCCCGGCGCCCGGTGCCTCCTTCTTCAGCGCCACCCCGTATACGAACCCGAGTGGTCCCATCCGCCACACCTCCACCAGACGCAGCGGGCCGCCGGCGTAGAGCACCTGCGGTGGGGGCAGGGCATCGAGGCTGCGATGCAGGTACCGGTACTCGCCGACGGCGCCGATGGTGGCCCCCGCCACCGGAAGCACCACCGCGGTACCCATCCGGTGCAGACGGCGCTTCCAGGCCGACTCGGGGCGGCCGAGGTCGACGATCGCCGCCACTCCCCCGGGACGCAACACCCGGGCGACCTCGGACAGAGTGTCCGGGATCGAATCGAGGTTGCGCACCACGTAGGCGGAAAAGACCCCGTCGAACCACCCGTCGGCGAACGGGAGCCGTTCTCCTTTGCCGACGACCCGCCGCACCAATGGATTCAGCGCCAGCATCTCCGGTGAAGGGTCGAGGGCGACGATTTCGCGGTCGCCCAGATCGGGATTGGCCGCACCGGTGCCCGCCCCGAGATCGAGCACCCGTCCCGGGGGGAGGTGGGCGACGGCGCTGCGGCGCCAATCGTCGTCGTGTCCCAGGGAGAGGATGCGGTTGAGCCGGTCGTACCGGCGGGCGATCCGGGAGAACACCTCCCGGCTGCTCACGACAGCCGCTCGAACCCGACGAGGGGTCGGAGCACCTCGGGCACCACGACCGAGCCGTCGGCCTGCTGGCCGTTCTCCAGGATGGCGATCAGGGTGCGACCGATGGCGACCGCGGTCCCGTTGAGGGTGTGGGCGACGGCGGGCTCGCCGTTCCCCTCGCGGTAACGGATACGCAGCCGGCGCGCCTGGTAGTCGGTGGTGTTGGAGCAGGAGGTCAGTTCGCGGTAGGCGCCCTGACCCGGGAACCAACCCTCGATGTCGTACTTCTTGGCGGCCGAGTCACCGAGATCGCCGCTGCACACGTTCACCACCCGATACGGGATGCCGAGGGCGCCGATCAGCGACTCCTCGACGGCAAGCAGCGCGTCGTGCTCGTTCCAGGACTGCTCCGGCGTGGTGAAGGAGAACATCTCCACCTTGTCGAACTGGTGTACCCGGAAAATCCCGCGGGCGTCCTTGCCGTGTGTCCCCGCCTCGCGGCGGAAACACGTGGAGAACCCGGCGTAGCGCAGCGGCAGATCGGCGCCGTCGAGGATCTCCTCGGCGTGCATCCCCGCCAGCGGCACCTCGGCGGTGCCGACGAGATAGAGGTCGTCGGAGGTCACCACCCCTGCCGCGTCCGACACACCCACCGCGTAGACCTGGTCACGGGCCCCGGGGAAGAAGCCGGTGCCGAACAGCGCCTGGTCGCGCACCAGCACCGGGGGCACGACCGGGGTGAACCCCTCGGCCATCAACCTGCCGAGTGCCCACTGCACGAGGGCGAACTCGAGCAGCACCGCCCCTCCCTTGAGGTAGGCGAACCGCGACCCGGAGACCTTGGCGCCGCGATCGATGTCGAGGATGCCCAGGCGCTCCCCGAGATCGACGTGGTCGAGCACGGGGAAGCCGAAGACCGGCGGGGCGCCGTGCTTGCGGATCTCGACGTTGTCGGCGTCGGTGACACCTTTCGGGACCGACGGGTGCGGCGGATTGGGCAGCGGCACCCAGACCGCTTCGAACCCGGCGTCGAGTTCGTCCGCCTCGACCAGGGCGGCCTTGTAGCGCTCGGCAAGGGCGGCGGCGGCGGCGATCGCCTTCTGCTTCTCGGCACCCTGGAGGCGGGCGATCTGCTTGCCGGTGCGGTTCTGCTCGGCGCGCATCTCCTCGGCGGCCAGCCGCGCCCGACGGCGCGCCCCATCCAATGCCACCAGCGCCGGTACGTCGACCGTCACCCCGCGGTGAGCGAACGAAGCGGCCAACCCGGCGGAATCACTGCGAAGCAGGGCGACGTCGATCACGGGAAGATGGTAGAAGGCGGGAAGGAGCTTGCAGCATGCAGCCTGCAGCCCTGGCTTCAGCATGCCGCTTGCCAGCAGGCGGCTCGAGCGGGCGACGGGCGACGGGCGACGGGCGACGGGAAACGGGTAACGGGAAACCGGAAACGGGAAACGGGAAACGGGAAGCGCTACGCCCCTGCCAGGGCCCGATCCACCGCGGTCTGCTCTTCCATCGAGAGCGGTTCGATTCCCCGGCCGTCGCGGATCATCTTGGTGAAGAAGAGTGACTGCCGGGGCCCGTGGAGCAGAGTGATCACCAGACCGTCGCGGCGCTCGTTGAGGAGGGCAATGGCCCGCGACGTGTGGCCGGTCCGCTCGTCGTTGGCGTCGAAGGTGACCACCGCGGCGTACCGCAGCGCACCCGGCATCCGGTCGACCAGGGACTTCACCACCGGCTGCAGCCTGGCCACGGCGGCCTCGATGAGGGCGAGGTCCTCGTCGAGGCGGCGAATTTGGTCGAGCACGTTCGCATCCCGGGGCAACGCAGAGAACCGACGCCGCTCCGCCGACACCATGTAGATCGCCATGAGGGCGACGAACAGACCGATGACGGCGATGACATCGATCACCATTTCATCCGCCCGGATTCACGGTGAATCGGACCTTCAGCGAGTCGTTCTCCTCGTCGTCATCATCTCTGGAGATCGAAACCGAAATCTCGTAGGTCACCCCCGGTGACACGGGGAGATCGGCAAATGTGAGCGAGGTGAGCGTCCCCGCCTCGAGGCCGGCCACCTCCTGCTCGGTCTCGAACAGCTCGCCGCTGTTGCCGACCAGGTTGAGCGTGACCGTGATCCCGGTCACGTCGACATTGCCCCGGTTGGCGACCACCACCTCAGCCGACTGGCTGGCGGTCACCGCCACCACCGGCATCCCGCCGCTCACGCCCACCGGGCCCGGTTCCAGCTTCAGGTCGGCAAGAGCGATGTCGTCGATCGGTGCGATCGACCCGGCCAGGAACATCCGGCGCGCCAGGTCACGCGGCTCGTAGAGCGCGTCGTCGGCCGCGGGCACGAAGGCGATCGAGGGCAGGGACCCACCCTGCAGTGTGGTGTCCACTTCTCCGATCCCCGAGAGGAAACCAACATAAGCGCGATCGCCCACCCGAAGATCGATCAGGCCGCGGGCGAGCGCCACCAGACCCTCCTCGTCGAGCGGATTCGCGGACAGGGCGAGGATTCCGACCCTGGCGTCGCTGATCCCCGATCTCCACGCACCGGCGGCGATGCGCAGGAACACGCTCGCTGCAGTGAGCGACGCCGGCGCCTCAACGTCGAGGAGGCGGACCACCATCTGCTCGGCCGAGGTCTCCATCGAGCCCAACCGTTCGAGCAGGGTCGCCCGGTCATAGTCCTCGACGTTGACGACGAGGTCGGACAGGGAGGCGGTGACATCCTCGGCGATCCCCGCCACCTCGAACGCGACGTCGAGATAGGCCCGGGTCGTCTCCCGCTCGCCCTGGGCCTGGAAGGCCCCGTAGGCGACGCCGAAGAGGACGCCGGCCACACCGAGGATGGCGAGCGTGCGACGACGGCGCTTCCTCCGAGCGGCGGGGGAGTATGACACTGGGTGGGCGAGGGGGGAGTCGAACCCCCACGAGCGTGAGCCCACAGGAACCTGAATCCTGCGCGTCTGCCAGTTCCGCCACTCGCCCCCAAGGGCCGGAAATCGTACCACGGGGCCGTTCGGCCACTCCGGGGCCGGGGGTACCCTTGCCCCATGGGATTCGCTCGCGGGATCGAGCGCAGACTCGAGCGTCTCGTGGACGGACTGGCAGCGCGTCTCTTCCGCGGCCGGATTCATCCGGTCGAACTCGGGACCCTGCTGGTGCGGGAGGCCGACCTCGGCATCTTCGAGACACCGGGCGGTTGGGGTGTCCCCAACCAATTCGCGGTCACCATGGGCGGCGAGCCCGTCGACGGCGAGGTGCTCGAGGCGGTGCAGCGCGAGCTCGCAGCCTTCGTCGAGGAGTCGGCCCTGGAGCGTGGATGGCGCCTCGAGGGACCGGCCGGGGTCACGGTCGCCGTCGATCCGGCACGGCGTCCCGCCGAGGTGGAGATCGACGCCACCATCGTCACGGGCCCCCGGCCGGTGTGGGCGCGGCTCAAGCCGGTCGACGGCACGAGCGGGCCGCTCGACCTCGCAGTCAATCGCGCCGTGATCGGCCGCAGTTCCGGCAGCGACGTGCACGTCCCCAACGACGGCGTCTCGCGCACCCACGCGGTCATCTGGCAGGAGGCGGGCTCGGCGTGGGTCGGCGACCTCGAATCATCGAACGGGACCTTCGTCAACGGCGAGCGGGTGCACGGGCCGACGCCGATCGTCGAAGGCGACCTGCTCACCCTCGGACGAACCGAGTTCCTGATCGGACGCGCGTGATGTCCCCCCTGCTCGTCAATCTGTTCAAGGTCCTGTTCATCGCCGTTCTCTACGGTTTCCTGTGGGTCGTGGTCCGGGCGGTGCGATCGCACCTCGCCGCCGGGACCGGAACCACGGAGCGGCCGCCGTCGACCGCCGCGGTCCTCGTCCTGGTCGAGCCTGAGTCGGCCGCCGGCCGGGTCATCCCGGTCGAACGACCCACGCTGGTGGGGAGAGGTCCCGGCGCCGACGTGCCCTTCGACGATCCCTTCACCTCCGATCGCCACGTCCGCTTCGACCGCGTCGAGGGTCGGCTCGTAGTCGAAGATCTCGGCTCGACGAACGGGACGCTGGTGAACGGCATTCCGGTGGTGGGACGACGCACTCTCGACCGGGGTGACGTGATCCGCGTCGGGCAGACCATCATGGAGGTCCGATGAGGTTCACCTGGGCCACCCGAACCGACCCCGGACTCGTGCGCGATCACAACGAGGATGCGGTGCTCCCCGAGGCAGGTACGGACGGGAGCGACGATCATCTCGTCACCGCCATCGCCGACGGGATGGGGGGCCATGCCGGTGGTGAGATCGCCAGTGAGACCGCCATCGCCACCGTGGCCGCCGTTGCCGGCGACGCCGCCATCCGCATCGAGGCGGCAAACCTGGCGGTCCTCGACGCCGCCTCCCACCGCCCCCGGCTCAGCGGGATGGGCACCACCCTGACGGTCGGCATCTTCGACGGGCGCGGAACCCTCCAGATCGGGCACGTCGGAGACAGCAGGGCGTACCTGCTTCGCGACGCGAAGCTGACCCGGGTGACCACGGATCACTCGTTCGTCGGCGAGATGCTCGCCACCGGCCGGATGACGGAGGAGGAGGCCGAGGTGCACCCATACCGCAGCGTCCTCACCCGGGCGGTCGGCCTCGAGGCCACGGTCGAAGTCGACGTCCACCGGTTGGACCTCGCCGACGGTGATCGGATCCTGCTCTGCTCCGACGGGATCACGGCGATGATCGACGACGACGCGATCCGCTCCGTGCTCACCACCGAGCCGGATTCCGGGCGCGCCGCGGAAGCGCTGATCACTATCGCCAACGCCGCCGGCGGCGCCGACAACATCACGGCGGTCGTGGTGGACGTCGGGTGACCGAGCGCACCGAGGCGCTCCTGGTGGTGCTGAGTGCGGTCATCGCCGCAGCCGGCACTGCCGTCGTCACCGCCACCACCCGGGGAACCGTCACCTTCGATGCCTTGGCCGCATTCGCGGTACATCTCGCCGCCTTCGGAGGGCTGCTGGTCGCATTCCGCAGATGGGCTCCGGCGGCGAGCCGGCTCCTGCTCCCACTCGTGTCGCTGATCACCGCGGTCGGGTCGATCGAAGTATTCCGAATCGATCACGATCTGGGAAGGCTGCAGCGGTGGTGGCTGCTCCTCGCCGGTGCCATCGGTATCGCCACGATGCGACTTCTGCGCCGCCGCGGACTCGAGATCCTGCGCCGGTACCGCTACTTGTTCCTCGTCGCAGCCACCGCCCTGCTCACGATGCCGCTGCTGCCCACAAGCCTGCCGCTCGGGGGCGCCACGATCAACGGCTCGCGACTGTGGGTCCGGCTGTCCCTCGGCGAGCGCTCGCTCTCGTTCCAGCCGGGTGAGGCCGCCAAGGTGCTCATCGTGGTGTTTCTGGCCTCCTATTTGGCCGATCGACGCCGGGTCCTCGCCGAGATGCCCCGCTCCCTGGGACCGTTGCGGCTCCCCGAGCCCCGCCAGCTGCTCCCGGTGCTCCTCGCCTTTGCGGTTGCCTCTCTGGTCCTGGCGTATCAGCGGGACCTGGGGGCGTCGCTGCTGCTGTTCGTCGTGTTCGTGGTGCTTCTCTATGTGGCCACCGAACGCGCCACCTATCTCGTCGCCGGTGGCGTGCTCGCCGTCGGCGGAGCGCTCACCGCGGCCACGACGTTCTCGCACGTCGCGGTGCGGGTCGAGGCGTGGCTGCACCCCTTCGAGAACTTCGCCGGCGGCGGGTACCAGGTGGCCCAGGGCATCTTCGCCCTCGCCGAGGCCGGACTGGTGGGAACGGGGCTCGGCAACGGATCGCCGTGGCTGATCCCCGCGGCCTCCACCGACTACGTGTTCATCGCCATCGTCGAGGAGACCGGTCTCGCAGGCGGCCTCGCCGTGCTCGCCGCCTACGCACTGCTCGTCACCATCGGATTCGGCATCGCCCTGCGCGCCGCGGACGTCTTCCGCTCCCTTCTCGCCGCAGGGCTCACGATCGTTCTCGCCGTGCAGACCCTGCTGATCGTCGGAGGGGTGCTGCGGATGCTGCCGCTCACCGGCATCACCCTGCCGTTCGCCTCGTACGGCGGCTCGTCGCTGCTGGCGAACGTCGTCATCGTCGTTCTGCTGGCGCGGGTGTCTCACGAGGAGCGAACGTGAAACGAAGCCTGCACCGAGTCGCCCTCACCCTGGCCGGTTTGCTGGCGCTTTCCGGGGTCTGGCTCACCTGGCTCGCGACGGATGCGGGCAGCAGGTACCACGACGACCCTCGCAACACCCGGTCGCAACAGGCAAGTTTCCTCCCCGGCGCCGGCCGCATCCTCACCGCTGATGGGGTGGTGGTCGCCACCGACGGTGCCGGCGGCGGGCGCACCTACCCCCAGGGAGTCCTCTACGCCCATCTCGTCGGGTACGCCGCTTCGTCCGAGCGGCGCGGCATCGAGGAGTCGCGCTACGCCGCGCTGCGGGTACGCGACGACGGATCGATCACCGACTGGCTCCTCGGCCTCGGGGGCGACGGCGGCCGGGAATCGCACGACGTGGTGCTCACCGTCATCGACCCGATGCAGCAGGCGGCGCGCCGGGCGATGGAGGGCACGACGGGGGCCGTTGTTGTGATCGACGTCACCACCGGAGCGGTGCTGACCTACGTGTCGGCCCCGTCCTACGACCCGAATCGCGTCGTCGCCGGAACCCTCGATCCCGGGGACGTCGCGGACGCCGTGCTCGACCGCGCCGCCGACCGGGTGCTCCCTCCCGGATCGACCTTCAAGGTGATCGTGGCCGCCGCCGCCCTCGAAGCCGGGGCGTCACCCCTCACCCGTTTCGCCGACGCCGAGGAGTACGGCGCCCCCGGATCCGGGTCGCCGATCGCCAATGCCGGCGGGGGGTTCTGCGGCGACGGCGACTCGTTGACCCTCACCGAGGCCCTGGTGGTGTCGTGCAATGCCGTGTTCGCCCGGATGGCGGTCGATCTCGGGGGCGCCGCGGTGTCCGCCGCAGCCCGGAGGGCCGGCTTCAACACGGCGATCCCGTGGGAGACCGGAGCCGCAATCTCATCGATCACGGCGGCCGCGGCACTCGAGGCCGATGCCGGAGCCCTCGCTCAGACCGGGATCGGAGAGCGCGATCTCCGCGTCACCCCTCTCCTCATGGCGATGATCGCCGCCGCCGTCGGAAACGACGGCGTGGCGATGCGACCCTACGTCGTCGACGCGATCGTGACCTCCTCCGGAGACGTGGTTCGCCGTACCGAACCGTCGCCACTCTCCCGGATGTTCGACACCTCGGTCGCCGCCGACCTGCGCACGATGATGGAGGCGGTGGTGGCGAGTGGCACCGGGACCGCCGCCCGGGTCGATGGCCTGATCGTGGCCGGGAAGACCGGGACCGCCGAAGGGTCGGGGGGGCCGCACGCCTGGTTCATCGGGGTCGCCGGCGTGGATCGACCCGAGATCGCAGTGGCGGTCGTGGTCGAATCCGGCGGCGCCGGAGGAAGGGTGGCGGCGCCGATTGCGGCCGAGGTGCTGCGCGCGTGGAGGGATCGCGAGAATTGAGTCGCCCGTCTCCCGTCTCCCGCCAGAATCACACCGTCACGTCGTCGGTGGGTTAGCGGGCGTCGGGCGTCGGGCGTCCGGGCAATGAGCGGCCAACCACGGTCACCTAGGCGTTAACCACTCCCCGGTTACCATTCGCCTCCGTGGATCCGCAACGCGTCCTCTCGGACCGCTACGCCCTCGCCTCCCACCTCGCACGCGGCGGCATGGCCGACGTGTACGTGGCTCTCGACCGGCGGCTGGGTCGCAATGTCGCCGTCAAGATCCTCCACGGCGAGTACGCCGCCAGCACCACCTTCGTGGAACGGTTCCGCCGTGAGGCGCAGGCGGCGGCGAACCTCACCCATCCCGGTGTCGTCGCCATTTACGATTGGGGAGAGGATGATGGCACCTACTTCATGGTCATGGAGCTGGTGCAGGGCCGGAACCTGCGCGACGTCCTTCGCTCCGAGGGCACCCTCAAGCCGCGACGGGTGGCCCAGATCGGATTCGAGGTGGTGGCGGCGCTCTCCGCAGCCCACGCCCAGGGCCTGGTCCACCGCGACATCAAGCCGGCGAACATCCTGGTCACCCCCGACGGCTCCGTAAAGGTCGCCGACTTCGGTATCGCCCGCGCATTCGACGACTCGGAACAGCTCACCCGTACCGGGTCGGTGATCGGCACCGCCACGTACTTCAGCCCAGAGCAGGCTCAGGGCCACGTCGCCGACGCCCGCAGCGACCTGTATTCGCTCGGTGTGGTCATGTACGAACTCCTCACCGGGCAGCCCCCCTTCACGGGCGAAACACCGGTGGCGGTCGCCTACCAGCACGTCCGGCAGACGCCAGAACCGCCGTCGTGGCGCAACCCCGACATCCCCCTCGGCCTCGAGGCCGTCGTCATGAAGGCGATGGAGAAGCATCCGGACGACCGGTACCAGGACGCTGCGGAAATGGCCGACGACCTCAAGCGTGTCCTCGCCGGTCAGGTGCCGCTGGCGGCCCAAGGCAACGAAGCCCCTACCCGAGTCCTGTCGACCCCCCCGCAGCCGCCGGCATACGACGACCCCTACGCGGCCCCGCGACAGCCGCGGAGGGAGGATTACACCGACCCCGGGTACTCCGGCCGCGCCCGACCCGACCGCACCACAATCATCGTCGGCGTGCTCGCCGCGGCCGCGCTGCTCGGTCTCGGCCTGATCCTCCTCGTCAAGCTGCTCGGCCCGTCGGGATCCGCAACCGCGATCACCGTTCCCGACGTGCGGGGCATGGAACTCGCTGAGGCGCGCTCTCTCCTCGACGATGCCGGTTTGGCGCGCACCGGTGAGGAGGTCGTCGCCGATCCCGAGATCGCCGCCGGTCTCGCCGCCGGCACCGATCCTGCGGCGGGTACGAGGGTCGAGCGCAGCACCGAGGTGACGCTTCTCGTCTCCGGAGGGGCCGCCGACATCGAAGTGCCCCGGGTCATCGAGCTGACCCTCGCCGATGCCCGGGACACCATCGAGGGCATCGGGCTCGAGGTAGGAACCGTGACCCATGAGGTGTCCCCGTTCATCCCCGAAGGCAACGTCATCAGCCAGAGCCCTGAGTCGGGGATGTTGGTCGCCGCCGGCACCGACGTCGACCTCGTGGTCTCCGCCGGGGCCAACGCCCTGATCGTCCCCGAGTTGACCGGCAAGACCGAGAACGACGCCCGGTTCACGCTCCTTCAGGCCGGGTTCCAGACCTCCCAGATCAGCATCGAACGCCGCCCCTCGGCCGAGGTCGAGGAGAATTTCGTCATCGAGACCCACCCGCCGGCTGGAGAACCGCTCGGCCCGGGCGGGGTGGTCACCCTGGTGATCAGCGAAGGAGCCGTCCCGGCCGTGGTCCCCAACGTCATCGGGGAGATACCCGAAACCGCGCAGGTGATGCTCGAGGACTTCGGATTCGAGGTGAGCTTCGGCGAGGATCTCGAGATCGCCTGGAACGATCCCCTCCACGGCCTGATCGCTGCGCAGGACCCGGCTGCGGGTCAAACGCGTGAGTTCGGCGCCCGCGTCACGCTCCGCATCGGCCGGGCTGCCACCGAGGTGTCGGTGCCGACCGTGGTCGGTCACGCCGAGGCCGCCGCCCAGGCCGAGATCGGGGCGGCCGGTCTGGTGTGGGCCAAGGGACCGGACACGATCCTCGCTCCCGGCGACGGCAACATCGGCCGGGTCGTCTCTCAGGACCCCACTGCGGGAGCGACCCGCGCCGTCGGCACCACCGTGACCGTGAGCATCGGCATCGAGGGGGCCGTGGTGCCCAACCTGTTCACGGGAGGGTCGGGCGGGTGCCCCACCGCGATCACCCAAACGACCGCGCAGAGCCGGATCAGTGCCGCCAACCTGGTCATGGCGACGCTCTCCCCGGTCGATGAGTACGCCTACTCGACCATCCCGGAATTCAATACCCACGGCTGCGAGAGCCGCACCGTCGAACAGAGCCCGCCGCCGGGCACAGTCGTCGCCAAGAACTCCACGGTGACGGTGACCTTCGACATCGTCCGCACCCCGGTCGACAACGAAATCTACGGCCTGCTGCCGGCCGAGGCGACGACCGAGTTCCCGGTGTTCACCCTCACCCAATCACCCGACGACGGCGGCGAGTGCTTCGACGTCGACGTGCTGTTCGCCGGGACGATCCGCCAGATCGGCCCGCTGCCTCAAGAGGTGATCCCCTTGGTGGGGAGCATCTACGAGATCCGGTACTGGGTGGCGACGACGAACTCCCTTCGTCACGCTTGTCCGGCGTACACCCCGCCTCCATGACCCGCGGCGGAATGGGAGTCGCCGAGCGTCATCGAGAAGCGCGGCCCGCGCAATCCGTTAGAAGCATGGAACCGCCCGAGAGCGACCCTTCGGCGAATTGCCCGTTGCCAATTGCCGATTGCGGGAGGCCCGAAGGGCCGACCCCGCGCAACCGTGCCCTGCTCGCCTGGTACCGGCGCAACGCCCGCGACCTGCCCTGGCGCCGCGATCGCGATCCGTGGCCGGTGCTGGTGAGCGAGGTGATGCTGCAGCAGACCCAGGCCGGCCGGGTGGCCCCGTTCTTCGAGCGGTTCATCGCACGCTTCCCCACCGCGGAGGCCGCCGCCGCGGCCACCCCGGATGTGGTGATCCAAGCCTGGGTAGGTCTCGGATACAACGCACGGGCCCGCCGTCTCCACGCTGCAGCCCTCCGCATCGCCGCCGAAGGGTGGCCGCAGACCGCCGCAGGGTTGCGTTCGTTGCCCGGGGCCGGCCCCTACACCGCGGCCGCGGTGGCATCGATCGCTTTCGGGGAGCGGATCGCCGCGGTCGACACCAACCTGCGCCGGGTGCTCTCCCGCTGGGTGGGACGGCCCCTGCACGGCGCCGACCTCGCGACGACGGCCGCACGGCACCTGGACGGAGACGCCGGCGCCTGGAACCAGGCGGTGATGGACCTGGGTGCTGTGGTGTGCCGTCCCCGGCAGCCGGCATGCGGTGCCTGCCCGGTGGCGACGTGGTGCGCCGACCCCACGGTGTATGTCGCCCCACCCCGCCAGTCCATCTTCGCCGGATCGGACCGCCAGATGCGGGGGGCGGTGGTGAGGGTGCTGACGGGGCGGTCGTGGTCGACACCCGCCGAGATCGCCGCCGAAAGTGGGCATCCCCTGCACCGGGTGGCGGACGCCGCCGGGCGCCTCGTGGCGGAGGGACTACTCGAGACCGGGGCCCGTGGCTTTCGGCTCAATCGAATAGGCTGAATCCAGGACCATCCCGGAGGATTCCATGCGCCTGAAGTCGCTTGCTCTCGCCCTGCTGATGTCGGTGATCGCCGCCTGCGGCGACGACTCGGGAGGGACGTTGCCGCTCGGGTCCACGACCACGACCGCGGCGACGAGCACCACCGGGACCACCGCCCCGGGAACCACCACCGTGGCGCCGACCACCACGGCTGCCACGACCACGACGGCACCGGCCACGACCACCACCACCACCGCGGCCCCGCCGATCCAATTCCGGCCCGACGGTCTCGGGATCGCCTTTTTCGGTGAAGGCGTCGACGCGGTCCTGGCGATCACCGACGCGGCGTTCGGAGCGCGCAGCACCGACAGCGGATGGCTCCCCGGGGGATTTGGGGATTACGGGGTGTGTCCGGGGACCCAGTTCCGCCAGGTCTACTACCTCGCCGACACCCTCATGATCATGTTCAGCGACGTCGAATACTTCCTCGCGGGCGGTATCACCAACTTCATCCATTACACCTACCGCGCCCCGACCCCGCTCACAACCGGACCGCCGACCAGCATTGACATCGGCAACACGGTGGCACAGCTGACTGCGATGTGGCCGGCGGTGGTCGTCACCGGCGACGACCCGCTGTACGGTCCGAGCTTCCAATACGACCCCGGAGCGGGTTACGAGTGGCTCGGCGGCACCCTGACCGGGGTCGCCCCCGGCGACACGATCGAGGCGATCCAGGGTGGAGTGGGGTGTGGGGAGTAAACAAGGACAGGGACGAGGGGGCAGATGGCAGATGGCGTTGTCCGCAAGACGGCTGCCCGCCACCCGCTACCCGCAAGACGGCCGCCCGCTGGACGCTAACGGTCACCATTGGTCTGATCTGGGCGGGAAGCGGGAAGCGGGAAGCGGGAAGCGGGAGGCGGGAGGCTCAGGAAGTTCTTCAGCAACTTCTTCCCCTCCGCGGTCATGATGCTCTCGGGGTGGAACTGCACCCCGTCGACGGGGAGGGTGCGGTGGCGCACCGCCTGCACGACGCCGTCTTCGCTGGTGGCGGTCACCACGAGGTCGTCGGGGAGAGCGGTCGCCGCCAGCGAGTGGTAGCGGGTGGCGGTGAACGGGTTGTCCAGCCCCGAGAAGATCCCGACGCCATCGTGGGCGATGGCGGAGGTCTTGCCGTGCCGGGGCTCGGGGGCCGCGGAGACGACGCCGCCGTACGCCACGACGATCGCCTGGTGACCGAGGCACACCCCGAGCGTGGGGATGCGCTCCCCGAGCGTCTTGATGAAGTCCACCGAGAACCCGGCGTCTTCGGGCGTGCCCGGCCCGGGGGAGATCACGAGGCGGTCGGGACCGTATCGGGCGAAGGCCTCCTCGGGCGGGAGGACGTCGTTGCGGATCACCACCGGATCCGCCCCCAGCTCGCCCAGGTACTGCACCAGGTTGAAGGTGAACGAGTCGTAGTTGTCGAGGACGAGCACCTTCATCCGACGGTCCCTCCGGAGTCCAACACCGTCGTGCCCGGCCACTCGGAGAACACGACGAGCCGGACGACCGCGGCAGCGCCGATCACGGCCATGACGATCACGCGGACCGCAGGACCGCCGGGGAGTGCGTGGTGGAGACAACGGATCACCGTGCGCCGAGGATAACCCCGGCGTTCGGTCCGGCGACGAGACGCGACACCACCACCAGGCGCTGCCCCGCCGAGAACACCGGATTGCACGTGGGCGGGGTCGGCCGGGCCCGATCCCACTGCCCGGTGACCCAGGTGTCGCCGGGAGCCACGATCAGCGACTCCGCCACCTGATACGCGTGCTCGCCGCTCGCGGTCTCCACGGTGATCAGGTCGCCGGGATCGAGACGACCGAGGTTGGCAACGGCGCCCCATGGGTGGTGCGGTGGCCGCTGATCACCGCGTTGCCCGGCTGGTTCGACCGCCTCCCGGGCCCCCGGCACCCGCCGCTAGCCTGGGGCCATGCCCAAGTC
This sequence comes from Acidimicrobiia bacterium, assembly GCA_035291545.1. Lineage (GTDB taxonomy): Bacteria > Actinomycetota > Acidimicrobiia > Spongiisociales > UBA11373 > UBA11373. Next base: position 17,662 of record DATDRW010000026.1, read on the forward strand.
GAAGGGACGGCGCAAGCCGAAGCAGCACGTCACGCCCCCACCGGTGCACCACGAGGAGAAGGTGTCCCCCAAGTGGTACGTGGCCCTGATGTTCTCGCTCATGGCCATCGGCGTGCTCGTGATCATCCTCAACTACATCGACCTCGTCCCCGGCGGCCACCGCAGCCTGTTCCTCTACTCGGGTCTCGGCGCGATCGCGGTCGGCTTCCTGATGACGCTGAATTACCACTGAGTAGGCGGCTCAGTGAGATGGCAGATGGCAGATGGCAGACCGCGCTCTGCGATCTGCCATCCCCCGACGACTACGCCTCCCGAATCAACCCGGAGGCGCTAGTTACAGAGCTGTAGTTCTCCACCGAGTTGTCCCCCGCTGTGGACAACCACTCCGGTCCCGGCTGTCTGCAGCCTGGTGCCTGCAGCCTGGTGCCTACAGGATCTCCATGTCCTCCCGGCAGTGGCGCGGCGGGGTCACGTCGGCACCCTGGGCGTGGGTGACGGTGAGCCGCATCCCGCACACCGTGCAGCGGAACGCCACCTCGACGTCGACGATGTCGTCGGGGTCGGGTTCCTCGGGACCGGGGTGGGAGAGCACTTTGATCGCCCACCGCCCGGTCATCCACACCGCCGCCCCGATCGCCAGGGCGATGGCGATCTGAACGATCCCGTTCACGAGAGCAGTTCGAGCAGGGTGGCGTTGGCCATGCCGCCACCCTCACAGATCACCTGCAGCCCCCAGCGCGACCCGGTGCGCTTCATCTCGTGCACCAGGGTGGTCATCACCCGGGCGCCGGAGCAGCCGAGCGGGTGGCCGAGGGCGATGGCGCCGCCGTTGGTGTTGACCTTGTTCCAGTCGGCACCGGTCTCGTCGAGCCAGGCGCCGATCACCGCGGCGAATGCCTCGTTGACCTCGAACAGCCCGATGTCGCCGATTCCCAGCCCGGCCTTATCGAGCACCTTAAAGGTGGCCGGGATCGGGGCGGTGAGCATGATCACCGGATCGGCTCCGGCGAGGGCGAAACGGTGGAAGCGGGCGATCGGGGTCAGCCCCATCTTGTCGGCGACGTCTTCGCCCATGATGAGCATGGCGGCGGCGCCGTCGGAGATCTGCGACGAGTTGCCCGCGGTGATGCGGCCGTCCGGCTTGAACGCCGGCTTGAGAGCCGCCAGCGCCTCGGCGGTGGTCTCCCGGCGCAACCCCTCGTCGGTGGTGAACGTCCCGTCCGGGGTCTCCACCGGAACGATCTGGGTGGCGAAGCGTCCCTCGTCGATGGCCCGTGCCGCCCGCGTGTGGGAGTCGAGGGCGATCCCGTCGAGACGCTCCCGGGAGAGCCCCCACTTGTCGGCGATCATCTCCGCCGAGATCCCCTGCGGCACCAGGCCCTGGGCGTAGCGCGCCAGCATCTTCGGGCCGAAGGGAAACCCCGGTCCCTGCTGCACGGTGACCCCCATCGGCACCCGGGTCATCGACTCGACGCCGCCGGCGACGGCGATGTCGTAGGCGCCGGCCATGATCGCCTGGGCGGCGAAGTGGATCGCCTGCTGCCCCGATCCGCACTGCCGATCGACGGTGGTTCCGGTCACCTCTTCGGGAAACCCGGCGGCGAGCACGGCGTTGCGGGCGATGTTGAGGGCCTGTTCGCCGGTCTGCATCACGCAGCCGAGGACGACGTCGTCGATCAGGCCGGGATCGACCCCGTTGCGCTCGACGACGGCACGCAGCGGCACCGAGGCCAGGTCGACCGGGTGGACGTCCTTGAGCGCCCCGTTGCGCCTCCCCACCGGAGTGCGGACGGCATCGACGATCACGGCGTTGCGCATGTGGTCTCCCTGGTCGGACAGTGCCGGAACGATACCGGGGGTGAAAAGAAGAGCAGGTCGGCGAGCAGAACCCGTGGACGCCATCTGTCTCTCCCAGGTGATCCAGTGACCGGCGGAGGGTGGGAACTACCGCAGCACCTGAATGTCGTGCTCCTCGCAGATTCTGATGAGCTCGTCCGGCCAGACGCTGACGCTCACCTCGCCGAGGTGGGCCTTGCGCAGCAGGTACATGTAGGTGCGCGACTGACCGACTCCGCCGCCGATGCTGAGCGGGATCTCGTCGTTGAGGATCGCCTGGTGATAGGGGAGGGCGAGGTTTTCGCTCTGGCCCGCCATTCCCATCTGCGCGACCAGGCTGTCCTTGGTCACCCGGATGCCCATCGAGGTGAGCTCGTGGCGGCGACGGGTCACCGGGTTCCACACCAGGATGTCCCCGTTCAGGCCGTGACGAGGCCGCCCCGCGTCGGATGTCGTCTCGGTGATCCAGTCGTCGTAGTCGGCGGCGCGCATCTCGTGCGGGTAGCCGTCGGCCAGTTGGTGACCGATCCCGATGATGAAGACCGCCGGAGCGAACTCCTGGAGCAGCCGCGTCTCCCGCTCCTTGCGGGGGAGGTCGGGGTACATCTCGAGGATGCCCTCGGCGTGGATGAATTCCAGGGTCTCGGGGATCTCCGGAAAACCCTCCCCCAGCTGCGGGTAGGTCTCGGCCGCCAAGACGCCGGCACCGTGGAGCACCTTCCAGATCCGGTGGACGATGTCGCGGAGGAATCCCAGCGTCCGGTCTTGCGCAGTGATCACGCGCTCCCAATCCCACTGGTCGACGTAGGCGCTGTGATCGTGGTCCAAAAAGTAGTCCTTGCGGATCGCCTTCATGTCGGTGCAGATCCCCTCGCCGACGGAGCAACCGAATTGGCGGAGGGCGGTCCGCTTCCACTTGGTGGCCGCCTGCACGACCTGGGCGTTGAGCCGGTGCTCGAGGCCCAGTCCGCAGGGGAACTCCACCGGGGTGCGTGACCCGTCGCGGTCGAGCATGTCGTTGATGCCGCTCTCGCGGGTCAGGATCAGCGGCACCTGCACCATCTGCAGATTCAACTCCCGGCACAGACCCTCTTCGATGAAGGCCTTGACGGCAAAGAGCGCCTTCATCGTCTCCATCGGTGTGAGTGCCGAGCGGTATTCCTTGGGAAGGACCTTCTCCACCTCGGGGTAGCTGCTGATGCCCGGTCCAGCCAGATCCGCCGTCTTGTCTTTCATGCCGGATCACCTCCGAATCAAGCGTGCTCCGGGATCGGCGGAACGGGAAGGGGGATTAAGACAGGTGTGGGCGAGTTACGACGACGGGATCGCATCTCGCCGCAGCTGGGTGATCAGGAACCCTGCCACTCCGTCGAGGGCCGCGAGCGCCTCGGGCACGTCCTGGAACATCTGCCAGGCGTGCCACAACCCGCCCCACACGTCGAGCGTCACCTCGACGCCGGCGGATCGAAGCCGATCGGCGAGGAGCCGGGCCTCTTCGACGAGCACGTCGCGGTCCCCCACCTGGATGAGCGTGGGCGGGAGCATGGCGAGATCGGCGAACAGCGGGGACGCCCCCGGATCGCCGGCGGCTGCGCCCGGGGCGTATGCCGCGGCCGCGGCATACAGACCCGTCCGGGGATCGTCGACCCACGGATCGAACTCGACGAGCGCGGGATCGAGCTTACGCGACCCGGTGAGATCGATGAACGGTGCGAGCAGTGCCAGCGATCCCGGGAGCGGGAGCCCGGCGTCGCGTGCTCGTACCGCAGTGGACAATGCCAATCCCCCTCCGGCGGATTCGCCGACCACGGCCGCCGGTGCACCCTCCGCGGCGCAGATCGATCGATACACGGCGACCGCGTCGTCGAGGGCGGCGGAAAAGCGATGCTCGGGAGCGAGGCGGTAGTCCACGGACACCACCCTGAGGCCGGTACGTTGCGCGATCGCCGCCGAGATCGGGAGTGACGCCTTGGCGGCGCCGAGCACATAGGCACCGCCGTGGAAATGCAGGATCGGTGGCCCCGGCCTCGGCCCCGCCGAGGGATCTACCCGGAGACACCCGACGCCGCCCAGTTCGATGCGCTCGACGGACACCGGGACTCGGGCAAAACGCATCGCCGCGCCCCAGGTCTCGGTGAACCGGATGCGCCATTCCCGGACCGCCGCCGGGTCGGAGTAGTCGACCGGAGGCGGGGGTGGAGGCGGCTCGGCGAGGAATGCCCGCGCCTCAGCGGAGAGGCTGGGTTGCAGCGAGGTCATCACCTGGGAGAGTACGAGAGTGTTGGGCGACCGGGTGGGTGTGATGAACGGTGGGCCTAACTGGACAGAACGCGAACCGACTCGGCGGGTAGTTCAGGTATCTCCGCAGAGCGCCCGTCAATAGGACGCGGCGATCACCAGGTTTCGGCCCACGCGTAGGCTGAAACCTGATCATGGGGCGTGCCTATTGACGCGCGCTCTAAGCGGTGATGGCTGAGAACGCCAGCTGTATGACAAGCGCTTTGACCAGCACTCCTTTACGAACCGCCCTACCATGTTCTCAAATACTCATTTGACTAGATGATTGGTCGCAATGCGCAGCGAGGCCCGGGTGTTCAAGGACGCGATATACGAGCAATTCGGTCGCATCGGCAAGGCGGTGGCTAGCCCGCGGCGCATTGAGTTGCTGGATCTGCTGTGTCAGGGCCCGCGCACCGTCGACGTATTGGCCCAGCAGGCAGGTCAGAGCCTGGCGAACACGTCGCATCACCTCCAGGTGTTGCGTTCGGCGCGTTTGGTGGAGACCGTGAGGAGCGGGTCGTTCGTGACGTACCGGCTGGCCGACGATGACGTCTGCGCGTTCTTCGCTGCGTTGCGGGGCTTGGCCGAGTCACATCTCGCCGAGGTGCCGCACGTTGCGCGGGAGTTCCTGGAATCACGCGGAGCGATGGAACCGATCGCGGTCGACGTGCTGGTGGAGAGGATCCGACGCGGTGAGGTCACGATCATCGATGTTCGCCCTCATGATGAGTATCTGGCCGGGCACATCCCCGGCGCCGTGTCGGTCCCGCTCGATGAACTCAAAGGGCGACTCGCCGAGTTGCCCCTCGAAGGACAGATCGCTGCCTACTGCCGGGGTCGCTACTGCGTGCTGGCGATCGAGGCGGTGGAAACACTCACCGCCGAGGGGTTCGATGCAACGCGCATCGAACTGGGAGTCCTCGACTGGCAGGCGGCGGGTTACGGTGTCGAGATTGGTAGCGGTGTCTGATGTCGGTTGTACCCAGCGGCGATGATCTTTATGTGCCGTCAATCGTGCGCGGCACGGAATGCGGGAGGCAACCGACGAAAGGTGAGGGATCCATGGCTATGAGCCTGTTCATACTCAACGACGCCCCTTACGGAGCCGAGCGCAGCTACAACGGGCTGCGTTTGGCGGGATCGCTTGCCAAACGCGACGGTGAAGCTGCCCGGGTGTTCCTGATCGGCGATGCGGCAACGTGTGCCAAGTCGGGGCAGAAGGTGCCTCAGGGCTACTACAACATCGAGAGCATGCTGCGCGGTGTCGCCCGCCGCGGCGCTGAGATCGGTGTGTGCGGCACATGCATGGATGCCAGAGGCATTTCCGATGATGAATTGACTGAAGGGTGCCACCGCAGCACCCTTGACGAGTTGACCGACTGGACCCAGCAAGCCGACCGGATCCTCGTCTTCTGACGCGGCCGACCGGTTTCGGAAACTCCAAACAGACGAAAGGACGAGGCCGCTGTGAGCGACGCCAAGACCATCGTGATCCTTGGTGGCGGAGTGGGCGGCGTTGTTGCTGCCACCTCGCTTCGCAGGAACCTGCCGAAGCATCATCAGGTGGTACTCGTGGACCGCGAACCCAACCATCTATTTGCACCCTCGTTGCTGTGGCTCATGACCGGCCGACGAAGCGCCCACGAGATTTCCCGACCCCTGTCGCAGCTCGCCAAGAAAGGCGTCGAGGTCGTGATCGGCGAAATCGAATCGATCGACCCCGCGGGCTGTCGGGTGCGGATCTCCGGTGCCGCCGAGGGCGACCGAGAATTCGAGGCCGACTACCTCATCGTGTCGCTCGGGGCTGAGCTCGACTCCGGGGCGATCCCCGGTCTGGCGAAGGCTGGACACAGCTTCTACACCCTGGCCGGTGCCGCGAGTTTCCGCGACGCGCTCGCACGCTTTTCCGGAGGCAGGATCGTCGTTCTGACCGCCACCCCGGCCTACAAGTGCCCAGCCGCGCCCTACGAGGCAGCCATGCTGGTCGAGGCGGATATCCGCAGGAGAAGGATTCGTGAAAAGACTCGCATAGATCTGTATGCCGCCGAACCTGGGCCGCTCGGGGTTGCCGGGCCGGAGGTGTCGGCCGGGGTACGCCGGATGGTCGAGGCCAAAGGTATCGGCTATCACCCCGAGCATCAGGTGATCGGGGTCGACCCAGAGGCCCGTCAGATTGCCTTCAGGGACGGCAGCACCGCCGAGTTCGATCTCCTTGCACACGTGCCGCCGCACCGCGCACCACGCGTCGTACGGGAGTCCGCACTGGTCGACGACAGCGGTTGGATCCCGGTCGACCGAGATGCGCTGCACACTCGCTTCGGCAACGTCTACGCCGTGGGCGACGTGACGACGATCCCGCTCGTCATGGGGAAGCCGCTCCCGAAGGCAGGTGTGTTTGCCGAACGCCAAGCACGAGTGGTCGCCAGGAACATCGCCACGGCGCTCACCGACAAGGGCAAGGCGACAGGGTTCGACGGTCACGGCGAATGCTTCGTCGAAACCGGAGACAACAAAGCCGGATACGGGCGCGGTGACTTCTACGCAGAACCGACACCCCAGGTCAAGCTCTACGCCGCCGGCCGTCGTTGGCACCTTGGAAAAGTGGCCTTCGAAAAGAACTGGTTCCGCCGCTGGCTCTGAGCTGTTGAGTGGGGAGCCTGTACGTATGTTCATATGTTCATGTATTCTGTTGATACATGAAACAATCCGGCCTCAGCCGAGAGCCATCCGATCCGGGTCTGTCACGCGCCGGCGCGGAGAATCTTGCGGCCCGTTTCAAGTTGCTCTCGGACCCCGGGCGGCTCCAGATCGTCTATGCACTGCTCGAATCGGGGGAGCTCCGCGTCGGTGAGATTGCTGAAACCGTCGGGGCGTCTGAATCGGCGACCAGCCATCAGCTTCACCAGTTGCGGCTCGCCGGACTGGTGCGCGCCACGCGGGTCGGCCGCGAGGTCCGCTACCGGATCGCCGACAGCCACGTGCGTCTGCTCCTCGATGTCGCCGTTGAGCACTACCTCCACGACCACGGAGACCACCGGTGAGTCGGCGGCACGATCACACCATCCGGGCCAGCCGTCGACATCTGAAGCCGCTCGTCGTCGCCTTCGTGCTGGTCGTCGCGTTCATGATCGTCGAGGTGCTGGCTGGGTGGTGGACGGGCTCGTTGGCTCTCATCTCCGACGCAGGGCACATGGCCACCGACGCTCTTGGACTCGGTATGAGTCTGGCGGCGATCATCGTGGCAGACAAGGCTCGTGATAACGCCCGTCACACCTACGGCATATATCGCGCCGAAATCCTCGCCGCCCTCGCCAACGCGGTGCTCCTCTTCGCTGTAGCCGGATACGTCTTGTTTGAGGCAACCAGACGGATCGCAAGTCCCCCTGAGATCACCTCAGGCGCAATGCTCGCGGTCGCCATCGCCGGGCTCATCGTCAACCTCATCGGCTGGCGGCTGTTACGCCGAGGCGCAGAGGAGTCGCTCAACCTCGAGGGTGCCTTTCTGGAGGTCATGGCCGATCTCATCGGTTCCATTGGTGTCATCGTCGCCGCCACGATCATCTGGACTACGGGTTGGACAATCGTCGACCCCATCGCCGGGGCCGCCATAGGTCTCTTCATCCTCCCCAGAGCGTGGCGCCTCGCACGGAAGGCGCTTCGCGTCCTACTGCAAGCCGCCCCCGAAGACTTCGATCGCGACACGGTGACCGGCCAACTGAAAGCAATTCCTGGCGTCGTGGACGTTCACGATCTCCACGTGTGGACACTCACCTCGGACATGGATGTCGGCACCGTGCACCTCATGACCCGAGATTCCATCGACTCCCACCCGGTGCTCGACCAAGCTCGGACGATCCTCAGGGACCACGGCGTCGCTCACGCCACGCTCCAGGTCGAACCGGAGTCACACCAGGGATGCGCCGAGATCAGCTGGTGAGCCGAGCCGGATTCGCGCCCGGTTCAAACGTGGAGTGCCGGGTTACCCGACAGGACGCTCGGGTTCGAACGCTTGATTGCCCCGGTGCCAGGCGATTCGTGGTTCGAGCGAATCGCAGTGGACCTGACAGGACAGAACGCGAACCGATACAACGAGCATTCGCCAGGTGGCGCGCCGCTGCTCGGCGTCGGCTACATCAGCACCATGGCCATGCCGATCCTCGGGTTGAGGGGCTGCTCGTGGTTGACGACCGCAGTCCCGACGTGCCAGGTCTGGCGAGCAGAAGCGGAGACTTCGGTGTTCAGGTAGAGCTCGGCGGCTCGTCGCCCCCTCTCCCTCACCTCGGCGATATATCCATCGTCGCCGGCCTTCGCTCCGGTGAGCTTGTAAATCGTGACGTGGAGATGCGGGTGGGCTTCCACGGGCGTCTCGGACACGATCCCCTCGGCCACGAGCACCTTGAGGGGGTCGTACACGAACTCCTTCCAGGCAGCAGCCTCGTACTCCGTGTCGAACTCGGCGTAGAGGAGATGTCGGAAGCCTCCACCGTTCAGGCGCCTCGCCTCGTCGGACATCGGCATTGAAATTCCGCGGAAGTGACCGCTGCTTCCGACGGGCTCCCAACCCTGTAGTTCCTTCCGGTAGTCCATCGATGATCCTTCCCTCGTCGAGTGTGTCTTCGTGCGAGAACCGATCGGCCGAACGCCGTAGGCGGCGACCACCAAACCGATGAGCGATGCGAGAACCGCCGGCGCAGGAGCCAGGGCCCACCTCGTGAGTTGGAGGAGGGCGACTCCCGCGGCAAGCGCCAGGCCGGCCACGATCATCCAGCTTCGCCGGCGATTCATCCCCCCACTCCTGTGAGAACGGCTTCGGTGCGTTGAGCAGGGCCGCTCGACATCGGTTCAAGCGGTATCCGCTCCTTGTGAAACCTACTCGTTCGTCCCCTCACCCGCCCGATCTGCAGATGTCGGCCCGGTAGATTCGGTCTCGTGGCCGACGCACCTGGTCGTGGTGATCCCTCACGCGGATCTGACGGCGACGCTCCGGCGACGGCCGGGCCGCGTGCCGGGCGGCTTCCGGCCGGCACCGTTACGTTTCTCTTCACGGACCTCGAGGGGTCGACACGGATGTGGGAGCGCGACCCCGGCGAGACGGGAGCCGCCATGGCGCGCCACGAGCGGCTCTTGCGCCGTCTGGTGGTTGCACACCGGGGTGACGTCGTGAAGGGAATGGGCGATGGCGTCCTTGCCGTGTTCGCCTCGGCGAACGACGCCTTGTCGGCGGCGATCGAGATTCAACTGGAGCTACATCGGGAGGGCGCGGTGCGAGCCCGAGTTGGGCTCCACACCGGCGAGGCCGAGTTCCGCAACAACGACTACTACGGCCTCGCGGTAAATCGCTGTCAGCGTGTCATGGCGGCGGCTCATGGCGGGCAGATCGTGCTCACACTTGCCACCAAGGAGGTTCTGGCCCGCCCCTTGCCGAACGGCGTCACCGTGCTCGACCTGGGAAGGCATCGCCTGCGGGATGTCGCCGAAGCGCTCCGCCTCTTCCAAGTGGCCCATCCGGATCTTCGGGCGGACTTCCCCCCTCTGCGGGGAGCGGACACGTTCGCGCACAACCTCCCCGCGGAACTCACCGGCTTCGTCGGACGCGAGGTGGAACTCGCCGAGACCACTAGCGCGCTGGACGCATCGCGCTTGGTCACGCTCACCGGCATCGGTGGGGGAGGCAAGAGTCGACTGGCGTTGCGTGCGGCGGCGGACCTACTGGAGGATGCCCCCGGCGGAGTGTGGCTCGTCGAGCTGGCGTTCTTGGCTGAGCCGGGGCTGGTCCCCCGCCTCATCGCCCAGGCCGTCGGCGTCCCCGAGGAGCCGGGTCGGAGACTGCTCGACTCGGTGGTGATTCGGCTGCGCGATGCCCCGGCGCTGCTCGTGCTCGACAACTGCGAGCACCTGCTCGAGGCGTCGGCACAGGCGGCCGACCAGTTGTTGCGGGCGGTACCCGGGTTGAAGATCCTCGCCACCAGTCGGCAGCGGCTCGGCGTGCCCGGGGAGACCGTCTATGTGGTGTCTCCGATGTCGGTCCCCGACGAGGCGGAGTCCCGCTCACCGGAAGGGGCAATTCGGCACGATGCCGTGCGGCTCTTCGCCCAGCGTGCCGGCCAAGCGGTGTCGGGGTTTCGGGTGACCGATGCGAACTGCGTCGACGTGGGGCGGATCTGCCGGGCCGTGGACGGCATACCACTGGCACTGGAGCTCGCCGCCGGAAGGGTCGCCGGCTTGAGCGTCGGACAGATCGCCGACCGGCTGGCCGGCAGGCTCGAGATCGTGGGAGGGAGCGGCGGAACGGCGGAGCACCGCCACCGGACGATGCTGGCGACGCTCGACTGGAGCCATGACCTCCTCTCCCCACAGGAACGCGAATTGCTGGCGCAACTCGCCGCCTTCCGGGGAAGCTTCGACCTGGAGCAGGTGGAGGCCATCTGCGACGTCGAAGGCCTCGACGAGCTCCTCGGGCCGGTGATGGCCCTCGTCGACAAGTCTCTCCTCACCCGGGACCCTGCGACGGGGAGATACCGGCTGCTCGAGCCGGTGCGCCGCTACGCCTGGGACAAGCTCGTGGAGACGGGGCAGAACGACGCGCTTGCGCGTCGGCATGCCGCCTACTTCGCCGCGATGGTGGAGGGAGCCGCCAGCGGGGCCGATGCCGATCAATCGACCCGGCTCGACCGTCTCGAGCAGGAGCACGACAACCTCCGCGCCGCGCTCCGATGGTCGCTCGAGGCAGGCGAGGGCGATCTCGCTCTTCGCATCGGCAGCGAGGCGTGGGACTTCTGGAAGCTGCGCGGCCATGTCACCGAGGGGCGCACCTGGCTCGAGCAGGCGCTCGAGGCATCGCAAGACGCTCCCCCGGCCGTGCTGGCCCGGGCACTCCGCGGCGCCGGTGACCTCGCCGCCGGGCAGGGCGATGACCAACGCGCCCGCGAGTACCTAGTGCGGTCGCTGGAGCTTGCCGAGCGGCTCGGCGACGACGCGGGTGCCGCCGCCACCCTCACCAGGCTGGCGGGCCTGCCCCATCGCCGGGGCGACCTGGGGGAGGCGACGCGGCTTCTGGAGGATGCGCTGGCACGGGCACGACGGAGCGGCGACCCGTTGCGGTTGGGTCACATCCTGGCGAGCCTCGCCCTGCTGTCGGAGGACCAGGGCCGGACGGCCGAGGCCGAGGCGTACGTGACCGAGGCGCTGGAGAACAGGGGGAAGGCCCGGGATCTCTATGTCGCTACCGATGCGCTGCTCGCCGAGGGTGAGATCGGAATCAACCGCGGTGACTGGGATCGGGCGCGCCGGGCACTCGAGGAGGCGCTGCAGGCCGCCCGGAACGCAGGGTTCACCGATGTCATCTCGTGGGCCACGGCGTATCTCGGGAAGCTCGCCGTCGTTGAAGGGCAGATCGACGAGGGTGAGCGGTTGCTCTCCGAGGGCTTGGCGATGTTCCAGAAGCTCGGTCACCCGTTGGGTGCGTCCTGGGCGATGCGCCACCTCGGCCGGGCGGCACTCGAGCAGGGCGATGCCACTCGAGCGGAGGCGCTGTTGCGGGAGGCATTGCGCATCTCACTGGAGCAGGTCCGACCGGATGTGCCCCTGGTCCTGCAGGCCATCGCCGAGCTCGAGGAGCGCCGGGGGTCCTGGGAGAGAGCCGCCACGCTCTCGGGAGCAGCGGAGGCGACCCGACAGCGGATGGGCTTGAACCTGCCGACGAGGGAGCAGTCGGTCGCCTCGGCGGCGAAGGACGCGCTCAGGGCCCGGCTGGGCGCGGAGCGGTTCGAGGAGCTGGCCGGGCGGGGAGCGGTGATGAGTCTCGAGGAGGCCGGCGCCTACGCAGGGGCGTGACGGACCGGCCGTCAGGTCGGCCATCGGTCAAAGAGATGCCCTTGCTCCGGTGGAAGACAAGAACCGTCACCTCGCTTACCTCGGTCATGGTTCAAACGTGTCATGGCCGTGGGGCCTGATAGGACAGAACGTGAACCATTGCAGCCCATTGTTTCCAGAGGTGTTGAAGTTGCGGGACCGCACGTAGCGCAACTGCGCGCTGATCAGGTGGGTCTTACCGTTTGGCCATCTCTCGAATCAGGCCGAGCCCCGGAGCCTTTCGAGGGCGTCGAGGATCATATCGACCCCGAACTCGAACCCGCTCTCGCCTGCAAAGCTGCCGTCGAGGTGCCCCGTCACGTGCTCCACGAGGTAGGGGAACTGGTCGGCGGGGAGCTCCCTGAGGAAGTTTGCCCCCAGCTCCTTGATGTCCTCTGCTGCGTCCATGTAGTTCACCTGCTGGAGCGTGTAACCGACGATGTGGCTATCGAGGACGTGGTATGCGTGGTGGGTCTTCTCGGCCGAGAAACCCGCCTCCCGAAGGTATGCGAGCAACGAGTTCATGTAGCGCATCCGGGCTTGTCCGAGGTCTCCGCGTGACATGAGGAGGCGGCAGGCCCAGCGGTGTCGCAACAGCACCTGGTTCGCCGACACCGCGCTCGCCCGCACGTCCGCTTTCCAATCGGCCGTTCGAGGAGGAAGATCGAACTCGCCCAGGACGGCGTCGACGATCCCGTCCAGGACGTCGTCCTTGTTGGCCACGTGGTTGTACAGCGACATGGCCTCGACCCCGAGCTCCTCGCCGAGCCTGCGCATGGTGATCGACTCGATCCCGCCTCCATCAGCAAGGGCGATGGCGGCGCGCAGGACCCGCTCCCTGGTCAAGGGGTGTCTCCGTCTCTCGGCCGGGGGGATTTGCTTGGTCATCCGCTCTCCCGCTTGACATACTTACGGCGTATGTGTAGGTTGCCGGGACAAGCTTACAAGGTAAGGAGCATGAGCAACCAATCACCCTTCCCTGAAAAGATGAGGGCGATCATCCGGAACCACTACGGCGGGCCCGATGTCGTCGAGATCGCTGAGATCGAGCGTCCGGAACCCGATGACGACCAGCTACTGGTCAGGGTCAGGGCCGCCTCCCTCAACCGCGCAGACCGCTACGCCGTAACCGGTCTTCCCCTGGTG
>DATDRW010000027.1:0-29782 GCA_035291545.1 Acidimicrobiia bacterium
CTTGGAGTGTCCGCGGGTGTGGCCCAGGGCATGATCCGGTTGGCCACTGCTCTCGCCGACATGCCGCACACCCGGGTTTCCCTCGAGGGGGGTCGCATCGACCTCACCCGGGTGCGGCACCTGGTGGCTGTCCGCGACGCCAACCCGGCGCTCTTCGCCGAGCACGAGCAGGCTCTCATCGACACGATCGAGGGTCTGGCAATGGATCACGTCGGCCGGGTACTCGGCTATTGGCGTCAGCAGGCCGACCTCGGTTCCGCAGAACAGGATGCGACAGCACTGCGCGAGCAGCGCCGCCTCTTCGTCTCCGCCGTGGGTGGCATGGTCTACGTCGACGGCCGGTTCGACCCCGTGGCCGGCCAGATCCTGATCACCGCACTCGACAGCCTCACCGACCCGGGGAACCTCGACCCCGCCGATCACCGCACCCCCGCGCAACGCCGCGCCGACGCCCTGACCGACCTGTGCCGCCACCACCTCGACCACGGCGACCTCCCGGTTCAGCGCACCGAGCGGCCCCACGTCGTTGTTCACCTCTCCCTCGACGCCCTCGAAGGACGCGCCGGGCGGCCCTGCGAACTCGACGACACCGGGGTGATAACACCAGAGACTGCACGCCGGCTCGCCTGCGACGCCAGGATCACCCGGGTGATCACCGGTCCCGATTCCCGGATCCTCGACGTCGGCGGCACCACCCGGGTGATCCCTCACGCCCTGCGCATCGCGCTCGCTGTCCGCGATGGCGGCTGTGTGATCTCGGGATGCGGTGCACCGCGCCGCTGGTGCGACGCCCATCACGTGGTGCATTGGGCCGACGGCGGACCCACCAGACTCGACAACCTGGTGCTGCTCTGCTTTCGCCACCACACCCTGATCCACGAAGGTAAGGTGCGATTACCGCAGCAGGAGTGAAGGCCCCAGCAGCGCCGTCACCCGGAATCCAGCAACCGAGGTCATCCCCGACTCCACTCGATCGTCTTCGCCAGGCCCTGGGGCAGCGTCGTCCACGCCACCCAACCGAGCTCCTTCTTGGCGCGAGAAGGATCGACCACGGAGCGGTACACGTCACCCGGCTTTGCCGGGCCGTGGTCGGCCTTGGTGGCATAGCCGACGAGCCGGGCCATCGTGTCGTAGAGGTCGCTGATCGAAATCTCCGTGCCGGTCCCGATGTTGATCATGAAGCCGTCGCCGGCGTCGGCGGCCCGGACGAAGGCATCGCACACGTCGCCCACGTACACGAAGTCGCGGGTCTGGTTCCCGTCACCGAAAATCACCGGTCTCCGCCCTCCGAGCATCGCCTGGGCAAAGATGGCGATCACGCCTCCCTCGAGGCCGGGGTTCTGACGCGGCCCATACACGTTGGCCAGGGCGAGGAGCGAGTACTCGAGCCCGTGGACGTCGCGGTACCAGCAGAAGTAATCCTCGACGATCTTCTTCGAGATCCCGTACGGGGAGGCGGGATGCTTGACCGCGGTCTCCTTGACCGGGAGCCGGGCACCGTCGCCGTAGACCGCACCCCCCGATGATGCGAAGCACACCTTGCGCGCCCCGGCCCGCCGAGCAGCGCCGAGCACGCAGAGGGTGCCGACCACGTTCACCTCGGCGTCATGGATCGGATCCTCCATCGACGGCCGCACCTTCGACTGGGCGGCGAGATGGAACACGACCTCGGGTGCGAAGCGGGAGAAGAGGTCAACGAGTTCGGGCGAACGAATATCGGTGACGTGCACGCTCACGCCCCGGCGCCTGGCGTCGCCGAGGTTCTCCATCTTCCCCGACGTCAGGTCGTCGACGACGAGCACGTCCCAATCGCGGTCGAGGAGCACTTCGGTGAGGTGGCTGCCGATGAATCCGGCACCGCCGGTGACGATGGCCCTGCGTTTCATGGGTTCCTCAATTCGGGGGACGGAAGGTGACGCCGCCGGCTTCGATCGTGGCGCCGGGGGCGACGCGCATCCCGTGATCCAGCTCGCACGCGGCTCCCACCGACGCACCCCGGCCGACGACCGCGGCTCCGCCGACGAACGCCCCCGGCCCGACGCTGGCGTCGTGGCCGATGATGCCTCGCCGGATCACCGCGCCGTCGGCGATCCCGGCCCCCGACATCACCACCGACTCCTCGATGATCGCACCGGGGGCGATCCGGGCACCGGGGCCGATCCACGACCACGACCCCGCCAACCGCCCCGACACGGCGGCACCGGCGTTCTCGTGTGTGGCAGCCGGGCGATGGAGGACGGAACCCCCGGCATACACGACATCGTGCGCAGCCAGGTACAACGACGGGGTCCCGATGTCGATCCAGCGGCCGGTGAGGAGCACGCCCCGCAGCGCATTTGCCGCCGCCAGCGCCGGGAACACCACTTGCTCGAAGGACAGCGGGCCTTCCGGGTAGCCGGCGAGGGTGGCCCGGGTGAGGGCGTACATCCCGGCATTGACGGTTCGCGCCGGGGCCTGGTCGGTGGGAGGTTTCTCGATGAACCGCTCGACCAACCCGTCGGACCGAGTGACGACCACCCCGTACGCGCTGGTGTCGGCCACCTCCACCAGACCCAGCGTCGCCTCCCCGTGATCACCGACGAGGGCCGCCAGATCCGCCTCGACCACCACGTCACCGTTGAGCACGAGAAACCGGTCGTCGAGCAGGTCGAGCACGGCCCTGACCGGCCCGGCAGTGTCGAGCGGCTCCTCCTCGACGACGAGGCGAACCGCCAATCCCCCCGGCGAGGTGGCGGCGTACCGCTCCCACGCTCCGAGGAGCTCTCGTCCGACGGCGAGGAACACCTCGCTTATCCCGGCCGCGGCGAGCTGGCGGAGCTGATACTCGACGAAGGGGACACCGGCGAGCGGCAGGAGGCCCTTGGGAACGTCGCTGGTGAGCGGCCACATCCGGGTGCCGCGTCCGCCGACGAGGAGTACCGCCTGGCGGATCGAAACGGCGTCGCTAGCCGGTCGGGGCATCGGCCCCGACGATAACCACCACTTCGACGTCGGCCGGGGTTCGGCCGACGATCACCTCGCCGTATCCGAGGGCATCGGCGACCGCCTGCGCCAGCGCCAGGTTGGCGGCACCGGCAACGATCTCGGTGGTCTGGTAGTCGCTCCTGGCCGAGTCGACGGTGTCGAGCACATCGAACCCGGCTGTGGCGAGCACCGTCGCCACCGCCGCCGCCGACCCGGCGATCCCGCTGCCGTTGTGCACCTGAATCCGGGCTTCGGCATCGACGCTCATCGGGGCTCCCGCGCCAAAGGCGTCGATCACGTTCGACGCCTCCGGCTCCACCCGCACCACGTACGACGTTCCGTTCTCCTCGAAACCCTTCACGGGAAGCGTCATCGATTCGACATCCGAACCGCTGATGCTCCGCATCGACCAGGCGAGCTGAATGATCTCTTCAGCGTCGAACCCGCTGTCGGCGACGACGAACCCGCCGAGCGCGTCCACCAAATCCTCGAACCCGGAAAGCGAGGTGGGACGATCGACCTGGGTGAGGATGGCGAGGAGCACGTCCTGCTGTCTCCGCGTCCGGCCGATGTCGTTGGCGTCGACGCTCACCCATCCCCCGTTGCGCAGTTCCTGATACTTCCGGCTGCGCGCATAGGAGAGGGCGGTCTCGCCGTCGAGCAGCTGGGTGCCTGCGTTGACCGCGAGACCGGAGGACAGATCGCGAGCCGGATAGGGGAAGGTGAGCCGGATCCCGCCGATGGCGTCGATGATCGACGCGAACCCACCGAACTCCACCTGCAGGTAGTGGTGGATCGGCAGCCCCGTCTCCTCGGCAACCGCACCGACCAGGTCGGCGGCACCGGAGCCGAACGCGGCGTTGATGCGTCCCACCCTGCCGCCGTAGTCGACGCGCAGGTCGCGCGGGATCGAGAGCAGCTGCATCCGGCTCGCGTCGGGGAGCACCTGGAGCAGGATGATCACGTCGGCACGCTGGCCCCCGGCGGCGCCGAAGTTGGTGAGGTCCTCGAGGTTCTCCCGGCTGTCGCTTCCCACGAGCAGGAACGTGCGCGGCTCGGAGACGTCGGGCGTGCCGGCGAGAGACAGGTCGGTCGACGGAATGGTCGACACCGATGAGGACACTCTCTGGGCGGCCCACCACACGACGCCGAGCGCCCCGAATACCAGGACGTTGGCGGCGATGAGGGAAACCACGATCGTCCGCTTCATCCCCTTACGCACCGGAGGCGGCGGCTGTGGAACGCGGGGATGGGAAGGCATGGTCATGGCGCCGTGTGGTTATAGCACCGACCGCGCCATGTGCAGCCGAACCGGCGGGCGGTCAGGCGGCTGCCGCCACCCCGAGGTGCCGATCGAGGAAGCCGACGAGCCGTTGCAGGGCGTCCGTGGCGGCGGGCAACGAGTAGTCCGCGGAGGCGTCGTTCCAGAACCCGGAGCCGAGCCCGCGGTACACCACCCACCGCCCCGCTGCCCCGCGATGCGACGACGTCGTCTCCGGATCTGTGGAGAGGACGAGCACGGGCACGTTCGACGGCACCACCGATCCGGCGAAGGACGGCGAAAGCAGGACCAAGGGGATGTTCCGCTCGGCGGCGACCTCTGTCGCCGAACCTGCCCCGCCTCCGATGCCGAGCACTGCGCGCCGATCGGCGCGAGACCAATCGCCCCAGGCTCCGCCGAAGGCGTCGACGGCGCCGGCGAGGTCGCGCTTGGTCCCCGGGGGCACCACCGCGGCGTACCCGAAGCGGGCGAGGTGGCGCGCCAGGGTCTTGAGCGGTGGGGTGGGATCGACCGCGTCGGTGAGGGCAACCCCGGGGTGCCGGTCGACGGTATCGGGACGAGCCAGGTAAGCGGAACGATACGGCGCGACCGGCATCGGATGGCCGCCGTAGAGAATGGGCACCCTTCCCTCGCCCGGGATGACGCTCACTGGTCCACCTCCGTCGCCACGCTAGTGGCGGCACCCTCAATGCTCGGCGGACCGCACGACGCGCACCGCACCCGATTCGAGCACGACCTCCCCTGCCCCCGTGACGACGATGAGCCCGCCACCCGGGGCGATGCCCACCGCGACTCCCTCCCCGTCGGGCTCCCAGGCGATGCGACGACCGATCGTGAGGCACCGCGCGCGGTACTCGCTCCGACCCCATTCGTCGGGACCGGCACCGGCCCGCTCCAGCACCCGGACACCCCACGCCTCGGCGAGGTGCGCCGCGGCCGCGGCACCCGGATCGGTCTCGTGCAGCGCTCCGTAGCCGGGCGGTGGCTGTGGCCAGTACAGATTGGCGCCGAGTCCGGTTACGACGACGTCGCCGGATCGCTCGGTGAGGATGCCCCCGACCTTGCGGTCTCCGACCATCAGGTCGTTGGGCCATTTCACGCCGACATCGCCTCCGAATCCGTCGAGGGCGGCGAGCGCGGAGACGAGGGTCAACCGGGCTACCGCCTCCGCCGGCCAGGTGGGCCGCCACGCCAGCGACACGGCCAGGGCGCGGGGTGCGGTCTCCCACCCGGCTCCGGTCCGACCCCGTCCGGCGGTCTGTGTCGCGGCCGAGACCAGCACGGGACGCCCTGCAAACCGTTGCCGCGCCTCATCCTGGGTCGAGGAGACGACATCGAGGTGAACGGCAGTGAGAGGTGTAGCCATCGTGGTCATCCCGCGAGTCGAATCTGAGCGACCATACTCCGGGGAGCCCATGAGCACCGAGGAGCGAATCGAACGACTGCGACGACTCCGCGAGGAGCACGAGCACGCCGGAAGCCAGCGGGCGGTCGACAAGCAGCACGAAGCCGGGAAGATGACCGCCCGGGAGCGGATCGACACGCTCCTCGACAAGGGCTCGTTCGTCGAGACGGACATGTTCGTGCGTCACCGGGCGCGCGGTTTCGGTATCGAGGACCGCCGGCCTCCGGGCGACGCGGTGATCACCGGCTGGGGAACGGTCGACGGACGCCCGATCTTCGTGTTCGCCGAGGACTTCACGGTCTTCGGGGGATCCCTCGGCGAGGCGGTGAGCGAGAAGATCTGCAAGATCATGGATCTCGCCATGAAGACCGGCGCCCCCCTCGTCGGTCTCAAGGACTCCGGCGGCGCCCGGATCCAGGAAGGGGTGTTCGCCCTCGACGGGTACGGGCGGATCTTCCACCGCAACGTCATGGCCTCCGGCGTCATCCCCCAGATTTCGGTCATCATGGGCCCCTGCGCCGGAGGAGCGGTGTACTCGCCGGCGATCACCGATTTCGTGTACCAGGTCGAGGGCGCGTCGCACCTCTTCATCACCGGCCCCGATGTCATCAAGGCGGTGACGGGGGAAGACGTCACCTTCGACACCCTCGGCGGCGCCCTTCCCCACAGCACGACATCCGGGGTGACCCACTTCGTCGCCGCGGACGGAAGGCAGGCCCTCGAGGAGGTGAGGTTCCTGCTCTCGTTCCTCCCCCAGAACAACATGGAGGCCCCGCCCTTCTTCACTCCCACCGATCGGCCCGACCGCATGGACGAGGGACTGACCACGATCGTGCCCGACTCCCCCAACCAGCCCTACGAAATGCCCGAACTCATCGAGCTCGTCGTCGACGACGGTGAGTTCTACGAGGTGCACCACAACTTCGCCCCCAACCTCGTCGTCGGCTTCGCACGACTCGACGGCTACAGCGTCGGGATCGTGGGCAACAACCCGGCTGCGCTGGCGGGCACCCTCGATATCGACGCCTCGGTCAAGGGTGCCCGTTTCGTACGGTTTTGCGACGCCTTCAACATCCCGATCGTCTCGTTCGTCGACGTGCCCGGGTTCCTCCCCGGTGTCGACCAGGAGCACGGAGGGATCATCCGCCACGGCGCCAAGCTGCTCTACGCCTACTGCGAGGCCACCGTGGCGCGGGTGACGGTCATCACCAGGAAGGCGTACGGTGGCGCCTACGTGGTCATGAACTCGCGCGGCGTCGGCGCCGACATGGCCTTCGCGTGGCCCACCGCCGAGATCGCGGTGATGGGAGCGCAGGGTGCGGTGAACATCATCCACCGCCGCGAAATCGCCGAGGCCGACGACCCCGAGGCCACACGCTCGAAACTCATCACCGATTACGAGGGGGCGTTTTCCAACCCATACGTCGCCGCAGAACGCGGGCTGATCGACGAGGTCATCGAACCCCGGGAGACCCGACACCGCCTCATCCAGGCGCTCGACGTGCTTCGAACCAAGCGGGTCGCACTCCCGCCCAAGAAACACGGGAACATCCCTCTCTAGCATGCCGCCCATGGACTCCGTGCTCGTGGCCAACCGCGGCGAGATCGCGGTCCGGGTGCTCCGCGGAGTGAAGGAATCGGGGTTCCGGGCGATTGCCGTGTACTCGGAGATCGACCGCGACGCGGCGCACGTCCGGTGCGCCGACGAGGCGTGGAACATCGGACCCGCCCCCGCCGCCGAGTCCTACCTCGACATCGACAGCATCCTGCGGGTCGCTTCTCAGTCGAAGGCTCGCGCCGTCCACCCCGGCTACGGGTTCCTCGCCGAGAATGCCGGATTCGCCCGCCGGGTGATCGAGGCGGGCTTGGTCTGGGTGGGACCGCCCCCCGAAGCGATCACCGCCATGGGTGACAAGATCTCGTCGCGAAAGGTGGCGGAGAAGGCGGGGGTAGCCGGCGTTCCGGGCACGCTGGAGCCACTCAAGACCGTCGACTCGGTGCGAGCCGCGGCCGCGAGGTTCGGCTACCCGATCGCAATCAAGGCGGCGCACGGCGGTGGCGGGAAGGGCATGCGCATCGTGCACCGCGAGGACGAGGTCGCACCGGCGTTCGAGGCGGCTCGCCGCGAGGCCGACGCCTACTTCAAGAACCCTGAGGTGTACGTCGAGAAATACCTCAAGAGCCCACGTCACGTCGAGGCGCAGATCATCATCGATCGCCACGGGAACGGGGTCTTCCTCGGCGAGCGCGACTGCTCCCTGCAGCGCCGACACCAGAAGCTCATCGAGGAGTCCCCTTCGACGGCGCTCTCCGAGAAGCAGCGCAAGGCCCTCGGCAAGGCGGCGTTGAGTGTGGCCAAGGCCGCCGGCTACGAGAACGCCGGCACCGTCGAGTTTCTCCTCGACGCCGTCGGAGACATCTACTTCCTCGAGATGAACACCCGCTTGCAGGTGGAGCACACCGTCACCGAGATGGTCACCGGCATCGATCTCGTCCGTGAACAGCTCCGGGTCGCAATGGGCGAGCCGTTGTCGTTCTCCGAGGTGAACCCGCGGGGCCACGCGATCGAGTTCCGTGTCAACGCCGAGGACCCGGCCTCCGGATTCCTCCCCAGCCCGGGTCAGATCGTGGACTACCAGGAGCCGGGTGGGTTCGGGATCAGGGTCGACAGCGGCTATGGCGCAGGCTCGGCGATCAGCCAGTACTACGACAATCTGGTCGCCAAGCTCACCGTCTGGGGCCGTGATCGCGACGAGGCGATCACGAGGGCGCGGAGGGCGCTGCGCGAGTTCACCATCACCGGGATCGCCACCACGATCCCCTTCCATCTGATCGCCCTCGAGTCACCCTCCTTTCTCACCGGGACGCATCACACCCGCACGGTCGAGGACGACATGGACCTCGGCGCGGTAAAGCACCCGACTCCCCCCCAGCTCCCGGAAGAAGAGGAACTGGCCGAGCGACAATTGACGGTCGAGGTGGGCGGCCGGCGATTCGTGGTCAGGGTGTGGACGCCCGACACCGGATCCGCCCCGGCCCCATCGGGGAGGCGCCCCACCCCGCGGCGCCGACCCCCCAAGCTCGCCCAGGTCTCGGCGGCGGGCGCCAACTCCGGTGCCGTGACCGCCCCGATGCAGGGAACGATCGTAAAGGTGCACCACAAGGCGGGCGAGCGGGTGACGACGGGAGAACCCCTCTTCATCCTCGAGGCGATGAAGATGGAGAACGAGGTTCGCTCGCCCGTCGACGGTGAGATCGTCGATCTGCGAGTGCAGCCGGGCGACCGGGTGGCCGGCGGAGCGGTCCTCGCCATCATCCGCTGAGCCTCAGCCGAGAGCGATCAAACCCACCGCACCCGCGGCCCCGTCGCTCATGAACCGGGACGGTGATGACCGAACACGCCGGCCAGCGCCCCGGAGACCTCACCCACCGTCGCCCCGGCGAGGAGTGCCAGCTTCATCGGGGGAAGCAAATTGGCATCGTCGGCGGCGGCGGCGCGCACCCGGTCGAGCGCGGCAGTCACCTCGGCCGGTTTCCTCGCCGCGCGCCACGCCTCGAGGCGTGCGATCTGCTCACGCTCGAGAGCGGGGTCGACGGCGAGCGTGGGCACGGTGCCGTCGTCCGGGTCGGTGAATCGATTCACCCCCACCACCACCGCGGCGCCCGACTCGACGCGTTGTGCCTCGCGGTAGGCCGATTCCTCGATCAGACGCTGCACCACCCCCGACTCGACCGCGGCCACCGCGCCCCCGGCGGCTTCGATCTCGCCCATGATGCGGCGGATCGCCGTTTCCAGGGCATCGGTGAGCGATTCGAGGAAGTAGGAACCGGCCAGCGGATCGACGGTGTCCGCGACCCCGGACTCGTACCCGATGATCTGCTGGGTGCGCAACGCGATCTTCGCCGAGTGCTCCGTCGGCAACCCCAGCGCCTCATCGAAGGCGTTGGTGTGAAGCGATTGGGTGCCGCCGAGAACCGCGGCGAGCGCCTGCAGAGTGGTGCGCACGATATTGTTCTCGGGCTGCTGGGCGCTGAGCGAGCTCCCCGCGGTCTGGGTGTGGAAGCGCATCTTCCACGAGTCGGGGTGCTTCGCCCCGACTCGGTCCCGCATCTCCGCCGCCCAGATCCGGCGAGCCGCCCGGTACTTGGCGATCTCCTCGAAGAAGTTGCTGTGCCCGTTCCAGAAGAAGGACAGCCGGGGAGCAAAGGCATCGACGTCGAGTCCGGCAGCGATCGCGGCCGCCACGTAGGCGAGGCCGTTGCTCAGGGTGATGGCAACCTCCTCGGCAGCCGTCGCACCCGCCTCCCGGACGTGGTAGCCGCTGATCGAGATCGTGTTCCACGACGGCAGCCGGTCGCGGCAGTACGCAAAGAGGTCGGTGACCAGCCTCATCGACGGACGGGGCGGGTAGATGTAGGTACCGCGGGCGGCGTACTCCTTGAGGATGTCGTTCTGGACCGTGCCGCGGATCCGGTTGGGCGAAACCCCGGACTCCTCGGCGACGATCTCGTAGAGCAGTAGCAGGATCGCCGCGGTGGCGTTGATCGTCATCGAGGTCGACACCTCGCCGAGCGGGATTCCGGCGAGGAGGGTTCGCATGTCCTCCAGCGAGTCGACGGCGACACCGACCTTGCCGACCTCTCCTCGGGCAAGCGCGGCATCGGAATCCAGCCCCATCTGGGTGGGGAGATCGAATGCGACCGAGAGCCCGGTCTGGCCCGCCGCCAGCAGGCTGTGAAAGCGCTCATTGGTGGCGGCGGCGGTGCCGAAACCAGCGTATTGACGCATCGTCCACAGCCGACCGCGGTACATCGTCGGATGGGGCCCGCGCGTGAACGGGTACTCCCCCGGTTCACCGAGCGCACGGCCGGGGTCCCACGCGTCGAGGGCCGCGGGGCCGTAGACGGCGTCGATCTCGATGCCGCTCGTCGTTCGGCGGGGGTTGTCGGGGGTCATCGGTACACTCGGCGTGGTCGGACGGATGCTAACCAGGGGAACCCGGCCGATCCCCGCGACGTCTCCTAGGACGCGGCATGGACATCTCTATCCACGAAGCCGAACGCCTCGAACAGCAGGGACGCCGCTTTACCGCGGCGGCGATCCTCGCCGCCATCGTCGTCATCGCCTCGACGTGGTTCGGCCTGTTCGTGTTCCTCGGGGCCAACAGCGCCCACGGCACCCTCCAGGACCTACGCAATTCGTGGATACCCGACGTCGAGTCGATGGGCCTCGATCTCCCCGACCTGTCGCGGCTCTCGTCCGTGTACACCGCGGACGAGGTTCTGCTCGGCCAGCTGACCGAGCGCAACAGCCAGCCGACCGTGTTCGACGAAATCCCCAACCTCGTCATCGGTGCGGTGCTCTCCGCCGAGGACGAGGACTTCATGGAGCACAGCGGCGTGGACTACGAGGCAGTAGTCAGAGCGCTCATCGAGGATCTCGGGGGCGGACCCACCCAGGGTGGATCGACCATCACCCAGCAGGTGGTGAAGCAGAACTTCGTCGGAAGCGAGTCGACCCTCAAGCGCAAGGTCGCCGAGGCCACGATTGCCATCGAACTCGAAAGGCGGTTCACCAAGGAGCAGATCCTCGAGTTCTACCTGAACTCGGTCTTCTTCGGTGAGAACGCCTACGGGGTGACCGCCGCGGCCGAGGAGTACTTCGGCAAGACGCTCGACCAGCTCACGATCGCAGAGGCGGCGGCTCTGCCCGTCCCCATCCGCAACCCGTTCCTCTACAACCTGCGCAACGACAGCGAGATCCCCCTGAGGGCCCGGGACGCCGTGATCGACAACATGGTCGAGGAGGGGTACATCACGGCGGCAGATGGGGACGCCGCCAAGGCCGAGCCGATCAGGACCGTGGTCCACGAGGAGTTCCTCGATCCGGCACCCCAGGTGCTCATGGCGGCACGGGACACCGTGCTCAACGACGCCCGCTACGGCCTCGGGGCGACCTTCCTGCAACGCAAGCGGGCGCTGTTCGGATGTCCTGCGGACGACACCGAGTGTGAGGGCGGCGGCGGCCTCAAGATCTACACCACGGTCGATTTCCGCCTCCAGGGGGAGGCGCGGCGGATCCTCCAGGAGTGGTTCCCCCCGGGCAACGATCTTCCCACCGGGGCCATCGCCATGGTCGACAACCGCACCGGCGCCACCCTGGTGATGGCATCGGGGCTGGACTTCGGCACCGACTTTGAGGCCGGACAGCGCCAGTACGACCTGGCCACCAAGGGTCGGCGCAATCCCGGCTCTGCCTTCAAGCCGTTCGGCCTCGTCGCCGCCCTCGAGCAGGGGATCCCGCTCAACTCGTATTGGGACTTCACGACCCCGCAAACCCTCGACTTCGGCGGCATCGAACCCTACGTCTGCCGCAACGCCGGCTCCAACGAGCCGGGGATTCGCACCCTGGAAGAAGCGTTGTACCGCTCCACGAACACGGTGTTCTGCCAGGTGTCGATCGCGGTCGGGCCGGAGAACATCGTCGACGTGGCTCACCGCATGGGGATCAGGTCGCCCCTCGGGGCCAATCCCGCGATCGTGCTCGGTTCCGAGGCGGTGAGTCCCCTGGAGATGGCCTCGGCGTTCTCGACGATCGCCAACTACGGGCTCCGCACCGACAACTACCTGATCGAGCGGATCGAGGACGCCGACGGCAACATCGTGTACCAGCATCAGATCGAGGCCACCCAGGTGCTCGAGCCCGCCCTCAGCGCCGCGGTGCTGAACACGATGGAGAAGGTGATCTCGCACGGAACGGGTGGAAACGCCTACCTCGGCCGTCCCCAATTCGGCAAGACCGGCACCCATGAGGCCTACCGCGACGCATGGTACGTCGGCGGCATCCCTCAGGTCACCACCGCGGTGTGGGTCGGGTATCCCGATGCCCAGATCGAGATGCGCAACCTCACCGTTAAGCCCGACCGGGAGGACCGGGAGACCATCCCTCGTATGTTCGGATCGAGCGCACCCGCACCCATCTGGCAGGAGTTCATGGAGATCGTGGTCGCCGACATGCCGGTCGAGGACTTCCCACCCGACCCGGCCGGCACCGACGTGTATTACGCCACCCCGCGGATCTCGATGCCGGACGTGATCGGCCTCGACTTCGAGGACGCCACCGAAGAGCTGCTCCACGCTGGTCTCAACGTCGACGTCAAGGCGGTGAACTCGGACGAGCCCGAGGGCACCGTCGTCGCCTCCGACCCCGAACCCGGCGAGCGGGTGCGTCAGGGAACGGTGGTCGAGATCGAGGTGTCGAACGGGCTGTCGCCGACGCTCGTCCTCCCCGATCTGATCGGTCTGACCCGAAACCAGGCGGACCAACAGCTGAACGCACTGCGCGACAGCACCAACATCGCCTTCACGTGGATGTTCGAAGACGTGGCCGCGACCGTCGAGACGGACGACGGCCGGGTACAGGCGATGGTCCCCGGCCCCGGGTCGGCGATCGTCGAGAACGACCAGATCCTGATCACGGTCTGGCGGTACCAGGCGCCCACTCCCTGAGGAACCTTTCGCGTTCTCGTTCTCTGTACTTGATGGTATTTAGGGACATGTGATATCTCATAGGGCATGACCGCTGCGGTGCCCGGGATACTCCGTCGAGATGATCGTCCTCCCATCGAGATGGATGCCGCGCCAGCCCCGGGCACCGTGGCGGCCTCCCGACCCACCGTCCTCCCCCGGCCGTGGATCCGGGCGGGCTACCGTCCCGGCCCGGCCTCCGGTCATCACCCGGCCGATGCCGCGGTGCGGCGCTACTGGACGGCCCTCATCGGCCCCGGAGCCGTCGCCGACCTCCTCCGGCTGATCGCAGCCGCCCGCTCGGGTCGCCTGCTCCGCGAACCGCTCCATCTGGCGGTGCTCGCCGCCGAGGAGCTGGCGCATCTGGCGCCGGGCCTGGTGCTCGTCTCCGCGACGGTTCCCCACCTCGACGAGGGACGGATCGCCCGGCTGCGCCCCTCCCTGCGTGCCGAGTACCGGGCCCTCATCTCCCCCACCTGACTCCGACGTAGCATCACGGCCGATGACGACGATCGACGACGTCGTGCGGCTGCTTGTCGGCCGGAGTCGGATTCTGGTATTCACCGGCGCCGGCATTTCCACGGAATCGGGGATCCCCGATTTCCGGGGTCCCGACGGGGTGTGGACCCGGGTCGATCCCGAGGACTTCACCATCGACCGGTACCTCATCGATCCGGAGGTGCGGCGCCGCTCGTGGATGGGCCGCGCCGCGGCCGGGCTCCTCGACGCCCTTCCCAACCAGGGCCACTTTGCCGTCACCCGCCTGTGGGAAGCCGGAGTGATGGTCGGCTGCGTCACCCAGAACGTGGACGGTCTCCACTCCGCGGCAGGACTCCCCGGCGAGGCGCTCGTCGAACTCCACGGGACCGCAAACACGACGTCCTGCATCACCTGCGGGGCCACCGTGGGTACCCGGGAGGTGATGGCCCGAATCGGGTCGGGTGACGACGATCCTGCCTGCCGCGAATGCGGCGGCATCCTCAAGGCGGACGTGGTGTTCTTCGGGGAGGCCCTCCCCGCTCGGGCGATGGAGCGCGCCATGGCATGGGCCGGTACCGCAGATGCCGTGATCACCGTCGGCACCACCCTCTCCGTGTTCCCGGCAGCCGCGATCCCGCTCGAGGTGGCGGATCGGGGGAACCCGTTCGTGATCATCAACCGCGGTCCGACGGACCTCGATCCCATCGCCGACCTGGTGGTGGACGCCGCCGCCGGCGAGGCGTTGTCCCGGCTCGTCGCCGGCATGGCGCTCCCTACATAAAGCAGTCAACCGCGCCACTTTTGGTTCCGATGCGGAAGGTATGAGAGATGACCACTCTCCGTATGCCCGGCGACATCTCGTCACCCGGTTGTGGGTGGCGGCGGCACTCGCAGCCACGCTGCTCCCGGTACCACCGGCCGGTGCCGGCGAGACTACCTTTGCGTTTTCCGGCGGCGGATTCGGCCACTCCGTCGGCCTCAGCCAGTTCGGCGCCTACGGCATGGCCCGCGAAGGCTTCACCTGGGCCGAGATCATGAGCCATTACTTCACCGGAGCCACCCCGGGTGAGGTCGACGCCGCCCTCGCCACCCGCCCGCTGTGGGTCAACCTGCTCGTCGAAAAGGGAGCGGTGGCGTTCACCATCCGTGCCACCGGGTCCGCGCCGACCGTGCCGGTGGTGTTCTCCTCGACGGCGGGGACGGTCTCCGCCTCCGGGGGAGAAACCGTCACGGTCACTCGATCGGGAAGCACCTGCACCGTGAGCGCTCCCCGTGGAGCCTTCTCCGGACCCTGTGCGATCGACGCCGCGTGGGACGGCTGGAGCGGCGACCCGTCGACCGCACTCGTGATCGGAGGATGCTCGCTGACGAACTGGAACCTCACCACCGGGTCCCGCCAACAGCCCTGTACCTATGCCCGGGGGACCATGCACGTCCGCCCCGACAACAACACCGCCACGATGAACGTATCCCTCGAGATCGCCATGGATGACTATGTGCTCGGCATCTCCGAGATGCCGAGCTTCTGGGGCGACAACGGCGGGGCCGCGGCGCTCGAGGCCCAGGCGGTCGCCGCCCGCTCCTACGCCTACTCCCGGTCGCTGTGGCGGGGCACGCCCGAGTCACGGCCGTGGTGCTGGTGCCAGGTGTACGACACCCCGGTCGACCAGAACTACGTCGGCTGGGGTCACGGTACCCAGGCGTGGATCGACGCCGTGCGCAACACGGAGAACCAGGTGATGTTCCACCCGTCGGCGACCCGGAATGGGCAACCCGTCCCGATCGAGACGTTCTACTCCTCGAGCACCTACGGCTGGACCGAGAACTCAGAAAACTCCTTCACGGCCGCCGTTGCCTACTTGCGCAACGTGGACGACCGCTGGAGTGGGCTCGCCAGTGTCGGAAACGGCAACTTTCGGTGGAGCCGGTCGTTTACGGCGGCACAACTCGCGTCGCTGCTCCCCGGCATGAGCACCGTGACCGGGGCGACCATCACCCGCTGCTCGGCCTCGGGCGCCGCCCTCGAAGTGACCTTTGTGGGATCCGGAGGGCCGCGTACGTTCCACACGCGACAGTTGCGCAGCTTGCTCGGTCTTCGCTCGCAGCAGGTCTACGCGATCAATGGTGCCACCGGATGCCCTCCGCCCGGAAACGGTGCCACACCGACGTCGACCACGACGACCACGGTCGCTGAAACCACCACGACCACGACCATCGCGGACACCACGACCACGACCATCGCAGACACCACGACCACGACCATCCCCGAATCCACCACGACCACTTCGACCACGCCGCCGACGACGACCACCACGCTCCCTGCACCGACCACGACCACCACCACAGTCACCGTGACCACCACGACCACTCCGCCGACGACGACCACGACGACGATCCCGGTCGGCACCTCGTGCCCGGCCGTGAAACTCCCGATCGATGCGCTACTCGGCGTCGGCCGCAGCCTCCGCCCCGGAGCGCGGGGCACCGCCGTCGGCCAGTTGCAGAGCCTGCTTGCCGCGCTCGGGCACTACAACGGCCCCATCGACGGGGTCTACGGTCAGCTCACCACCGCTGGGGTACGGTCGTTCCAGGATGCCCGGGGGCTCCTCGTCGACGGTGTCGTCGGGAGCCGCACCCGGGGTGAGCTGGCTGCGTTACACGGCGCCGCTGAACAGGGCAAGGTGCTCGCCGCCGATGGAAGACTGCTCCGCAGGGGGGCACGCGGCGACCAGGTGCGCGCCCTCCAGTACCTCCTCGACCTGCTCGGATTCGACCCGGGCCCGATCGACGGGTCCTTTGGCGGCCGCACCGACCGAGCAGTGGCCGCCTTCCAGCGGGCACAATCGCTCCAACAGGACGGCATCGTCGGAACCCAGAGCCGAGCGGCACTCGCCGCGGCGCTGGGGCTCGGCTCACTCCTCGGCTGCGGATGAGCCGCCGGCGGCCTCGCCGCGAAGAAGCGCCCTGGCGCTGCTCAGCGTGCCGGCGTGGTGGGCGGGTTGGCCGTCAGCCCTCGTCGGGGCTCGATGATGCGGGCAATGGCACTTACCCCATCCGACGGGCCAGTTCCACGATCGTCCGCACCCCGAACCCCGTGCCGCCTTTGGGAACGTAGTGCTCCGCCTCCGTCGCCCGGGCCGGGCCGGCGATGTCGAGGTGCGCCCACGGGACGTCACCCACGAACTCCTTGAGGAGCAGCGCCGCGTTGATGGCACCCCCATACCGCGGCCCGGTGTTCTTCATGTCGGCCACGTCCGAGTCGATGTTCTTGCGGTAGTCGTCGGGCAGCGGAAGCCGCCAGACCCGCTCCCCCGCCGCTTCGGCCGCGTCCGAAACCAGAGCCGTCGCCTGATCGGTTCCAAAGAGCCCGGCGATCTTGTCGCCCAGCGCAACGTGACACGCCCCGGTGAGCGTGGCGAGGTCGACGATGAGGTCCGGGCCCTGCTCGGCAGCAAGCGACAGCCCATCTGCGAGCACCAGGCGTCCCTCCGCATCCGTGTTGAGCACTTCGATCGTCTTCCCGTTGCGGATCTGCACGACGTCACCGGGCCGCAGCGCGGAACCGCCCGGCATGTTCTCGGTGAGCGGCGCGATTCCGACGACCCGCACCGGAAGGCGCAAGGCGGCGATGGTCTTCATTGCGGCGAACACTGCGGCGGCGCCCGACATATCCGTCTTCATCGTCTCCATGCTCTCCGACGGCTTGAGTGACAGACCCCCGGAGTCGAACACGATCCCCTTGCCGACGACGGCAAGGAATCCGCGCGGGTTCTCGGGTTCGTAGCGCAGCTCGACGAGGCGGGGCGGGTTCGTCGCGCCCAGCGACACGCCGCGAAGACCTCCCAGCCGCTCCGACTCGATCTGCTTCTCGTCGAGGACGCGGATGCCCAATCCGGCCTCGGCGGCGATGGCCGCGGCCCGATCTGCGAGGGTGATCGGCGCCTTACCCATGGCGGGCTCGTTGACGAGGTCCCTGGCGAGGTTGACACCATCGCCGATCACGCCGCCCGTCGTCGCCGCAGCCACCTCGTCTTCGGTGCCGTCGAGCAGGATCACGGTGGCGATCGACGACGGCTTCTTCTCCGTTTTGTGTCGTGTGAAGGTGTAGGCGCCGAGGGTGAAGCCGATTCCGACGGCTTCGGGTGCGCCCATCACGTCCGCATGCAGCGTGGTTGCCACAACCGTGCACTTCGACAGGTTGCGGGCAGCCGCACCGGCGGCGCGCCGGATCTGCTCGACGTCGGGGGCGGTCCCGATGCCGACCAAGGCCACCGTGCGGTAGGGCACTGCGTCCCCACCGGGCACGACCACGATTTGTTCGGCCTTGCCGGTGAACTCGGCATCGTCGAGGTGCGAGGACAGCCACGGCATCCTCTCGGAGAGCGATGTGCCCACGCTGTCGAAGACCCTTCCCTCGCCGACCGGGACGACGATGGCGTCGACCGTAATCGCGCCGACGATGCTCCCCCGAAATTCGATCATCCAGCCTCCTCTGGCTTGCTCGGCACCCACGCCGCTTCGGCGGAGCGCGCCAATACGTACAGGTAATCGGCGAGCCGATTGAGATACGGCACGACGAACGAGTCCTCGAGACCGGACGAGCGCATGTGGGTGACCGCCCGGCGTTCGGCGCGCCGTGTGATCGTGCGGGCCAGGTCGAGTGCGGCGGCGAGCGGACCACCACCCGGGACGACGAACTCGGTGGGCAACCCGCGCTCGGCTTCGACGGCGTCGATCGCCGCCTCGAGCCCGACGACCATGTCGGCCGTCGCCAGGCTGGTGCCCGCCGACAGCATGCCCCGCCGTGCCGGGGCGGTGGCCAATTCGGCGGCGACCACGAACAGGTCGCGCTGCACCCGGAGAATCCGATCGTGCATCGTGCCGCCGGCGAGCGCCCTGGCGACGCCGAGTGCCGACACCGCCTCATCCACCGTTCCGTAGGCCTCGGGACCCGATTCGTCCTTGGCGACCCGACCTCCATGGAAGAGGCCGGTCGATCCGTCGTCGCCGCGGCGCGTGTAGATCTTCACGGTCGGAGATTGTACGACCGGGTCACCCGAGTACTGCACCCGTGACGAGCACCCGCCCGAGGACGACCGCACCGATCGTCGTGAGCACCGCCAGGTAGGAGAGCCCGGTGGCCGCCATCACCGCCGGGTATCCGCGCTCTCCGAGGGAGAACCAAACGGCGGTCATGAGGGCGATGCTCGTCGCGGCGAGTGCAATCCAGCCGAGCCCGACCACCATGTCGCCTGCCTCCCACGGCACAGCACCGTGTAGCACCGCCGCCACCGGGTCGACGAGCGCGCCCCCGAGACCGACCACACACAGCGACCGCAGCGCCGACCGCGGGAGCCTGGGGTCGACCAGATACCAGTGCCCGAGGAGCATCTCACAGGTCACGCCGCCGAGGAAGAGCGCTCCGGTCACGACGAGAACCGGACGGCCCTCGCCGGCGCCCGCCACAACGAGAGCCGCCGCGGAAGCGGCCGCCAGCATCGGACTCGCCGATCGGGAACGGGCGGCGATGATCGCCACGACCGCAAGTCCACAGCCCAGCCAGGCGGCGAACCCCCCACCGGCCAGTGCGGCCGGCACCGCGAGCACGATGGTGACACCCAGGGTGAGCCACGTGAACCCGGGCCCGACCACGGCCCATCGGGTCACCAATGCCGACCCGGCGGCGAGCCCGGCCGCCCACGCGGAAAGCACGGCAGACGGTTCCACGGCGGGCGAGTCTACGGCCGGGGGCGATCTCCCTTGCCGGGTCTACACTCCCGGCGTCCCCCGCAGGCCCCTTCGAGGTGGCCACCCGCGTCCGGAGGAAGAACGATGTCCGACAGCCTCATCGCCCCCCACGGCGGCTCCCTCGTCGATCTCGTCGTCGGCCCAGGCCGCGCCGCTGAGATCAAGGGGTCGTCGCGTGACTGGCCGTCCCAGGACCTGACCCCGCGGCAGTCGTGCGATCTCGAGCTCCTCGCCAATGGCGGGTTCTCCCCGCTCACCGGGTTCCTCGGCCGCGACGACTACGAGCGAGTGGTGTCCGAGATGCGGCTCGCCGACGGAACCGTGTGGCCGATCCCCGTGACCCTCGACGTCTCGGAGGAGCAGGCGTCGAACCTCGAGCCCGGATCCATCCTGGCGCTACGCGACGACGAGGGCGTCATGGTGGCCGTGGTCCACGTCGCCGACTTGTGGGAGCCGGACCGCGAGCAAGAGGCCCGGCTCGTCTTCGGCACCACCAACCGGGAGCATCCGGGTGTGGCGGAGCTCCTCGAACGCTGCGGTCCTTGGTACGTCGGCGGGAGGGTCGAAGCACTCGCCCTTCCCCACCATTACGACTTCACCACCCTTCGGATGACCCCAGCCGAGCTTCGCGACCGCTTCCGGCGCCGCGGATGGCGCCGGATCGTCGCCTTTCAAACGCGCAATCCCATGCACCGGGCACATCTCGAACTGACGGTACGCGCCGCGCGCGAGGTGGAGGCCAACCTGCTGATCCACCCCGTGGTGGGGATGACCAAGCCGGGAGACGTCGACCACTACACGCGGGTGCGCGCCTACCAGGCGATCATGCCCCGGTATTCGAGCAATACCGCCGAACTTGCGCTGCTCCCGCTGGCGATGCGCATGGCCGGTCCCCGAGAGGCGGTGTGGCACGCCATCATCCGCAAGAACCACGGCTGCACCCATCTCATCGTGGGCCGCGACCACGCCGGTCCCGGGTCGGACTCGACCGGCACCCCTTTCTACGCCCCGTATGCGGCACAGGAGCTGCTCGCCGCCCACGAGGAGGAACTCGGCGTGGTGATGGTCGATTTCAAGAACATGGTCTATCTGCCGGATCAGGACGGCTACGCGCCGGACGACGAGGTGCCGCCCGGGACACGAACGCTGTCGATTTCGGGCACCGAGCTACGCGACCGCCTCCAGGACGGACGCGAGATCCCCGAGTGGTTCACGTTCCCGCAGGTCGCGAGCGAGCTGCGCAAGACCCACCCCCCGCGCAGCCAGCAGGGGTTCACCGTGTTCATGACCGGTCTGTCCGGATCGGGAAAGTCGACGATCGCCAATGTGCTCCGGGTCAAGCTGCTGGAGATGGGCGGCCGCCCGGTGACACTGCTCGACGGCGATGTCGTGCGCAAGAACCTCTCTTCGGAACTCGGCTTCTCCAAAGAGCACCGCGACCTGAACATCCTGCGCATCGGTTATGTCGCCTCCGAGATCACGAAGAACGGCGGCATCACCATCTGTGCCCCGATCGCTCCCTACGCCGCGGTGCGCAAGCAGGTCCGCGACATGATCGAACCCCTCGGGGGGTTCACCCTGGTCCACGTCGCCACACCCCTCGAGGTGTGCGAGCAGCGTGACCGCAAGGGCCTCTACGCCAAGGCGCGGGCCGGAACCGTGAAGGAGTTCACGGGGATCTCCGACCCGTACGAGGAGCCGCTCGACGCCGAGTTGGTGATCGACACCACCGACATCACCCCGGAACAGGCGGCCCAACGCATCATTCTCCATCTCGAGTCGGAGGGTTTCATCGACGCCGCCACCGACTGAGCGGCGGACGAACTCAGCCGGCCCCCAGCCACGCCCTGATTCGGGCAGCGACCAACTCCGGAGTGAAGCCCCACTCCGCGGCGATGCGCTCGTATGGCGCCGAGGCGCCGAAATGGTCGATCCCGATGGTGAGCCCATCCCTACCCACGATGCGCTCCCAGCCAAACGTCGTCGCCGCCTCCAGCGAGGCGATCGGCAGTCCGTCGCCGAGGACCGTGCTGCGATATCCGGGTTCCTGGGCGAAGAACGCCTCCCAGCAGGGGAGGGAGACGACCCGCAACGACACCCCGTCACCGTCGAGAAACTCTGCGGCCCCGAGGGCGACCCACACCTCCGAACCGGTCGCCACCAACACCGCATCCGAGCCGTCGCGGAGCACATATCCCCCACGATGGGCACTCCCCTCCCGGCCCGAGCGATCGAGGACAGGCACCGGCTGCCGGGTCAGCACGAGGCAGGTGGGACCCCCGGTGCGGGCCAAGGCCATCTCCCAAGCCTCGGCGGTCTCGCCGGCGTCGGCGGGACGGATCACCCACAGGTTCGGCATCGCCCGCAGCGACGCCAGGTGCTCGATCGGCTGGTGGGTCGGCCCGTCCTCGCCGAGGAACACGGAGTCGTGCGTGTACACGAAGATCGAGGGAGCCCCCATGAGCGCGGCCAAGCGGGTCGCGGGCCGCATGTAGTCGTTGAACACGAGGAAGGTCGCCCCGAACGGGCGGAGGCCGCCGTGGATCGCCATCCCGTTGACTGCGGCCCCCATGGCGTGCTCGCGCACCCCGAAGCGGACGTTACGACCGGCGGGATCGTCCTGGAAGTCGGCGGTACCGTCGATGAGGGTGTTGGTCGACGGCTCGAGGTCGGCGGAGCCACCGAAGAGTGCCGGGAACCCGGCAGCCAGTCGGTTGATGGCACGCCCCGAGGCCTTGCGGGTCTCGACCTTCTGACCGATCTCGTAGCCGAGCGAGCCGAGTTGGGGCGGAGCCGGCGAGTAGTGAGCGGCCCACAACGCGGCGGTCGTCGGATCCATCCCGGCGTGTCGCGTCTTCCATTCCCGATGGGCGGAGCGCCCCCGATCCATCGCCGACCGAAAGAACTGGGTCACCTCAGCGGGCACGGTGAACGACGGCAGCTCCCATCCGATGTTCGCCTTGAACCCGGCGATCTCGGTCTCCCCCAGCGGACTGCCGTGGGACTTGGCGGTGTCCTGCAGGGTGGGGGCCCCATAGGCGATGTGGGTGTGGCATCCGAGGAGCGATGGCCGCTCGTCGGCGTTGGCGGCGAGGATCGCTTGGTGGATCGCCTGACGATCATGCCCGTCCACTTCGAGCGTGTGCCACCCGAAGGCACGGAACCTGGCGAGAACGTCCTCGGTGAAGGTGACATCGGTGCTGCCACCGATCGAGATCCCGTTGTCGTCGTAGAGATAGGTGAGCCGGTCCAGCGCCAACCGTCCCGCCAGCGAACCCGACTCGGAAGAGATCCCCTCCATGAGGTCACCGTCGCTCACCAGGGCATAGGTGCGATGGTTGACAAGTTCCTCGCCCAGAACCGCCCGCAGGTGGGCCTCGGCGATGGCCAACCCGACTGCGGTGCCGAATCCCTGGCCGAGCGGTCCGGTGGTCGTCTCGATCCCGCGACGAGGATCGCGCTCAGGGTGACCCGGCGTCGCCGATCCCCATTGCCGGAAGGAGCGGATGTCGTCCATCGTCATCGGAAAACCGCTGAGGTGGAGCAGCGAGTAGAGCAGCATCGAACCGTGGCCGTTGCTCAGCACGAAGCGGTCGCGGTCGGGCCATTCGGGGTGCTCGGGATCGACCAGCAGATGACGGCCCCACAGCACGACCGCGATATCGGCCATCCCCATGGGCATTCCGGGATGCCCACTGTCGGCCCGCTGGACCGCGTCGATGCTCAGGACGCGGATGGTGTCGACGGCGAGTTGCTCTGGGTTCACGAAGTACCTCCGGTCGGCTACCCGACCAGGTGCAGGTGCCGCGGTGATCGATTCAACTCGTCGATACCAGTGGCGCCGCAGGCAACGATGTCTTCGATCCGCATTCCGAACCGGTCGGGAACGTAGATCCCGGGTTCGATCGAGAAGGTCATACCCGGTTCGAGGGCAATCCCATTGCCTTCGACCACGTAGGGATGCTCGTGCACTTCGAGTCCGATGCCGTGTCCGGTGCGGTGGATGAAGCGGTCCCCGTAGCCGGCGGCCGCGATCACGGCGCGCGTCGCCCGATCCACCTCCTCGGCGGCCACGCCAGGTCGCACCGCGGCCCGACCCGCCGCCTGCGCAGCCTCCAGTACCGCAAATGCCTCCGCCACCTCGGCGTCGGGCTCGCCGACGAAGAAGGTCCGGGTGGTATCGGAGCAATACCCACGCCACCGGCCACCAAAGTCGACGACGACGGTGTCGCCCTCCTGGATCACCCGGTGCGACGCCTCGTGGTGGGGTGATGCCGCGTTGGGACCGGACGCCACTATGGCGAAGGGCGCGGTGTCATGACCTTCGGCCAGCACCCGGTTCTGTACCTCTTCGGAGAGGTCGCGCTCGGTCCGACCGGCGAATTGCACCGAGTCGAGCGCGGCGACCACACGATCCGTGGCCTCGGCGGCGGCGCGCAACAGAGCGAGTTCACTGGGGTCCTTGCGCATCCGGAGCTCGCGGGTGACCGCCGACGCGGACACGAATGCCGTCTTCGGCATCTGGCGCTGTAGCGCCATGAGGAAGAGCGCCCAGGTCTGATCGCCCAAGGCAGCCTTGGTGGCCCCGCCGGCGTGGGCGGCAACGATGGCCACCGGATCCTCGGTCTCGTCCCACGGGAGAACCGCAAAAGCATCCCCGCGCGGTACCACCCGGGGCGCCTCCAAACGGGGTACCACCATCGTGGCGTCGGCGTCGCGGGGCACGACGAGCATGGTGAGCCGCTCCAAAGGGGTGGCCTCGTATCCGCTGAAGTAGGGAAGGTCCGCTCCGACCGAGAGCAGCACCACATCGACGCCGCTCGCAGACATGAGTTTGCGGGCACGATCGAGACGGGCGGCGTAATCGGCGTCGGGGAACATGGGGGCAGAGCGTAGTGACACCACCCCGAGGTCATTCCCGTATCGGATACGGCGCTTGGTCGTGAGCCATCCGGTGATGGCGGCGGCAGAGGAGTCGGAGGTTGTCGACGCGGGTGGGCCCGCCGTCGGCCCAGTGGACGATGTGGTGGGCGTCGCACCAGCGGTGGGGACGGTCGCATCCGGGATGGGTGCAGCCTCCATCACGATGGATGAGCGCCCGCCGAATGTGCGTCGGGATGGTGCGGGAGGCTCGCCCCGCGCTCATGCGATCGTCGATCTCGGTGACGGAGGCGTCACATGCGATCCGCTGCGCGGTGGCGGGGGTGATGACGGTGCCGTCGAGTTCGCACGGCCAGCCGGGAACTCCCGTGGCGAGCACCTCGGGAGAAACGACGAGCGTGAGGTGCGGGCGGATACCACCGGACACAGGGGTATCGCCATGTTCGAGGTGATCGTTGCACAGGTCGACGAGAGCGTCGGCGCGCCGCTGAGGGAGCGACCGGGTATCGGATGGATCGAGTTGGGTGGGTTCCACGAGCGACCGAATGGCGGTGAGCACGATATCACCGGACTCGGGATCGAGATCTCCGTCCAGCCGAACCATGCCCCCGTAGGTGTCGGATATGGAAAGGCGGCGGCGGTTGATCAGATGGCGCTCGTTGGTTGCGGCCGCCTCCTGGTCCGCGGCCTGACACCAGTACTCGACGACACGGCGGGCGTCGGCGACTGAGAGGCCCGCAATGGTGTTGACGAGAACTGACTCATCACGCTCGAACAGGTCCGGCGAGATGCCGGCGGCGCGGAGCAACATCGACACGCGAGGGCGATCTATCGCCGCGGAGGTAAAGGCTTCCCGCAGCGTGTCGTGCTGGACAAGCCCGCGGGCTTCGATCACCCGACGGCGCGCCTCGGTACCCGACACCCCGGTCGTGTCCCTCACGAACGCAGTGGAAGTCAGATAGCCGGCAACCTCGAACGACCGGTCACGGTCGATCTGCCCGAGCAAGTCGGCGGCGTGCGCCTGGAGCATCGTGATTTCGCGACACACCCGTACGTACTCGTCGACAGGATGCTCTACCGCCCAGACCGGGCTGTCGGTTCGCATGGTCTCCATTGCGACAAGGTACGACGGGGGTGTGACAGGAAGGGGTGTGGTCGGCATCCCCTCCCCCGGCGTGCGGTAAGGGTTTGGGAGGGGCTGCTGGAGAGGTCAGGGGCCCCGAGGGGCTCGATCTCATGGTCTTGGTCATCGCTCCGGCGATAAGCCGAACGTGGGAAACACCCATCAGCCTCCAATGACCTCGTCCACGATGGCGACCGCGGGGCCCCCAACCTCTCGCCACCGTTGGTACACCGCCGCCAGCCCCGGTAGGTGGGCGCCGATGGCGGCGGTACTGCGCATCCCAAGTGCCTCCGGCCCGAGGCGGAGGCTCACCACTCCCGAGAACAGCCTGCGCATCGCGGCGAGGGCTTCGAAGAACTCCAGATGCTCGACGGGCTCCCCAACCGCGGTGCGGTAGGCCTCAAGGTGGATGGCACCGGCCTCCGGAAGCCTGTTTGAGATCCAGAGGATCATCGAGGCAGCGAGGTCAAGGCGGACATCGTTGATCGTCGCCGCGGTCCAGTCGATGACAACTGGGCCCGCTACCGGTGAATCGATCACATTCCATGGGTGCAGATCCCAGTGCACCAGTCCGGGTCTGCCGGGAGGCACCGTGGGTGCCGCGGCGGCAGCGAAGTCCATCGCCGCGCCGAATCCGGCGAGTCCGGTGGAGGTAATCACTTCGCGCCATTCCCCGAGAAGGCGGGCCACCTGGCGCTGTGGATCGAGGTGTCCCATCACACCGTCGGCGAGCAGACTCCGAGGGTCGAGTACGTGCAGACGCGCCTGCAACCGGCCCAACTCCGCCGCTCCCCAGCCGGGGCGGTTCGCGAGCAGCGGTCCGTCGATCCTCTCCAAGATGATGAAGGGCAGTCCAAGGTGCTGGGCGTCGGTCTCGAGTGCTATCAGTTCGGGAACCGGGTAACCGGCTTTGGCGAGTGCCAGCAACGCCCGGCTCTCGACCTCCGCCTTGCTCGGTCCGTCGGCACCGTGATACTCGCGGAGGACGAGGCGCCGGTCACCAAGGGTGAATCCCCAGATCTCGCTTTCCCACCCCGCCGCGACCGACTCCCATCCGTTGATTGCGTCCAGCAGTCCCTGCGTTCGGCACCAGACCTCAAAGCGGGTTTGCCGGCGTTGGGTGCCGGGTGCGTCAGGATCCGTGGGCGACATGGTTGACGCTCCTCCAACAGGCCTCCGAAGCTTGGTCGGGAGCGATCGAGCAGGGCGGCACGGTCGGACACTACGCGAGTGGCTGGCGCGAAACCGTCGCCCTGGCCATCCCACCCGATAGGGGTCAGTCGCTCCCTACCCACCCGATGCCGTACTCGAGTCTTTGCTAGTGTCGCCCGAATCACGGGCGGGGGCGCGCAGTTCCTTGAGAGGGGGCCTGCGATGGCTCGACTTGGGTTGACGGGAAGGCTCGCCGACACCTGCGGGAGACATCCGTGGCGGACGCTCCTGTGCTGGCTCCTACTCCTAGGTGCCGCCTTCGTCCTTGCAGGCGGACTGGGAGACGTCCTGACCGATCAGCAGGGACTCACCGTGGAGACCGACTCGATCCGAGGTGACGCCCTCATCGAGGAGCGCCTCACCGGGGTCGCCCCGGCTCAGGAGTTCATCGTGGTCGAGGCGGAGAGCCTGACCTTCTCCGATCCCGGATTCGTCGGTGTGCTCGGCGATCTTGTCGCGTCACTGCGAGGCCTGGACACCGTCAGCGCCGTCGTAAGCCCTCTCGATGGCGCTCCCGGATTGGTATCAGCGGATGGCACGGTCGCGCTCGTGGTCGCCACGCTCGCCGGCGATCCCGACGACGCCGTCGACAATGCCGAGCCCCTTGTCCAGATCGTAAAGGCCACCGATGACCTAGATGGCTATCGCGCGGCCGCCGTCGGCAACGGTTCGATCAGTGGCGCGTTCAACACCCTCGCGGAGGAGACGTTGGTACGGGGCGAAACCCTGGGCATTCCCACAGCGATCGTCATCCTGATCTTCGTTCTCGGGGCCGTGGTTGCGGCTGGCGTCCCGCTCATCGTGGCCCTGATGTCGATCTTCCTCGCCTTTGGTCTGAGCGCTCTGGTGGGCAAGGCGTACGAGTTGTCCTTCTTCGTGGTCAACATGATCATGATGATCGGCCTCGCCGTCGGCATCGACTACACGCTGTTCATCGTGCAGCGATACAGAGAGGAAAGGGCGCAAGGTCGTGACGTGCACGCGGCCGTGGTGCGGGCTGCGGATACCGCGACCCGAGCGGTGGTGTTTTCGGGCATGACGGTCGTGATTGCGCTGCTGGGGCTGATGTACATGCCGGACAACATCATGCGCAGTCTCGGGATCGGAGCCATCGTCGTGGTGATCGCCACCGGACTCGCTGCCACCACGGCCCTGCCGGCGATCTTGCGTCTCCTGGGCGACCGGATCAACAAACTGAGGGTGCCGTTCTCATCGAAGGCTCACTACCACGAAGGCGGCGGGCGGATGTGGCATCGGATCACCCAGGTGGTTACGGCGCGGCCCGCGGTGTCGATCGTCCTTGCGGCCGGGGTGCTGCTTGCCGCGGCCTCGTCGTTTCTCACCATGGAAACGGGACAGAACTTCATCGGATCTCTACCCGATGACAGCGATTCCGTGTACGGCTGGCAGACACTCAATCGCGAGTTCGACACCGGGGCGATCACGACTCCCGTAGTAGTCGCAGCTGACGATGTCTCCGACCCGGCGATCGCGACTGCGGTCGAGTCGCTCATCGCCGCTCTCGACGCAGATCCCGCATACGGCGAGGTCACGACCAGGGTGGGTCCGGCCGGTGACGTGCTGGTGCTCGATGCGGTCTTCAAGCTCGATCCGTCGACGGCCGAGGCCAAGCAGGCATTGGTGAACCTCCGAAGTGAGCTGATCCCAGCAGCGTTTGCCGGAGTGGATGCCGAGGTCGTGGTGACCGGGAATGTGGCGTATACGTTCGACTACGCCCACGTCATCGGCAGCCGCAGTCCGGTGATCATCGTGTTCGTTCTCGCTCTGAGCTTCGTTCTGCTCATGATGATCTTCCGCTCGATCGTGGTCCCGCTCAAGGCGATCATCATGAACCTCCTGTCCGTGGGAGCGGCGTATGGGATGCTGGTGCTGGTGTTCCAGCACGGCATCGGAGCCGGAGTGCTTGGGCTGCGTCAGACCGACGTCATCGAGGTCTGGATCCCGATGTTCCTGTTCACGGTGTTGTTCGGGCTCTCGATGGACTACCACATCTTCCTGCTCAGCCGAATCAAGGAGAACTACGACCAGACCGGCGACAACATCGGATCGGTGGCCTTCGGCCTCGGTTCGACCGGGGCGATCATCACCGGAGCAGCGCTGATCATGGTGGCCGTGTTCGGGGGATTCGCCGCGGGCGATCTGGTGATGTTCCAGCAGATGGGATTCGGGTTGGGTGTTGCGGTGATCCTCGACGCCACCATCGTTCGCTCGGTGCTGGTGCCGGCCACGATGGCCCTGCTGGGAGCGCGCAACTGGTATCTACCCAGATGGTTGGAGTGGCTCCCGCGGATCCACATCGAGGCGCCGGCCGAGGAGGTGACACCGCGGCGGTGATGCCTGGCGCGTGGGTTGGCGGCGGCGAAACGAACGTGGTCTTGACAGACCTGCCAGGACGAGCTCCGAAGGGAGAGGACGATGTCCGAATCGGACGATGCCGCATACGAGCGAGCGTTGAAGCGTGTCAAGGAGTATCGGGACTTCTACAGCCATGTGATTGTGTACGTCGTCGTGAACGTCGTCTTGGTTGTGATCGACGTCCGGGATGGGGACAAGGGGGACATCAGCTTTCTGGGTCTCAACTGGGCGTTCTGGCCGCTCCTCGGATGGGGGATCGCCGTCGTGTTGCAGGGACTCCAACTGTTCGGGTTCGGTAGCCGGTGGGAGGAGCGGAAGCTGAAGAGCCTCTTGGAAGAGGAGCGTCGACGCGAGGGCGACCTTTGAGCCGCTGGGTTCGGGAATCGGCGACGTCAACGCCTTCGCGGCCGGTCTCGATGGAACGTTGCTGAGGGGCCGAGCCCCGAATTGGCGTGACGCTCAAACCCGATGAGTCGGCGTGGGAGCGAGCAGCATTCGGCGAGAGCGCCGATTCCGCACGCCCGACGCGGGTACCAGGTGCTCAAGCCTGGAAGCCACCGCCTCCCCTCTTCACGGCCGTCGACACCTGTGGGTCTCCCGCACTTCAAGTCCTCAGAACGACACTGAAGTAGACGGCCGGGGCGGCCAACTCCTGACAGGGGTCCCGAGGGGCTCTGGACGGCACCCACTCTGGTCCTGCGGAGGCGTCGACGAAGGAACCGACATTACGGAGGGGCTGCTGGTGCAGCCCCTCCGTAATTAGTCGCCGTTTAATTGCTTACCG
>DATDRW010000028.1:0-20555 GCA_035291545.1 Acidimicrobiia bacterium
TCGCGGCTGGCAGCGTCGGCGGCAGGTGCCGGCGCGGCTGCCGTCATCTGTTCGGTCCCCGACCTGGGTGTAGTTGCCCAGGTCGCGCCCGACCTGGTGCGGATCGTCGACGCCGGAGGGGACCCCGACGAGTGGCGTGAGGCATCCCGGCGCGGGGCCGGTGTGCTCGTGCTCCCGGATCCGGCGGCGTTGCGGGGGTTCCGCGCCGCCTCCGATGCTCCGGGTGACCCCCGGGGGCACGGACGGCGTCGATAGAGTGACCGGCCGAGACGGGAGGAATGTGATGGCAGGACCACCGATTCTGTCGGCGGACGACCGGGCAAGGGCGCTGGCAAGGGCCGCGGAGGCCCGTCGGGTGCGTGCCGAGGTGCGCGCGGGGCTGCGCACCGGCTCCATGACCTTCGCTGAAGTGCTCGACCGGGCCGGTGAGGATCACATCGGGGGGATCAAACTGAAGGCGGTGCTGACCGCGCTTCCGGGGCTGGGAAAGGTCAAGTCGCTTCGGCTCATCGAAACCCTGGGCATCGCCGAGAACCGGCGGCTGCGGGGTCTCGGCCCCAAGCAGAGGGAGGCGCTCCTCGCCGCGCTCTCCTGACCCGCCCCTCGGCCGGCTGATCGTCGTGTCGGGGCCCTCGGGGGCGGGCAAGACGAGCGTCGTCGAGGGGCTCGCCGCCATGATGCCGTTCCACTTCTCCGTCTCCATGACGACTCGTGCGCCGCGCCCAGGAGAAGTCGACGGGATCGACTACTCCTTCGTGGATCGGGCGCGGTTCCTGCGAGCGCGCGCCGCGGGCGAGCTCGTCGAGTGGGCGGAGTACGGAGGGAACCTGTACGGCACCCCGGTGGCCGAGGTGGCAGGTCCCCGCCGACGGGGGGAGGACGTGCTGCTCGACGTCGAGATGGTGGGCGCCCGCAACATCAAGGCGGCGTACCCCGAAGCGATCATGATCTTTGTCGCCCCGCCGAGCCTCGAGGACCTGGAGCGGCGTCTCCGCCGCCGCGGCGACACCTCGGATGCCGACATCGCCCGGCGGCTTGGCGTCGCCCGAGATCAGATCGCGGTGGCGGAGACCCTGTTCGAGCACCGCGTGGTCAACGACGATCTCAATGCGGCGGTGCGCCGGGTGGCCGGTATACTCGGTATCGTTCCCGACCCCCGGTGACCCACCATGATGATCGAACCACCGATCGAGACCGTGCTCGAGCGCACCGGAGAGCGGTTCACGCTTGTCGTCCTCGCCGCCCGGCGCGCCCGGCAGATCAACTCATACTTCAACCAGCTGGGTGACGGAATCGGCGGCTACGTGCCGCCACAGGTCCATTCGCTGTCGCGCAAGCCGCTCTCGATCGCCTTCGAGGAGATCGCCGCCGACAAGGTCGTCGTCGACGCCGGCGAGTAACACGATGCTCGCCGGGCGGCGAATCGTCCTCGGGGTCACCGGTGGGGTCGCCGCCTTCAAGGCCGCTTATCTCGCCCGGCGCCTGGTCGAATCGGGTGCCCAGGTCAGGGTGGTGATGACCCGTTCCTCGCTCGAGTTCCTCGGCCCGCAGACCATGGCGGCCATCACCGGGACGCCGCC
Source organism: Acidimicrobiia bacterium (assembly GCA_035291545.1). Lineage (GTDB taxonomy): Bacteria > Actinomycetota > Acidimicrobiia > Spongiisociales > UBA11373 > UBA11373. The sequence continues at coordinate 1,581 of DATDRW010000028.1, forward strand.
GCTCACCGATCTTTTCGGCGCTGAGTCGGTGTCGCCGCACACCGACCTCGCCGCCTGGGCGGAGGTGGTGGTCGTGGCCCCGGCGACCGCGGCGACCCTCGCCCGGATGGCGAGCGGGGAGAGCGAGGACCTGCTGGTGGCGATGCTCCTTGCGTTCACCGGTCCGGTCGTCGTCGCTCCCGCGATGCACACCGAGATGTGGGAGCACCCCGCCACCCGGCGCAACGTGGCCGTCCTCGCCGACGACGGGGTGCGCTTCGTCGGCCCGGCGCGGGGGGCTCTCGCCGGCGGCGATGAGGGCATGGGACGCATGGTCGAGCCCGAGGAGATTCTGGAGGCGGTGGTGGCCGCCCTCGGCGGCGGCGACCTTGCCGGCTGGACGGTCCTGGTGAGTGCAGGGGGAACCCGTGAGCCGGTGGATCCGGTCCGCTTCATGGGGAACCGGTCCTCGGGGAAGATGGGCAACGCCATTGCGTTGTCGGCGGCGCGGCGCGGCGCCAGGGTGACGTTGGTGACCACGGCCGCCGCCCCCTCCCATCCCGGCATCACGGTGGTGCCCGTGGAGACGGCGCAGCAGATGGCCGAGGCGGTCTGGGCGGCGGCTGCCGACGCCGACGTCGCAGTCCTTGCAGCCGCCGTGGCCGACTTCCGGCCGGCAGCACCTCCGGCGAAGAAACTGCGGCGGATCGATGGCCCGCCCGAGATCACACTCGAGCCCACCCCGGACATCCTGGCAGGGGTCGCCGCGATGAAGCCTCGCCCGTTCCTCGTTGGGTTCGCCGCCGAGACGGGTGCGGCACAGATCGCTGCTGCCAAGGTGGCAACCAAGGGCGTCGACCTCCTCGTCGCCAACGACGTGACGGCTCCCGGGGCCGGATTCGGCACGGACACCAACGCGGTCACCGTGTTTACCGTGGGTGGAAGCGTCGAGGAGTGGCCGCTGCAGTCCAAGGACGCGATCGCACACCGGCTGTGGGACCTCGTGCGCCAGGCGCGGTCGCACTGAGCGGCGTCGCCCGCGTCGTTCCCGACGTCCCATCGTTCGCCGTCGACGACGGGTTTGCCTACGCGGTGCCGGACGGGATGGTGGTCACCGTCGGCTCACTGGTCCGGGTGCCCCTGGGGGGGCGCCGGGTGCGGGGATGGGTGGTTGCCGTCGGGGAGCCGGAGCGGCCCGGTCTGCGCCGAATCCTGGCGCGGTCGGGGGACCTTGCGGTGTTCGACACCCGGCTCCTCGGTGTGCTGCGCTGGGCGGCGATCCACTACGTGGCGCCGCTCGCTGCGGTGCTTGCCAAGGCGACCCCGCCCAACATCCCCCGGGGGGAAGGGTTGCGACCCGGACCGGCAGGAGTGCGGCTCCGGCCCCGGCTGCTGGTGGGAGCCGGCCCGTGGCACGACGCGGTCGCCGCCGAGGCAGCACCCGTTCTCGCCGCCGGCCGGTCGGTGCTCGTGGTGGCTCCGACCGTCCCCGAGGCGGACGGTATCGCCGCCGGACTGCGGGAGAGGCTGGGGAGGCCGGTGGCGGCGGTCTCCTCGCAGCTGGGGGGAGCGGAGGTGACCGAACGCTGGGTGGAGGCCGCCTCGCGCCCGGGATCGCTGCTCGTCGGCACCCGGGAGATCGCCGCCTGGCCGGTGGCCGCCCCCGGCCTGGCGGTCATCGTGGGCGAAGGGCGGCGGGGAATGAAGGACAAGGCGACACCCACGATTCACGCCCGGGATCTCCTGTTGCGCCGGGCTGCGGTGGAGCGGTTCGGGGTGGTGATGACGGAACACGTTCCCACGGCCGAGGCGCTGAGCCGAACCGGCACGATCGAACGGCCGACGCGACCGTGGGGGCTCGTCGAGCTCGTGGATCGGCGAGCGGATCCACCCGGGACCGGGCTGATCTCCGGTGCGACCGCCGCCGCGTTACGCGCCGCAGGCGACCGGCGGGTCCTGTTGTTCACCCACCGGCGGGCGGCGGCGCAGCGCTGTGTCCGCTGCCGACTGCTGCGTCGCTGCCCGGCGTGCGGGGCTTCGCCGGGCGAGGCGACGGTCTGCCCCCGGTGCGGGGCTGTGACCGATGCCTGCGCCTCGTGCGGAGGACGGCGTTTCGAGACGTTGGGTGCACCGGTGTCCCGGGTGTTGGCCGAGGCGGCGCGGATCGTCCCCCGCGACCGCATCGGTGTTGCCGGCTCCGGTCTCCCGTTCATCGTCGGCACCGAGCGAGATCTCCCCGGGCTGGCTGTGGACCTCACCGTGATCCTCGACGGTGACGGCCCGCTGATGGCGCCGTCGTATCGAGCCGGCGAGGATGGTCTGCGCCTCCTGGCACGGGCGGTGGCTGCGGCCGGGATCGGGCGCGGCCGAAGAGGGATCATCCAGACCGGGGACCCGGGTCATCCTGCCCTCGAGGCGCTGCGCGAGGGCGATTCGGTGCCGTTCGTGCGCGCCGATGCCGCCCGGCGGGCGGCGCTCGGTTTTCCACCCGGGGGGGAGATCCTCGTGGTCGAAACGGCGGGGGACGTCTCCCTGGGGGAGCTCACGACCGCGATCGGCGATCGCGCCGCGGTCCACGGACCGGCGGCGACGCCGGCGGGGATGCGATGGCTGGTGCAGGGGGTCGATCTGACGGCCGCCAGGGTCGTGTTGCGCGGACTCGTCGCCCGCTGGCGCGAGGCGGGGGTGCGGGTGCGTGTGGACGCCGATCCGGTCGATCTCTGACCCCTGGCTAACCTCCACCGGCCAGGAGGCATGGTGGCCGTCTTCCCGATCCGAACGTACCCCGATCCCGTGCTCCGCCTCCCGGCGAACCGGGTGACCGGTAACGGTGCCGAGTTGCGGCGTCTCGTCGACGACATGTTCGAGACGATGTATGCCGCCCCCGGTGTCGGCCTCGCCGCTCCGCAGATCGGCGTGGCACTCAGGGTGATCGTCTTCGATGCCGGAGAAGGGGCCCACCACGTGCTCAACCCGGTGATCGAGGAGACATTCGGGGAATACGTGTACGAGGAGGGATGCCTGTCGGTACCCGACCGCTATTGGCCGATCGAGCGGCCCGCCTACGCCCGGGTGCGGGGCCGCGACCTCGACGGCAGCGAGGTCGTCTATGAGGGCGAGGAGCTGATGGGACGAGTGCTCCAGCACGAGGTGGATCACCTCGAGGGGATCCTGCTCCTGAAGCGGCTCACCCGGCGTGAGCGGAAACAAGCGTTGCGCGACCTCCGCCTGGAGGCCATGGAGCGGGGTGTGGGGTGATGCGAGCCGCCTTTCTGGGGACACCCGACGAGGCGGTGCCCATCCTCGCCGCCGTGGGCGACGTGGCCGACGTCACGGTGGTGATCACCCGTCCCGACGCGCCCCGGGGGCGCTCGGGTCGCCCCGTTCCTCCGCCGGTGAAGGTCTCGGCCGAGGAGCGGGGATGGCGGGTCGAACAGCCCGAGCGGGCCGCCGAGATCGGACCCTTGGTCGCGGATGCGGACGTCGCGGTCGTGGCCGCCTTCGGGCGCCTCATCCCCGGCCCGGTGCTGGCGGTTCCTCCCGCCGGGTTCGTCAACGTGCACTTCTCGCTGCTCCCCCGGTGGCGGGGGGCCAGCCCGGTGGTGCGGGCCATCCTCGCCGGCGACGGGGAGACCGGTGTCACCCTGATGCAGATGGACGAGGGGCTCGACACCGGCCCGATGTTCGCTTGGGCCGCGACACGGGTAGACCCCGAGGAACCCGCCGGCACCCTCACGGACCGCCTGGCGGGCATGGGCGCCGACCTCGTGCGGTCGCGGCTCGGCGAGGTGGTCGCCGGCTCGCTCCGCCCGGTGCCGCAGGACGGCACCCGCGCCACCGCGGCGGGCAAGGTCACGGTCGAGGAGGCGTTCCTGGACCCGGGTCGCCACCGGAAGGAGCCCGTGGTGAGGGCGGTGCGCGCCTTCAACCCGAGGCCCGGGGCGTGGGGGATCGTGGGCGGCGAGCGGATCAAGGTGTGGCGGGCGCGGCCCGGCGCCGGGGTGGTCTCGCCGGGAACTGCGATCCTCCAGGGCGGCGCCGTCCTCCTCGGAGTCGCCGACGGCGTCGTCGAGCTGGTCGAAGTACAGCCGACGGGACGACCCGTGATGTCCGCCGTCGCCTGGATGAACGGACGCCGCGGAGCACCGGCGGTGTTCGGCAGCGCCGGGGGCGCTAGGTGATCACGACGCCGGAGAGGTCCTCGGCGGGCCGCGGGAACTCCATGCCGAACCGGTCGAGTGCCGTCACCAGTACCCCGCCGACCACCAGGTCGCGGTACCACTTGCGGTCGGAAGGGACCACGTACCAGGGAGCCCACTCCGTCGAGGTGCGGGAGAGCACATCGTCGTAGGCGGCGACGTACTCGTCCCACCGTGCCCGTTCGGCGAGATCCGCAGTCGCGAACTTCCACTGCTTGGAGGGATCCTCGAGCCGGGCGCGGAGCCGCTCGGCTTGCTCCTCCCGGGAAACGTGCAGGAAGAACTTGAGGATCGCCGTCCCCTCATCAGCGAGCAGCCGCTCAAAGCTGTTGATCTGGTCGTAGCGCTTCTCCCACACCGCCGCCGGCACCAGCGAGTGCACCCGCACGACGAGCACGTCCTCGTAGTGGGAGCGGTTGAAGATGACGATCTCCCCGTTGCCGGGAACGTGGGCGTGCACCCGCCAGAGGTAGTCGTGGGCGAGCTCGACCGGGGTGGGTCGCTTGAAGGAAGCGACCCGGACTCCCTGGGGGTTCACCCCATCGAAGACGTGACGGATGACGCCGTCCTTGCCGCCGGTATCCATCGCCTGGAGCACGACGAGCACCCTGCGGCGCCCCTCGGCGAAGAGCAACTCCTGTAGCTCCTCGAGCCGGTCCGTGTGCTTCTTGGCCTGCGCTCTTGCGGCGGACTTCCCTTCGGGAAATGCCGAGGTGTCGTCCGGGTCGTGGTCGGCGAGGCGGACGTTGGTTCCCGGGGCGATGCGGTGACGATCCATGGCGGGAGGGTAGGCGCAGGAATGGCCGGAACTCCCGGTAACCTCGCCCGGTGAGCATCAAGATCGCCCCGTCGATACTCGCCGCCGACTTCGCCCATCTCGGCGACGACGTCGCCCGGGTGGCGGGCCACGTCGATTTCCTCCACGTCGACGTCATGGACGGCCACTACGTGCCGAACCTCTCCTTCGGGATGCCGGTGATCTCGGCGCTGCGCGCCACTACGGACCTCGACTTCGACTGCCACCTGATGGTGACCAACCCGGTGTCGTTGTTCGAACCGCTGCGGGCCGCAGGCGCCACTCTGGTCACCGTGCACATCGAGGTCCATCCCGATCCTCGGCGTGCCGCCAGGGCTGCCACAGCAGCGGGTCTCGGGTTCGGCCTCGTGGTGAACCCGGCGACCCCGTTCTCGGCGGCTGCGCCCTTTCTCGACCTGTGCGACCTCTTCCTGGTGATGTCGGTCGAGCCCGGATTCGGTGGCCAGGCCTTCATTCCCGAGGTGCTGCCCAAGATCGAGGCTGCCAGGAAGCTGGTTGACTCCACCGGTCTTCGTGCCGATATCGAGATCGATGGGGGGATCACCCCTGAGACGGCTCGACTGGCCCGGGACGCCGGGGCGAACGTGTTTGTGGCCGGCACGGCGATCTTTGGGTCGGACGATCCGGTGGCAGCCGTCGAGCGTCTCCGCAAAGCGGTAGACGGGAAGGCATGAGCGAACGGGTTCTGGTCATCGACGACGACCCCGACGTCCTGAGCTTCGTGACGCGAAGCCTCGAGGCCGAGGGATTCGACGTGCGCACCGCCGCCGACGGCCGGGGGGGGCTCGCCTTGGCGACGACGATCGCCCCCGACCTCGTCCTGCTCGACCTGTCTCTCCCCGACCTCGACGGCTATGAAATCCTCCGGGCGCTCCAGACCGGGGCGGTGACATCGCACGTACCGATCGTGCTGCTCACCATCGCCAACAGCGTGGAGGATCTGGTCCGCGGGCTCGACGCCGGCGCCGACGATTACGTCACCAAACCGTTCGCCATCGAAGAGCTGATGGCACGGGTCGGGTCGGTGCTGCGTCGCTCCAGGTCGCTGCGCGAGCTGTCACCGCTCACCGGGCTGCCCGGGAACTTCCGGATCGCCGAGGTGCTGCAGCGCCGGGTCGCCTCCGGGCTGCCGCTCGCCGTCGTCCACGCCGACCTCGACAACTTCAAAGCGTTCAACGACCATTACGGGTTCATGCGGGGCGACAACGTCATCAAGTTCACTGCGAACACGCTCGTCGAGGCTGCGGTGGAGATCGGCGACCCGTCGGCGTTCGTCGGTCACGTGGGCGGCGACGACTTCATCATGGTGATGGACCCGGAGGTGTCCGAGCGCTTCTGCAAGGAAGTGGTCGAGCGCTTCGACGACGGCATCCTGGACTTCTACGATGCGCACGACGCTCTCCGCGGCTACGTCGAGGTCATCGATCGACGCGGCGAGAGGCACGCCTTCCCCATCGTGTCGATTTCGCTCGGTATCGCCACCAATCTGCGCCGCTCGTTCGCCAGCGAGTGGGAGGCTTCGGCGGTGGCGTCGGAGATGAAGGAGCACGCCAAGTCCGAGGCGGGCTCGTCGTACAAGGTCGATCGCCGAACCGGCTGACGACTCTCCGGTGGGTCGATGTTCCGGTGGCCGCGCTGCGCGCCGGGCGGCGATGGGGGAGAATGTCCGGATGTCCATCGCCCGACTCCGGCCCTCGCTGCGGCGGTGCCCCCCCGGGATCCTCGTCGAGCGGGGGCTGTGGGATTCGGGAGCCGAAATCGTGGTGGGTGTCGACGAGGTCGGGCGCGGCGCCTGGGCGGGACCGATCTCCGTCGGGGCCGCAGTGATCCCCCGGGACCGGCGGGTGTACAAGGTCCGCGACTCGAAGCTGCTCACCGGGCGGGAGCGCGAGGCCCTCTTCGACCGCATCTCCGGATGGTGTGCCGCCTGGGCGGTGGGTCACGCCGGCGCCGATGAATGCGACGAGCTCGGGATGGCCGGGGCGCAGCGGCTGGCGGCTCGACGCGCCTTGAGCGCATTGGGAGTCGTCCCGGATGCGGTCGTAGTCGACGGTCCCTGGGACTTCGTCGGCCATCCGCGGACGATCGCCGCGGTGAATGCCGATCGCACGTGCCTCTCGGTGGCGGCGGCATCGATCCTGGCCAAGGTGACGCGGGACCGCATCATGTGCGCCGAGGCGGTGCATTACCCGCATTGGTGGTTCGAGAAGAACAAGGGCTACCCCGGCCCCCGCCACCGCGCCGCTCTGCAGTGGTTCGGGCCGAGCGCCATCCATCGGCGATCCTGGGTGTTCATGGACGGCATCGTGTGGAACGGGGTACGCCGGTTCGAGCGGCCCGATGCCCAGGGCCGGTTGCTCGAGCCACGTTGATCGTCCGCTCCGGTGGCCGTATAATCGGCCGACAACCGAGATCAAGCGGAAGCGCTGCTTCCCACCCGGCCACCTTCGGTGCGCCGAGGTCGTGAGCGTCAGACGACGGCAGCGCATGCCGTCGTTTCGTTTGTCCCGGGCCCACCGGGGGTGTCAACACGGGAGGTCGAGCGAACATCGCACAGGAACTGAGGGTCAACGACAAGATCCGGGCCCGGGAGGTGCGCGTGGTCGCACCGGACGGCAGCCAGGTCGGCGTTCTCAAGGTCGAAGAGGCGCAGTACCTGGCCAATCAACTCGGGCTCGACCTCGTCGAGGTGGCACCCGAGGCCAAGCCGCCCGTGTGCCGGATGATGGATTACGGCAAGTACAAGTACGAGCTGTCCGTCCGCCAGCGCGAGGCCCGGAAGAAGCAGACCCGCACCGTGGTCAAAGAAGTGAAGCTCCGCCCGAAGACCGACGACCACGACTACGAATGGAAGAAACGGCGCGTCGTCGAGTTCCTCGGCGAGGGCGACAAGGTGAAGATAACGATGATGTTCCGGGGGCGGGAACTGAGCCACCCGGAGCTGGGATCGAAGGTCCTGCAACGGCTCGCCGCCGAGGTCGGGGACTGGGGCGTCGTGGAGCAGAACGCCCGGCTGGAGGGACGGAACATGACGATGCAGCTGGCTCCGGTGAAGCGCCGTAAAGAGGCCGCCGGCGCACACGCCGGGAGCCCCCCGGACGGCGACGCCGGCGCTGCGGTGGAAGCCGCCGACGAACCGGCCGAGGAGTGAGTGAGATGCCGAAGCAGAAGACGAGACGATCCGCCGCCAAGCGGTTCAAGGTGACCGGGAGCGGGAAGCTCCGGCGCCGTCAGGCGTGGCGCGCGCATCTGGTCGTGGGCAAGAAGTCGGGCCGCAGGCTGCGCCGGCTCAAGGGTGAGCAGGATGTCTCCGCAGCCGACACCGGCCGCGTCCGCAGGATGCTGGGCCGCTAGGAGGAGTCATGCCACGAATCAAGCGCTCGGTTCACGCTCAGAAGAAGCGCCGCAAGATCCTCGAACGCGCCAGCGGTTACAAGGGTGCGCGCAGCAGGCGTCTCCGCACCGCCAACGAGCAGGTCATGAACGCGATGCAGGACGCCTATCGCGACCGCAGGGCGCGCAAGGGTGAGTTCCGCAAGTTGTGGATCACCCGGATCAATGCGGCGGCTCGCCAGCACGGCACCACCTACTCGCGGCTCATGGCCGATCTCAAAGCAGCCGAGATCGACGTCGATCGCAAGATGCTCGCCGAGATGGCGGTGTCGGATCCGGATGCGTTCGGCGCGCTGGTCAAGTCCGCCGCGGGAGCATCCAACGGCTGAGGCGCCGGTCTCGCCGCACCACCCGGCGGTGGCGGCTGCGGTGCGTTTGCACCGGAGCCGGGGGCGAGTCGCTGCCGGCGAGACGCTGCTCGAGGGCCCGCATCTGGTCGGTTCCGCTCTCAACGCCGGCCTCCGTCCCATTCGGGTCTTTGTCGCCCAGGGTGACGCCGGCGGGCTGGCCCTCGCCGGGAGGTGCCGTTGCGAGGTGCTCGTGGTCGACCTGCGGACCCTGGAGCGTCTGGGAACCACCGAAGCGCCGCAGGGCCCGATTGCGGTCGTCGCCATTCCCGACGAGGCCCCGGACCCGGGTGGGCGGGTGATCGTGGCCTGGGGGGTGGCAGACCCGGGCAACTGCGGCACGCTGATCCGGATCGCGGCGGCCTTCGGGTACGGCTACCTGTCGGGCCCGGAGTCGGCCGACGTCTGGGCGCCCAAGGTACTGCGCTCCGGGGCCGGTGCCCACTTCTCCATCTCCATCGGCACCGCAGTCACCCTGGGTGAGGTGCGCGCCGGTGGCCGGACCGTGGTGGCGACCGTGGCGCGAGGCGGATCGGTGCCGGGCGCTCTGCCCGCCTCGGTAGCGGTGCTCGTCGGCAACGAGGCGCACGGACTGCCTGAGGACGTGGTCGCAGCCGCCGACGTGAGGGTGACGATCCCCACCTCGGGTGCGGTGGAGAGTCTCAACGCCGCGATGGCCGGTGCGATCGTGGCCTATCTGGGCGTCTCGGGCACCGGGACTAACCTTCCTGCCTCGTGATCTCCTCGGTCGATCTCCGCGACCTCGCCGAACGGATCCTTTCGCGCCTGCCCGCCGCGGGGTCGGTCGCGGAGGTCGATGCCCTGGAGGCGGAGGTGCTGGGGGCGGGCGCTCCTGTGGCGGAGGCACGGCGCAGCCTGCGGGACGCCCCGGAGGACGTGCGCCGTGAGCTGGGCCGGGCGGTGAACGAGGTCACCGCCGCCGTGTCGGCGGCGGTGGGGGAGCGGCGCTCCGCCCTGGCGGCGGCGGAACGCGATGCCCGTCTGGTCGAAGAGTGGCTGGACATGACCCTTCCGGGCCGGGCACCGGCGCGGGGTCGGGCACACCTCGTGTCGACCGTGTGGGACGAGATCGTTGACATCTTCGTGGCACTCGGGTACACGGTTGCCTCGGGGCCGGAGGTGGAGACCGCCTACTACAACTTCGACGCGCTCAACACGCCCCCGACACATCCCTCGCGTCTGGAGAGCGACACGCTCTACGTCGCCCACGGGCCGGATCCCGAGGGGGTCGTCCTGCGCACCCACACTTCGCCGGTGCAGGCGAGGTACATGGAGTTGCACCGGCCACCGATTTACGTGGTGGTACCGGGGAGGGTGTACCGGCGTGACGCCGTCGATGCCACCCATACCCCGGTGTTCCACCAGTTCGAGGGCCTGGCGGTGGACGAGGCCATCACGTTCGGCGACCTCAAGGGGACGCTGCACTACTTCGCCCGGGAGTTCTTCGGCTCGCAGCGCAAGGTACGGTTCCTGCCCCACTTCTTCCCGTTCACCGAGCCCTCGGCCGAGATGCACGTCGACTGTTTCGCTTGTGACGGGGTCGGGTGCCGTGTGTGCAGGGAGACGGGGTGGATCGAACTGCTCGGCTGCGGCGTCGTCGATCCGAACGTGTTCACTGCGGTCGGTTACGACCCCACCGAGGTCTCGGGCTTCGCGTTCGGAATGGGGATCGATCGGCTGGCGATGATCCGCTACGGCATCCCGGAGCTGCGCATGTTCTTCGATCCGGATCTCCGCATCCTGAGGCAGTTTCCATGAAGGCATCGCTGCATTGGATCCGGGAGTTCGTCGACCTCCCGACGACCGATGCGGACGTGATCGCCACCGCGTTCGACGGTCTCGGTCTCGAGGTCGAGGGCGTCACCCCGGTGCTCTCGGACTTCAGCGGGGTGATCGTGGCCCGGGTGACCGGCATCCGGCCGCACCCCTCGGCAGACCGTGTCCGGCTGGTGACCATCGAGGACGGCGACGGCGGCCGCGAGGTGGTGTGCGGCGCCTGGAACTTCGACGTCGGGGCAACGGTCGCCTATGCGACGGTCGGATCGCGTCTCGCCGGCGGGTTAGAGGTCGGCGAGCGCGCCATCCGGGGCGTGCGTTCCCCGGGCATGATCTGTTCGGAGCGCGAACTCGGCATCGGCGACGAGGGCGGTGGCATTCTTCTCCTGGACGATGGTCTTGCCCCCGGCACCGATGTCGGCGGCCTGCTTGCGCTGCCCGATGTGGTGTTCGAGGTCGCCATCACCCCCAACCGCCCCGACGCCATGTCGATCCACGGGCTCGCCCGGGAGCTCGGCGCGTTCTTCGGGGTGGAGGTGCGTCCCATCGACACCACCGGGCCGGCGGTGAGCGGGGCCGGCATCGTCCGGGTCCGGATCGAGGACCCGCAGGGTTGCCCGCGCTTCACCGCACGCGGGATCGCCGGGGTCACGGTGGCGCCGTCTCCGCTGTGGATGCGGCTCCGCCTGCGCTCGGCCGGGGTGCGTCCGGTCAACAATGTGGTGGACGTCACCAACTACGTGATGCTCGAGACCGGCCAACCCCTCCACGCCTTCGATTTGGACCGTATCCCCGAGGAGACCGTTGTGGTGCGGCGGGCGGCACCCGGAGAGCTCCTCACCACCCTCGACGGAGTGGAGCGCACCCTCGACCCCGCAGACCTGGTCATTGCGAGCCCGGCGGCTGCGCTCGGATTGGCGGGTGTCATGGGAGGCGGCGACAGCGAGGTGTCCGCCCGGACGACCCGGGTGCTTCTCGAGGTGGCTCATTTCGAGCCGACCGGGATCCTCCTCACCGGGAAGCGGCACGGACTCCGTACCGAGGCGATGGCCCGTTTCGAGCGTGGCGTCGACCCGATGCTTCCCCCGGTGGCTTCGGCCCGGGCGACGAGCCTGATCGGCCTCGTTGCGGGCGGCTCTCCGGTCGGCGGGATCGTCGACGAGTTCCCCCGTCCTCCGCATCCCGTGGTCATCTCGCTGCCGGTTGGAGAGGTGGAGCGTCTCCTCGGCGTGCCGCTCTACGGGATCGAGATCGGCGCCTTGCTGGGTCGGCTCGGCTTCGGGGTCGAGGGCGAGGATCCCCTGCAGGTGGCGGTTCCGACCTTCCGACCCGACGTGACCCGTCCCGTCGACCTCGTCGAAGAGGTAGCCCGCCTTCACGGTCTGGACAACATCCCGGCGACGCTGCCGCACGGTCCCGGTGGCGGTGTTCCGGCATGGGAGCGAACCCGGCGCGCAGTGCGAGCAGCGATGGTGGGGGCCGGGTACTACGAGATCTACAGCTTCGACTTCGTGGGCCGCGAACAGATCGAGCGTCTCGCGCTGCCGGAAGACGACCCGCGGCGGCACCCACTCGAGGTGCGCAACCCGCTCAGCGATGAGCAGGCACTCCTTCGCTCCACGCTGCTCCCCGGGCTCCTCGAGGGCCTGCGCGTGAATGCGACGCGTCATTTCGCCGACGTGTCGCTGTTCGAATTCGGGAGCGTGTTCCTCCCGGCGCCAGGCGCTCCGATCCCGGAGCAGCCACTCCATCTCGGATTTGCCGCCACCGGTGCGATTCCCGGACCGTCGTGGCAGGAGCGGCCACCGCGCGACGCTCTGGATGCCGTCGGTCTCGTCGCAATGCTCGGCGCCGCCACCGGTGTCTCTCTCGAAGTCGTCCAGGGCGCCGAGCCGGGATTCCATCCCGGCCGGTGCGGCTCCGTGATGCTCTCGGGCGAGCGCATCGGTGTGGTGGGCGAGATCCACCCCGACGTCGCCGCCGCCTGGGGCCTGAGCGGTCGTGTGGCTGCCGGCGAGCTGTCGCTGTCCGCGCTCGAGGCCGCACCGGGCCGACGTATCGCGGTGCCCAGCGCCTTTCCTCCGGTCGTGTTCGATCTCGCCTTCGACCTGGAAGGGCACACCCCCGTCTCCGGGATTCTGGCCGCGATCCGGGAGGCCGCGGGCCCGGCGCTCGAGGACGTCACCGTCTTCGACGTGTTCCAGGGCCCGCCCCTCGAGGTGGGACGGAAGAGCGTTGCCGTGCGGCTCACCTTCCGTCACCCGGAGCGGACGATGGTCGACGACGAGATGATCCCGGTGCGGGAGGCGATCGCCTCGCGGGTGTTGGAGCAGCTCGGCGGAAGGCTACGAGGAGGCTGAGGTGGACTTCCTGAAGGTGAGCGACCTGGGGGGCGACGGCCTTGCCGAGGTGCTGGCGACCGCAGCTCGGGTCAAGCAGGACCGCGAGTCGGTGCGGGGAAGCCGGCCGGGTCTGCGGATCGGCCTCTTCTTCGAGAAGCCGTCGATCCGTACCAGGGTGTCGTGCGAGGTCGCCGCCACCGATCTGGGAGCGGTACCGGTCGTTCTCAAGCAGGACGAGGTTGGCCTCGGTTCCCGGGAAGCCGTGGCGGACGTCGCCAGAGTGCTCGACCGCTACCTCGACGTCCTGGCCTTCCGGGTGTTCCATCACCGCGACCTCGACACGATCGCCGCTCACGCCGTGGATCCGGTGATCAACCTGCTCTCGGACCGGGAACACCCCTGTCAGGCCCTCGCCGACCTGCAGACGCTGGCGGAGCGCCGTACCCTCGACGGTGCGGTGGTGGCGTACGTCGGCGACGGCAACAACGTGTGCGCCTCGCTGATGATCGCGGGTGCCGCCTGCGGGGTCTCGGTCAGGGTGGCGTCGCCGTCGGGATACGAGCCCGATGCCGCCGTCGTCGCCGAGGCACGGGCATTGGCCCGTTCCGGAGTCGACATAGAGGTGGGGACCGATCCCGCGGCAGCGGTGCGCGGTGCGGACGCCGTGTACACCGATGTGTGGGCGTCGATGGGTCAGGAGGCCGAGGCCGCCACGCGGCGGGACCTGTTCTCCCGCTATCGCGTCGACGAGGCACTCTTCGCGCTGGCGGCACCGGATGCGATCTTCCTGCATTGCCTTCCGGCACACCGCGGTGAGGAGGTCACCGACGGCGTCGTCGACCACGAGCGGAGCCGCGTGTTCGACCAGGCGGAGAACCGGATGCACGCCTTCAAGGCGCTCCTGCTCCACCTGACGTGATTTCTGCCCTCCGGGGCGATCCGGTCACCGCGGCGCGCGCCCTGCTCGGGCGCCTGCTGGTATCGGACGTGGACGGGGTGCGGGTGGCGGTGCGCATCAGTGAGGTCGAGGCCTACGGCGGCGCCGACGACCCGGCGAGCCACGCCTACCGGGGGCAGACCGACCGCAATCGCACCATGTTCGGACCACCGGGTCACCTCTACGTGTACCGGTCCTACGGGCTCCACTGGTGTGCGAACGTGGTCTGCGGTGCGGTGGGCGCGGGATCCGCGGTCCTCCTCCGGGGTGGAACCCCGGAGGAGGGTGTGGAGGCAATGGAGCGGCGACGGGGGAGGCAGGATCACCTGGCCGATGGGCCGGGCAGACTGTGCCAGGCCCTCGGTATCACCGGTGCTCACGACGGGATCGATGTGGCGACCGGAGCGGTGCGGATCGAGGGGAGGAGATCCACCCAGGGAGCGGTGGTGTCGACTCCTCGTATCGGAATCACCCGGGCGACCAACCGGGATTGGCGATTCGTATCCACGTCGGTCAGCGGTGGACGGTAACGGTCGACCGACGGCCTATGGGCTGACCCAGATGGTGACCCTGCCGTCGACCGGTTCCCCGGCGGCAGGCAGCTGCGCCCACACCGTGAGTGACTCGGGGTCGATCGCGGCGCCGGGATCGGCCACGAGGATCACGTCGACGGAGAGGCCGGCGGCGTCGAGGCGGGTAATGGCATCGGAACGGTGGCGCCCGAGGACGCTCGGGGCCGTCCCCGGCGCGGGTCCGGAGGCGACGATCTCGACGACCGCACCGGCTTCGAGCGGAGTGCCTCCCGCCGGGAACTGGCCGATGATGGTCCCCGGGACGTATGCGGTTTCGACGGCCCATGCGAGGCGGATCGTGTATCCGGCCATCTCGAGCATGGAGACGGCATCGATCATGGCCAGGCTCTCGACGGCGGGCACGGTGCCGTCGGCCGAGACGAGCACGCCTTCGGGGTTGTGGATCGGGCACACGATGCTGGGTACGCGCCCGGCGTCCAGCCGGACGACGGCCACGGTGGCGCGCGGGCACAGCGGTCCGGCGATGAACCCGGTGGAGAGGTCGATGCTCACCGTCACCAGCTCCCCGGTGTCGCCGTCGGTCGGCGGGGTGTAGGCGATGCCGGAGAGCGCGGCGATGGCGAAACGGGACCAGATCTGGGCCGGCCAGGTGCCCCCGGTGATCGTGTACGGCGTGTTGGGCGACTCGAGGGCTCGGTTGCCCTCCGGGAACCCCACCCAGACGGCGGCCGAGATCTCCGGCGTGTAGCCGACGAACCAGGCGTCGTGATTGGCCTCGGTGGTGCCGGTCTTGCCTGCGACCGGTCTGCCGATCTTGGCCTGCTGGCCGGTGCCGCGCCTCACGGCCTCGGTGAGCGTGGCGGTGACCTGATCGGCGACTGTCGCATCCAGCACCCGGGAGAAAATGGGGACGTGCTCGTAGAGCACTGTGCCGTCGGCGGACTCCACCCGGGTGACGAGCACCGGATCGACGTGGATGCCACCGGCGGCGAACGTGGCATAGGCCGAGGCCATCTCCAGGACGGTCACCTCCTGGGCACCGAGCACGACCGATGGGGTGGCCGCCAGATCGCTGGTGATACCGGCGGCACGGGCGGTGGCGACGACGCGATCGGCGCCGATCCAGTCGACCAGGTACGCATAGGGCAGGTTGACGGAGAAGACCGTCGCCTCTTGCAGGGTGAGGCCCGGGTAGAACGCCTCCTCGTAATTGGTGACGAGCCAGGGGCCGACGTCCGTCTGCACCGTGGCCGAACGACCGCCGGGCCAGGTGCTGTCGAGTTCGACCCCGGCCTCGAGGGCGGCGGCGAGTGCGAACGGCTTGAAGGCCGAACCCGGCTGGCGGAGGCCCTGGGTGGCGAGGTTGAACTGGGCGACGGGATCGTCTTCGGCGTAGAAGTCGCGGCCGCCGACGATGGCGAGGACATCGCCGTTGCGGGGATCGACCGCCACCAGTGCCGCAGACGGACCGTCTGGGGAGAGGACGGATGCGATCGCGATCTCGGCGGCCATCTGCACGTCGGGCCGGACCGTGGTGAAGATGCGCAATCCGCCTCCGGTCACCATGCGCCAGCGGTCCTCCGGGGTGTCGCCGAGGGCCGGGTTCTCGAGGAGGCTGCGGCGGACCTCGTCGGTGAAGTAGGGGAAGCGCATCCGGTCGGCGGCTCCCCGCGAAGCCAGCGTGACCGGTTCCCCGGCGGCGCGGATCGCGGAGGAAGTATCGATCCAGCCGAGTTCGATCATGGTGTCGAGCACGACCTCGCGCCGCTGCAACGCCGCCTCGAGGTGGTCGTAGGGGTTGAACTCGGTGGGCGCGGCGATCATGCCGGCAAGCAGAGCCGATTCGCCGAGGGTCAGCGCGGAGATGCTCTTGCCGAAGTAGCGCTTGGCGGCGGCACCGAGGCCGTAGGCGCCCTCACCGAGGAAGATCGTATTGGCGTATCGCTCGAAGATCTCGGTCTTGGTGAGGGTTTCCTCGAGCTGAAGGGCGAGCCCGATCTCCTCGGCCTTGCGCTCGAGCGTCACCGCATCCGTGAGCAGGACGTTTTTCACGTACTGCTGGGTGATCGTCGAGCCGCCTTGTACGACGTCGCCGGCTTCGATGTTCTCCACGGCTGCTCTGGCCACCGCCCGCACGTCGACGCCGGGGTGGATCCAGAATCGGCGATCCTCGATGGCGACCACCGCGTCCACCAGATGTTTGGGCAGTTCGTCGTAGGTGACGAGGACGCGGTCCTGCTCCGCGTGCCACTCGGTCAGCACCGAGCCGTCGGCCGCGTAGACCGTCGTCGTGAGGTCGCCCGCTCCAATCCCCGGATCCTCGATGGGCTCTACAGAGCAGGCGGTGGCGACCAGCACTATCGCCAATACGCCTGCCGTGTGGCGAGGCATGGGTTGTGATATCTCCGCGCGCTACGTTAACCGGCGACCGCGCTGCGCGCGAGGATTGTCCACAGGTCGGGGCTCAGCCGAATCGGGCGAGGAAGTACCTCTTTTTGCCCACCCGGATGACGATCGTGGTGCCGCCCAGAAGGTCGACGGTCGTCACCGTGTGCGCCGAATCGGTCACCTGGGCGTTGTTGACGCTGACCCCACCCTGATCGATCAACCGCCGCGCCTCACCGTTGCTGGTGGCCGCCCCGGCGTGGACCATCACTTCGAGGAGACCGAGGGGGAGTCGCCCGGCGGGCAGGTCGACGGTGGGAGCGCCGGTGAAGGCGTCGCTCAAGGTGCCGTGGTCGAAGTCGGTGTACGGGGCGTCGCCGAACAGGACCTCGCTCGCCCGCACCACCTGCGCCAGACCGGCGTCACCGTGGACGATGCGGGTCGCCTCCTCTGCGAGCACCCGCTGTGCCGCGCGGCCCCCCGGATCGGCGGCGAGCTCGGCCTCGAGGGAAGCGATCTCGGAGAGGGGGAGGAAGGTGAAGAGCCGTAGGAATCTCCCGGCGTCGGCGTCGGGAACGTTGCGGAACCATTGGTAGTAGGCATACGGGCTCGTCTCGTCGGCGGCGAGCCACACCGCCTCGCCGGTCGACTTGGCGAACTTCCTCCCGTCGGACCGCTCCAGGAGCGGCCACACCAACCCGAAGACCTTCCCGCCGTGGAGCCGTCGGGTGAGTTCGACACCGGCGGTGATGTTGCCCCACTGGTCGGATCCGCCGATCTGCAACCGGCACCCCTCCGTTTCGTACAGGTGGGCGAAGTCGAACGCCTGCAGTAACTGGTAGGAGAACTCGGTGTAGGAGATCCCGTGTTCCCGCTTCTCGAGACGGCGCCGGACCGACTCGCGCGAGATCATCTGGTTGATCGAGAAATGCTTGCCCACGTCACGCAGGAACTCGACGAAGCGCAGGGATCCAAGCCATGTGTTGTTGTCGAGGATCACCCCCGTCTCCGGAGTCGACAGGTCGACGACCCGGGACAGCTGCTCGCGGATGCGGGCGATGTTGGAAGCGATGCGATCCTCCGACAGGAGTTCGCGCTCGTCGTCGCGACCCGCCGGGTCCCCGATCCGCCCGGTGCCACCTCCGGCGAGGGCGATCGGTCGGTGACCGCTTCTCTGTAACCACGCCATCGCCATCATCCCGATGAGGTTGCCGATGTGGAGCGACGTGGCGGTTGGATCGGCACCGTAGTAGAAGGTCACCCGCTCCTCGGCGAGGAGGGCGCGCAGGCCCTCGGGGTCGGTGCTGTCTTGCACGAACCCGCGTGCGGCGAGGATGTCGAGGGGATGGGTCATCCGTCGGGGGAGGGTAGCGACCCTGATCGGAAGCCCCCCGCTCCGGAGGTGCCTCCGCGGGCCACGCGTTCGCCGGTCGGAGGCGGATCCGGGTCGCAGCCGGCGGCGAGAGTCGGTCAAGGTGCCTCCGGGCACGGCCGATGACGGTGCAACGCCGTCGCGCCGCCTTTTGACGGGCGGAGCGGCGGTGCTACGATCATGGCTCCGCTCTCCGGTGTCGCGCTCGCGCGCACGCCGGAATTCGGAGCGACTCGGCTCCTTGACAACTGAACAGTGTGCCAAAAGCCAGTTTTGCCTTCCGGCCGGTGGGCTTTCTCGCCGCGCCCGGGAGGCCGTACTCGAGTGGGGCACCGGTGTTCGAACCGGTGCCAGCATCAGTGACAACAACTGATGCCAGAAGCGAGCGAAAGGTTTGGCCAGACGCTCGCACAACAAACTCGAACAACCACGAGATCATGGCCTTCGGGCCCGATCCGTCGTTGGAGAGTTTGATCCTGGCTCAGGACGAACGTTGGCGGCGTGCCTAATGCATGCAAGTCGAACGAGGGACCCCGTCCGGGTAACCGGACAGGGCCACCTAGTGGCGAACGGGTGAGTAACACGTGAGGAACCTGCCCCGGAGACCGGAATAGCCCAGGGAAACTTGGATTAATGCCGGATGTCCTCGGATGGTCGCATGGCCGGCCGAGGAAACAGTCCGCTGCTCCGGGATGGCCTCGTGGCCTATCAGCTTGTTGGCGAGGTAACGGCTCACCAAGGCGACGACGGGTAGCTGGTCTGAGAGGACGATCAGCCACACTGGGACTGAGACACGGCCCAGACTCCTGCGGGAGGCAGCAGCAGGGAATTTTGCACAATGGACGAAAGTCTGATGCAGCGACGCCGCGTGGGG
>DATDRW010000029.1:0-4876 GCA_035291545.1 Acidimicrobiia bacterium
GGAACCGGTGGCATAGACGTTGCCCGACCCATCCACCGCCACCCCAGCGCTCCACTCGCCGCTGGTGCCGCCCAGTTGGTCGGCCCACACCAACCCACCAGCCGCATCCAACTTCACCACGAACCCGTCGAAGAAGCCCGCCGAGGTCAGCCCGGAAAAGCCGGCACCCGGATCGAAATCCGCCGTCCCCTGGAAGTAACCGGTGGCATAGACGTTGCCCGACGCATCCACCGCCACCCCAGAGCTCGCGTCGCCGCTGATGCCGCCCAGTTGGTCGGCCCACACCAAACCACCAGCCGCATCGAGCTTCACCACGAACACGTCGGATTCGCCCGCCGAGACCAGATTGAAGGTGACAACCGGATCGGGATCGAAATCCGCCGTCCCGTAGAAGGAACCGATGACATAGACGTTGCCCGACCCATCCACCGCCACCCCCTGGCCCGAGTCGAAGCTGGTGCCGCCCAGATGGACGGCCCACACCAATCCACCGGCGGCATCCAACTTCACCACGAACCCGTCGTTTACGCCCGCCGGGGTCAGCGGGGAAACGCCGGAACCCGGATCGAAGTCCACCGTCCCCTGGAAGGAACCGGTGACATAGACGTTGCCTGACCCATCCACCGCCACCCCATAGGCAGAGTCGAAGCTGGTACCGCCCAGCCGGTCGGCCCACACCAAATCACCACCAGCCGCCCCCGCCGGAGCGGCCAGCAACACACCCACCAACAGCATCAAGACGACGGTTGCCCGCCGACGAAAACGAACGGACACCCCGCACCCCCTCATTCGATATGAACCCGCCAACGCCGTCGACGACCTGCGGACCCTACCACCAGCACTCGAGGGATCCCTCGGCACCCCTGATCTCTCCAGAAAGGGGTGTACATGCCGGAACGCCTGCCGACTCCCGGTTTCCCATCACCCCCACAGCGCGGCGATCGCCTCCGACATGTACTTCGCCAGACCGGGTCGGGCCTTGTCGATGTTCTTGGTGAACCGGGGGTCGGCGACGTACATCTGCCCGAGACCTGCATGGATCTCGGGTGAGCACGGATAGAACCACTTGCTGATGTGGCCGCGGTGCCGCTCGGCGACGGCCTTCGCCTCCGGGCTGTCGGCAGGGACGCCGGCCTCCATCAGGACGATGAACGCCTGGTTGATCTCATTGCTGCCGACACCGATCCGCTGGCAGTCCTGTTTGGTGTAGCCCTTGGTGCGCCGCGCCGACTCGCGGTAGGCGTCGGTGTCGCCCCAGCGCTCCTTTACCTCGTCCTCGTACTGGGCGGGGTCGAAGTCGCCGAACACCTCCAGGGATTCCTCGGGGGTCATGGTCCTTCCTTCCTGTGCTGCCGCGATCGCCGCATCCACCGCACCGATGAGCCGGGTGATTCGCTCCCGGGACCGCTCCAGCCGGGTGCGCTGCTCCCGCAACGCCACGGCCCGGTCGTATCCCGGATCGTCGAGCACCCGGACGATCTCGTCGAGACCGATGCCCAGTTCCCGGAGCAGCAGGATCTGCTGCAGGCGCTCCAGGTCCCGGTCCTCGTAGAGGCGGTACCCGGCTTCGGTGCGCCCACCCGGGGTGAGCAGCCCGATCTCGTCGTAGTGGTGGAGGGTGCGAATCGAGATCCCGGCGAGCCGGGACACCGCACCGATGGTCTGGGTCATCTCGACGCTGACGCTAGACCCTGACGTTGCGTGAGGGTCAAGCGGAGTCTTGCGGGTTGGGCAGCATCGTGAGCAGCAGCACGCTCGGCCCAACGGCGAACACGGTGTGCGGTTCCGAGGCGGCCAGGGTCAGCCATCCGCCCGGGGTGAGGCGAACGGTCTCGCCTCCGGCGGTGACGTCGAGCGCACCGGTGATCGCCTGGATCACGACCGGGACCGCGGCGGTGTGCTCGGTCAACTCCTGTCCGGCATCGAAGGCGAATCCGACGAGGCGAAGGCGGTCGTCGCGGTGGAGCACCCGGCTCAGGGTGCCGTCGGGGGTGATCGGGACTTCGGCCGCGATGTCGGGGATGAAGCGCATGGGGAAACGGTAGGCACGGCGAATAGGCTCCCGTCTGCACCGACGCGAGGGAACCATGCACGAGACCGCCGACGATCTGCGCACCCTGCAGGATCTCCTCGACCGTTCCTACGCGACGGCGGGCCCACACCTGCTGCAGATCCACACCCCGGAGCGTCGACTCGGCGCCGCCGAGCTCACCACGACTCTCATCGGGGTGTGCGTGCTCGCTCTGGCGACGGTGACCGGGGACGGCCGGCCGTTGGTGGCCCCGGTCGACGGCCTGTTCTACCGCGGGGCATTCTGGTTCGGATCCTCACCCGACTCGGTGCGGTTCCGGCACATCCGCCGCAGTCCTGCGGTGAGCGCCACCCACACCCGGGGCGAGTCGCTGGCGGTGACGGTGCACGGTATCGCCGTGGAGACGACGCTGGGTGCCGATCCCGGCTTCGCCGCCTCGTGCGCCGAGGTGTACCACCCGCGATACGGCGACGGGTGGTCGCAATGGGCGGCGGCGTTTCCCTTCGCCCGGATCCAGGCCGAGCGCATGTTCGCCTTCGCTTCCCCAGGGGAGTCGTAGCCTTCCCACCCATGATCGGGGTGTACGACTCGGGGGTCGGCGGGCTGGCGGTGTTCCGCGAGGTGCGGCGCCTGCTGCCCGAAGCCGACCTCGTCTACCTCGCCGATCAAGCGAACGCCCCGTACGGTGAGCGCTCCGTCGACGAGGTGCGGCAGTTCGCCGAGACGGCAGTAGGCACACTCGTCGACCGCGGCGCATCCACGGTGGTCGTCGCCTGCAACACCGCGTCGGCGGCGGCGCTCGGCCACCTCCGCAGCGTGTTCGCCGTGCCGATCGTGGGGATGGAACCGGCGGTGAAGCCGGCGGCGGCGGCCACGCGGAGCGGACGGGTGGCGGTGCTGGCCACCCCGGTCACGTTCCAGGGTGCGGTGTTCGAGGACTTGGTGGGCAGGTTTGCGGCCGGCATCACCGTGATCGCTCATCCGTGCCCGGGATGGGCGGCTGCGGTCGAGGACGAGTGGCCCGCAGGCGCAGACCAGGCCGTGGCCGAGCACCTCGCCCCGCTGTTCGAGTCCGGAGTCGACACGATCGTGCTCGCCTGCACCCACTACTCGTTCCTCTCCGGGGTGATCGCCGCGGTCGCCGGCCCCGGGGTGGCGGTGATCGATCCCACCGATGCGGTCGCCAGGCAGGTGATCCGGGTCGCCGAGCCGGGTGGCTCGGGCACGACCACCTACCTCACCACCGGAGACCCGGTCCGATTTGCGGGACAGGTCGCCCGCCTCCTCGGCGAAGTGGTGACCACGGCTAGTCCGTAGCCCCTGCCTATCCTGACTGGGCACACATCGAAGGAGCCGGATGACCGATCCGGTGATCACCGCACTGGCGCGCGGGGGGATCGTCGAGATCACCACCCGGGATCGGCGCAGCGGAGACCCGCATCGCATCACGGTGGGGCTCTACAACATCGACCGGCACCTCTACATCTCGGACAAGCCGGGCAGACGCGACTGGTACGTCAATCTCCAGGCGGAGCCGAAATTCACCATCCACTTCTCCCGGGGTGTCAACGCCGACGTGCCCGCGGTGGCCGAGATGGTGGGCGACCAGAAGCTGCGCAAGGTGCTGATCGAGAAGGTCATGGTCTCCGGGCACGGCATGTCGGCGGCGCGGGCGGCGCGGGAGTTCAACCAGTGGATGGCGCTCTCCCCCCTGGTGATCGTCCACGCCCAGTGGCCGGGCTGGGTGTAAGAGGTCGGCGCCCTTCGGGCGCCTCCCGCAATTGGCAATTCGCAATTCGCTGGAGGGACTGACGTGGCGTCTGGCATCTGGTATCTGGCTCCGGCATCCGGCCACAATCCCCTCATGCTGATCGGACGCATCGTTGACGAGATCGCGGCTCTTGGCCCGATGCGGTTCGATCGGTTTATGGAGATCGCCTTGTACGACCCGGAGGGTGGGTTCTTTGGGTCGGGTCGGCTGCGGTCACATCGGACCGGTGACTTCCTCACCAGTCCCGAGGTGAGTTCGCTGTTCGGGGAGACCCTGGCGCGCTTCGTCGTTGCCGAGCGCGATGGTATCGGGCACCTCGACGCCGTGGTCGATTGCGGCGCCGGGAGCGGCTCGATGCTCGCCGCATTGCTCCCCGGACTCGACGGGACTGCCGGTGTCGCCGTGGAGAAATCGCCGGCGGCGCGGGAGAGCCTGCGGGAGCGTCTCCCCGGGGTCGGCGTCCTCGATTCGCTCGATGAGTTTCCCGGCGGGCGGTACGGGGTGATCCTTGCCAATGAACTGGTCGACAACCTCCCGGCGGCGGTTGCGGTCCGCGTCGACGGGGGCTGGGTGGAGGAGGCGGTCACCTCCGAGGGTGGCCAACTGGTCGCCATCCAGGTCGCCGCCCGTCCCGGGGTGGCGGCCTGGGCGGAGCGACACGCACCCGGGCTTCCCGAGGGCTCCCGGGTCGAGGTGCAGCTCGCCGCCGCCGCCTGGTTGCGCTCGGCGCTGGTGTCACTGCGCGCGGGGTCGGTGGTGGTGATCGATTATGGGGACACCTCAGACGGGCTGTCCGGGCGGCGCGCCTCGGGCACGGTCCGCACCTACCGGGCCCACCACCTCGGACCCGATCCGCTGCTCGAGCCCGGATCGACCGACATCACGATGGACGTCGACTTCTCGGCGCTGGCGGCGGTGGTAGAGGAGTGCGGCGCCACCGTGGAGTGCTCCAGCCAGGCCGAGTTCCTCACCCGGTGGGGCCTGCGGGATCGGCTCACCGACCTGCGTCACCGCGAGTTGGAGGCGGCCCGGGGAAGCGACACGATGGAGCGGCTGATGCTCCGCAGCCGCGT
>DATDRW010000030.1:0-2299 GCA_035291545.1 Acidimicrobiia bacterium
ACCGGGTGAACGTGCCGGTCACCTCGGGACGGTTCACGATCGAGGACCCGGGCATCGGCGTGGTCACCGGGCGTTTCGAGGCACCGGACCAAGCGGCGGGCGAGGCGACCATCCGCTACGACGCCGACGAGAGCGGTGGACTGTCGAACTTCGTCATCCACGATCGCACCGCCCTGTGCGACCTGGGAACGGTCGCCTGGGTGGCGGAGTCGGGGTGATCGGTCGAGCCACGTCTTGCTGGGGCCTGGTGCCTGGCGCCTGGTGCCTAGTCATACACCCCCACCAGCCACGATCTCCCGTCGCGCACCTCGCACAGGAACGCCCCCACCGAGGTGACCACCTGGTAGCGGTCGGCGGCCGACTCCCCCTCCCACCACCGCCCGGTCCGGCGCCACGGGCCCGCCCAGCCGAGCACCGACTCCCAGCGGCTGCCCAACCGCACCCGCACCGGGAACCCGCCGTCCCACTCGATCTCGAAGGGACGCGGCTCGGGCGGCACCAGGGTGGGTGACGGCTCGGGCAGCCGCCCCGGCCACGGTGCCTTCGGATCGAGCGACGAAGACTCGGCCTGCTCACCCCAGCGGTGCCAGCGCACCCGCTCCCCCGGGTCCCTCCCTCCCTGTGGGACCGCCTGCAGCACGGCATCGGGTCCAACCAGACCCTGGGCCCGGCCGAGGGCACGGCGGGCGTCGAGTTCCGAGGCGGCGTCCTCGTCGAGACGCAACTGGCGTCCCCGGTCGGAGAGATCGGCGGGTACCAGACGCAGCCGCACCACCCCACCGGGCACTCCGCCCGACTCGATCCAGGCCCGCAACTGCCAGCGCACCCGCTCCGCCAACTCGACTTCGGCGAAGGGATGGGCGCTGCGCCAGGTGCGGGCGCGCACCATCCCCGACGTTGCCTCCACTTCGACCTCCACCCGGTGCGGCATCGCCCCTGAGGGGGCCACCGCCTCGAGCAACCGCCCGGCGAGCGCCCGGGCGGCGAAGGCGGCCCGTTCGAAGTCGTCGAGCGGCGGGTCGAACCTCTCCTCCACCACCACCTCGTCGCGGATGCTGCGGGGACGCACCGTGCGATCCTCCCCGCTGGCGATCCGGTGCGCCTCCAACCCGGCGGGTCCGAAACGGGAGGCCACCGCGGCCCGGGGCAGCGCCGCCAGGCCACCGAGCGTGCCGATCCCCAACCAGCGGAAGGTGGCGACCAGTTCCTCCACCCCGAGGGCGGCGACGTCGATGCCGGCGAGGAACCCCGCGGTGTCGGCGACGAGCAGCGGTCCGTCGACGGCGCGCTCCGCAGCCATCCGGGCGGCGAACGGCCCGTCGGCCAACCCGAAGCGTCCTCCCGGGGCCACGGACTCGACCGCCGCCACCAACCTGCCCACGACCGTCTCCTCGGATCCGTAGTAGCGGACCGCCCCGGCGGTGGACAGGTAGACGAGACCGGGGGCGGCCATCTCCATGGCCGGCACCACCGCCTCAATCGCCAATGCCACCGGTTCGAAGGCGACCGCCTCGGTGCCGGGATCGGCGATCAGGGTGACCGCGGTGGGGACCAGCGCCTCGGCCTCGCCGCGACGCATCCCCACCCGGGCGCCCATGGCGAAGGCATCGGGGGTGACGGCCACCACCGTCCCCGATGCGTCGACGACCTGGCAGGGCCTATCCGGCGGCGAGTCCGGGCGGCGCAGCGGCCAATCGGGAAACCACACGCACAGCGTGCGAGCCATCGTCCTCCACCTCCACGACCTGTTCGATGCCCAGGGCGCCCTTGCCGCTGGCGCGCAGGGTGAGGCGGCGCCGCAGCAGGGCGCCGTGCCCCCGATCGACCCCCTCCCAGCGCACCGCCTCCGCCTCGAGACGGAGGTGCAGCAACCCGGCGGGAAGGTCACCCGACACCGGACGGAGGATGAGGGCGGCATTGCGGGCCCGGGCCAGGGCGCCGAGGCGGCGCAGGTCGGCGTCGGCGGGATGCGCCGGCACCTCGGCGTACACCACCGGGAAGCCTTCGACCAGCGAGGCGGTCACCTTGGGCCAGTCCCTGCGGTCGGGACAGCGGACCACGACCAGGCGGTCGGGTGCGATCCCCACCTCCCAGGCGGCCACCGGGCACAGCCAGCCGCGGACGTCCACGACGGCGACCATGCCCGGATGCCCGGCGAGGAGGGAGAGGGCGAGGCGGGTGAGACCGGTGCCGGGACCCCCGATCAGGCCCAGCACCCGGCCGGGTTCGGCGGCGATGAGGAACGGCGCGACCGGGTCGGGCGAGGGTGCGCTCGAGGCGCCGGCGAGGAGGGATGCCC
>DATDRW010000031.1:0-15279 GCA_035291545.1 Acidimicrobiia bacterium
GCGACACGCAACGCGTCGGCATCCCTGATCAGGTCGGGGTAACCGCCGGTGCCGTCCGGCGTCACGACCAGGTCGAGGTCACCGAACCTGGTCACCAGCGTCCAGATCGCACCGGATTCGAGCAGCCCGGGATCAAACGGCGTCGCAACACCCTCGGGGTCGGCGGCCGTCCGCAACCGGGCATCGAGTTCCGCCAGGGCCCCCGACAGTCGCTCGAGGTTCTCCCGGTTCGCGGATGGGGTGATGTCGACGTCTTGGGTGAGCACCGGCGCCCCGCGTAGCCTGGCGGCTATCCCTCCCACGACCACAAACTCGACGCGATGTGCCGCCAGCACCCGGAACATCGCGACCGGATCAAACTCAGCCACGGGCGGCGGCCGCCATCGCGTCGATCGCGTGTACCGCTCCGACCAGGGCTGACAAGCGTTGGTCGGGGGAAAGCCGCAGCTCTCGGCGAATCAAGGTGAGATCGTGATCGTCGCCGCGAGCCATCGAAACCGACAGCTCGAAACCCGCGGCGCGTACTGCCCGCTGCACCACGACGAAGTCGGGGTTGGTGCGCCCGGTCTCCCACCGCGCCACCACGGATTGATGGGTGCCGAGCCGGACTGCCAGCTCCGCTTGGGTCAACGAGGCACGCTTGCGCGCCTCGGCAATGAGGGTTCCACCAGTCATCCCACCACACTATCCGCTTTCGCGAGCGATGTATAGCAGTACTGCTATATATTGATCCGAGGCGTCATACCTGGTACATCATCTGTATGACCATGCTCTCGTTCCGCGTCGAGGACACCGATGCAGCCCGTGCCACCGAGTGGGCAGGGCGTCTCGGAGTGGATCGGTCCGAGTTGCTCCGCGATGCCCTCCGCATCCACCTCGCCCGCCTTGCCGTCGAGCAGGATGCCCTGACATGGGAAGCCACCCCGCTCACCCCCGACGAGGCATCCCTCGACTCGATCGCCGACTGGGGTCCCGCCGAAGACTGGTCGGATTGGTCCGATGCAGCGCGGTGAAGTCTGGTTTGCGGCGACACCGGGGGGCGATCGTCCCGTTCTCATCCTGACCCGAGATCCAGTGGCCGGACGAATCGGTTCGATCGTCGTCGCGGGGATCACACGAACGAGACGGGGTCTGGTATCGGAACTCGTGCTGACACCACAGCGAGACGACGTCCCCACCGAGTGTGCCGTCAACTTCGACAACGTCCAACCCATTGCTCGCGGCCGCTTCCACCGCCGAGTGACTGCGGTGTCGCCGGCTCGCATGGCGCAAGCGTGTCGCGCCCTCGACGACGCGATGGGGTGCTGAGCGAGGGTGGCGGGCGGGACACTGGACCCCACCGCGTGAGAGGTGGAGACCCTCCTCCCCCTCGCTCGCTCCGCTCGCTCGGGACCTCCTCCCTAAGGGAGGAGAACAAGATCCCACAAACAACCCGGCCCGCCTAACGGCGGGCCGGATCGCGTCTTGCTGGAGCCTGGTGCCTGGAGCCTGACGCCTACTCCTCTTCTTCCTCGTCGTCTTCGACGGTGCCGCCTCCGAGCGACGCCAGCCACTCCGCCGGGTTGGCGGGGAGGGCGTCGTCCTTCTTCTTCTTGCCCGACGGGGTCTCGCCGAAGAGACCGAGGGCGCTGACCACGGAGGCGCCGGGCAGCGAGGGCTGCACCGCCTGATACCGGTCGGCACCGGTGCCGGCCGGGATCAGCTTGCCGATGATCACGTTCTCCTTGAGACCGCGGAGGAAGTCGCTCTTTCCCTGGAGAGCCGCCTCGGTGAGCACCCGGGTGGTCTCCTGGAACGACGCCGCCGACAACCACGAGTCGGTGGCCAGCGACGCCTTGGTGATCCCCATCAGTTCGGGACGCCCCTCGGCCGGAGTCTTGCCCTCGGTGACGAGCTCCTTGTTGGCGTCGCGGAACTCCTGGCTGTCGATCAACTCTGCCGGGAGGAACGCCGAGTCACCGGGGTTCACCACCCGCACCCGCCGCAGCATCTGGCGGACGATCAACTCGATGTGCTTGTCGTGGATGTCGACGCCCTGGCTGCGGTACACCTCCTGCACCTCGTCGACGAGGTACTTCTGGGCAGCCCGCACCCCCATGATCTCCAGCACTTCCTTGGGGTCGAGCGGGCCCTCGGTGAGCGGCGTGCCCGGCTCGATGGTCTCACCCTCCTTCACCTTGAGGCGGGCCCGGCGCGAGATCGGGTACTCCGCCTCGCTGTCCTTGCCGGTGATCACGATGCGGCGGCCGTCCTCGTCGTCGACGACGCTGATCAAACCGCCGATCTCCGAGATCGGAGCCTTGCCCTTCGGGGACCGGGCCTCGAACAGCTCGGTGACCCGGGGCAGACCGTGGGTGATGTCCTCGCCGGCGACGCCTCCGGTGTGGAACGTGCGCATCGTCAGCTGGGTGCCCGGCTCGCCGATCGACTGGGCGGCCATGATCCCTACCGCCTCGCCCGGCTCGACCATCCGGCCGGTCGCCAGGCTGAGTCCGTACGACGCCTGGCTGATGCCGTGACGCAAGGTGTCGGTGAGCGGCGAACGCACCCGGACCTCCTCGACCGTTTCCGCGCCCTGGATCGCCACCATGGCGTCACGGTCGATCAGTTCGCCGGCGCGCAGCTTGCGTCCCTTGCCGGTGTCCAGGAGCGACCGGCCGATCTTGATGTCCTCCGCCAGCACTCGCCCAAAGATCCGGTTGCGCAGGTGACGGATCGGCAGCCCGTTCTCCCGCACCACGATCACGATGCCGGGATCCTCGGACTCCTCGTCGTAGATCAGGACCTCCTGGGACACATCGACGAGACGCCGCGTGAGGTACCCGGAGTCCGCGGTGCGCAGGGCGGTGTCGGCGAGACCCTTGCGGGCACCGTGGGTCGAGATGAAGTACTCGAGCACCGACAGCCCCTCGCGGAAGTTCGCCTTGATCGGCCGGGGAATGATGTCGCCCTTGGGGTTGGCCACCAGCCCGCGCATCCCGGCGATCTGCCGCACCTGCATGATGTTCCCGCGGGCGCCGGAGCGCACCATCATGTCGATCGGGTTGAACCTCTCCTTCTTCAGGGAGATCTCCATGGCGTCCTTCACCCGATCGGTCGCCTCGGTCCAGATCTCGATGAGCTCCTGGCGGCGCTCGTCGTCGGTGATGATCCCCTGCTGGTACAGCTCCTCGACCTTGGCGGCGCGAATCTCGTAGGCCTCGAGGATCTGCGCCTTGTCCGCCGGGGTCTTCACGTCGCTGAGACCAATGGTGAGCCCGGCCTTCGTCGAGAACTGGAATCCGAGGTCCTTGATCCCGTCGAGGAACGACCCGACCTGCGACTTGTCGTAGTTCTCGATGACCTCCTCGATGAGGGTGCGGACGTCGCTCTTGAAGACCACCGAGTTCACGTAGGGGAAGTCCTCGGGGAGGGCGGTATTGATCAGCGCCCGGCCGAACGTGGTCTCGAAAGGCTTGGTCCCGTCCACCGGCTCCTCGGTGATCAGAGAGCCGAGGTGGTCGCGCAGCTGCGCATGGCGGTCGGGATCGCCGGCGAGGGCGCCCACCCGGAGCCGAATCGGGGCGTGCACACTCAACTCACCGAGGTCGTATGCCATCTGTGCCTCGTCGATGTCGCCGAAGGCACGACCCGCGCCGACGGCGTCGTCCACCATCTCGGAGATGTAATAGATGCCGATCACCATGTCCTGGCTGGGGGTGACGATGGGACGGCCGTTGGCCGGTGAGAGCACGTTATTGGCGGACAGCATCAGCACCCGGGCCTCGGCCTGCGCCTCCGCCGACAGCGGCAGATGGACGGCCATCTGGTCACCGTCGAAGTCGGCGTTGAACGCCTCGCACACCAGCGGGTGGATCTGGATCGCCTTGCCCTCGACGAGCACCGGCTCGAACGCCTGGATGCCGAGGCGGTGCAGGGTGGGGGCGCGGTTGAGGAGCACCGGGTGCTCCTGGATCACCTCGGCGAGGACGTCCCACACCTGGGGCCGCTGCCGCTCGACCATTCGCTTCGCCGCCTTGATGTTCTGGGCAATGTCGAGGTCGACGAGCCGCTTCATCACGAACGGCTTGAACAGCTCGAGCGCCATCGCCTTGGGGAGGCCGCACTGGTGCAGCCTCAGCTGCGGGCCAACCACGATCACCGAGCGGCCGGAGTAGTCAACGCGCTTTCCCAGCAGGTTCTGGCGGAACCGCCCCTGCTTGCCCTTGAGCATGTCGGAAAGCGATTTCAACGGGCGGTTGCCCGGGCCCGTGACGGCACGGCCGCGCCGCCCATTGTCGAACAGGGCGTCGACCGCCTCCTGCAGCATCCGCTTCTCGTTGTTCACGATGATCTCGGGAGCGCCGAGGTCGAGCAGCCGCTTGAGGCGGTTGTTGCGGTTGATCACCCGGCGGTACAGGTCGTTGAGATCCGAGGTGGCGAAGCGGCCGCCGTCGAGCTGCACCATGGGGCGCAGATCGGGCGGGATCACCGGCACTGCCTCGAGGATCATCGACTCCGTGGAGTTGACGCCCTGGGCGAACGGGGTGACCACCTTGAGCCGCTTGGTGGCGCGCTGCCGCCGCTGCGCCGACTTGCTCTCCAGGTCCTCGTTCAGCTGCACGATCTCCTCGTCGAGGTCGAGCCGGCTGAGCAGGTCCTTGATGGCCTCGGCGCCCATCGAGCCCTCGTAGTAGTCGCCGTAGCGGTCCCGAACCTCACGCCACAGCTGCTCGGACTCGACGAGGTCCTTCACATCCATGCCGCGGAAGAAGTCGAAGGACTCGCGGACCAACTCCTCCTCGTACTCGGCTCGCTCCTGGCGGTCCTTGATCTCGCGGTCCGCCTCGCGGCGGTGCGCCGAGATCTCCTGCGACTTGGCGCCGCCCGCCTCCATGCCCTTGATCTCGTTCTCGAGGCGTTCCAGTCGGGCCGTCTTCCACTTCTCGAAGTCGCGGCGTACCAGTTCGACCTCGGTGTCGCGTGCCTCCTCGAGTTCGGCGAGATCCTCGTGACGCCGATCCTCGTCGACGTAGGTGATCAGATAGGCGGCGAAGTAGATGACCTTCTCCAGGTCCTTCGGCGACATGTCGAGCAGGTAGCCGAGACGACTGGGGACACCCTTGAAGTACCAGATGTGGGTGACCGGGGCCGCCAGCTCGATGTGGCCCATCCGCTCGCGACGAACCTTGTTGCGCGTCACCTCGACGCCGCACCGCTCGCAGATCACCCCGCGGAACCGCACCCGCTTGTACTTGCCGCAGTAGCACTCCCAGTCGCGGGTCGGTCCAAAGATGCGCTCATCGAAGAGACCATCCTTTTCCGGCTTCAGCGTCCGGTAGTTGATCGTCTCCGGCTTCTTCACCTCGCCATGCGACCAGGCCCGGATCTGGTCCGCAGAAGCGAGGCTGATCTTCAATTCATCGAAATACTGGGGCACCCGTCGTACTCCTTGCGTGTCGTCGCTCGTCCGCCCAAACCGAAATCAGTGGTCAGTCGCCGCGCTCGGGGCGGGAGATGTCGATACCGAGGGACTCGGCGGTGCGGAACGCGTCGTCGTCGAGTTCGCGCAACTCGATCTCTTCACCGGCCGAGAGCATCTCGACGTTGAGACACAGGCTCTGCATCTCCTTGATCAACACCTTGAAGGACTCGGGAATCCCCGGCTCGGGGATGTTCTCGCCCTTCACGATCGCCTCGTACACCTTCACGCGGCCGCGCACGTCGTCCGACTTGATGGTGAGCAGCTCCTGGAGGGCGTAGGCGGCCCCATAGGCCTCGAGCGCCCACACCTCCATCTCGCCGAAGCGCTGGCCGCCGAACTGCGCCTTTCCACCGAGCGGCTGCTGGGTGATCATCGAGTACGGGCCGGTCGAGCGGGCGTGGATCTTGTCGTCGACCAGGTGGAGCAGCTTCAAGATGTAGATGTATCCGATGGTGACCGGAGAGTCGAACGGCTCGCCGAGGCGTCCGTCGTAGAGGATCGCCTTGCCGTCCCCGTCGATCAGAGACTCACCGTCCTCGCCGGGGAACGAGTGCTCGAGCACCTTGGCGATCTCATCCTCGCGGGCACCGTCGAACACCGGGCTCGCCACCCGGGTCCACGGCTTGGCACCGCGGGCGGCCCGGGTCGACCCGTCGAACGGCGTCCAGCCGCGGGCGGCGGCCCACCCGAGGTGGGTCTCCAACACCTGGCCGAGGTTCATTCGGGAGGGGACGCCCAGCGGCGACAGGATGATGTCGACCGGAGTGCCGTCGGCGAGGAAGGGCATGTCCTCCTCGGGGAGGATCTTGGCGATCACGCCCTTGTTGCCGTGGCGGCCCGCCAGCTTGTCGCCCTCGGCGATCTTGCGCTGCTGGGCGACGTAGACCCGCACCAGCTCGTTCATCCCCGGGGGGAGTTCGTCTCCGCTCTCCCGCCGGAACACCTTGACGTCGATGGCCTTCCCGGTCTCGCCGTGGGGCACCTTGAGCGACATGTCCCGCACCTCGCGGGCCTTCTCGCCGAAGATGGCGCGCAGCAGGCGCTCCTCGGGGGTGAGCTCGGTCTCGCCCTTCGGGGTCACCTTGCCCACCAGGTAGTCGCCGGGACCCACCTCGGCCCCGATGCGGATGATCCCTTCCTCGTCGAGGTCGCGCAGCGCCTCCTCGGCGACGTTCGGGATGTCCCGGGTGATCTCCTCGGCGCCCAGCTTGGTGTCGCGGGCCTCGATCTCGTACTCCTCGATGTGGATCGAGGTGAGGATGTCCTGCTTCACCAAGCGCTCCGAGATCACGATGGCGTCCTCGAAGTTGTGGCCACGCCACGGCATGAAGGCGACGAGCAGGTTCTTGCCGAGGGCCAGCTCGCCGTCCTGGGTGGAGGGCCCATCGGAGATGACCTGGCCCTTCTTCACCATGTCGCCCTCCCTCACCAGGGGCTTCTGGTTCAACGAAGTGCCCTGGTTGGAGCGCACGAACTTCTTGAGGGGGTAGTCGACGCGCTTGTTGCCCTGCTTCATCACGATGCGGTCGCCGGTGACCTCGGCGATCTCGCCGTCCTCGGGGGCGATGATGATGTCGCCCGAGTCGAAGGCGACCCGGTCCTCGACGCCGGTGCCGACCAGCGGCGCCTCGGCGCGGAGCAGCGGAACCGCCTGACGCTGCATGTTGGAACCCATCAGCGCCCGGTTGGCATCATCGTGCTCCAGGAAAGGGATGAGCGAGGTCGCCACCGAGACCACCTGCTTCGGCGACACGTCCATGTAGTCGACTTCCTTCGGCGCGACGTAATCGACGTCGCCGCCGCCGGACCGCACCAGCACCCGGTCCGAGGCGAAGGTGCCGTCCTCCTTGAGGACCGCATTCGCCTGGGCGATGACGTAGCGCTCTTCCTCGGTGGCGGTGAGGTAGTCGATCTTGTTGGTCACCCGGCCCTCCACCACCCTGCGGTACGGGGTCTCGATGAACCCGAACCGATTCACCTTGGCGTAGGAGGCGAGCGATCCGATCAGGCCGATATTCGGACCCTCAGGCGTCTCGATCGGGCACATGCGGCCGTAGTGGGAGGAGTGCACGTCGCGCACCTCGAACCCGGCACGCTCCCGCGACAGGCCGCCCGGGCCGAGCGCCGAGAGGCGCCGGCGGTGGGTGAGCCCGGCGAGCGGGTTGGGCTGATCCATGAACTGGCTCAACTGGCTGGTGCCGAAGAACTCCTTGATGGAGGCGACGACGGGCCGGATGTTGATCAGGCTCTGCGGCGTGATCGCCTCGGGATCTTGGGTGGTCATGCGCTCACGCACGACCCGCTCCAGGCGGGTGAGCCCCACCCGGATCTGATTCTGGATCAGTTCGCCGACGGTCCGCACCCGGCGGTTGCCGAAGTGGTCGATGTCGTCCGCCGAGTAGCCCGCCTTCCCCTCGTGCAGCGCGATCAGGTAGTTGATCGTGTCGAGGACGTCGGTTTGCGAGAGCAGCCCGAGGGTCTTCGCCCGATAGTTGTCGATGTCTTCGAGGTCCCCGCTCTCCCGACCGAACTTCTGGTTCAGCTTGTAGCGGCCCACCCGGGTCAGGTCGTACCGCTTCGGGTTGTAGAACAGGGTGTTGACCAGGCTGCGGGCGGACTCGATCGTCGTGAGCTCACCGGGACGGAGCTTGCGGTACAGGTCGAGAAGCGCGTCCTCGCGATCCTCGGTGGTGTCCTTGTCCACCGTCTCGCTGATCACCTCGGACCCATCGAACAGGGCGACGATGTCCTCATCCGACTGGGCGTAGTCGAGAGCGCGCAGGAAGGTGCTCACCAGCTGGCGGCGCTTGCGGTCGACGCGCACGCCCAGCGTGCCCTTCTTGTCGATGTCGAACTCGAGCCACGCGCCGCGGCCTGGGATCACTTTGGCGGAGAACAGATCCTTGTCCGACGTCTTGTCCGGGGTCTCGTCGAAGTAGACGCCGGGCGACCGGACCAGCTGGGAGACGACGACGCGCTCGGTGCCGTTGATGATGAACGTGCCGTTCGGGGTCATCATCGGGAAGTCCCCGAGAAAGACCTGCTGCTCCTTGATCTCACCGGTCTGCTTGTTCATGAACCGGGCGGTCACGAACAGCGGGCGCGAGTAGTTGGAGTCGCGCTCCTTGGCCTCCTCGATGGAGGTGGTCGGCGCCTCGAAACGGTGATCGGTCAACTCGAGAGCGAGCGTGGAGGTGAAATCCTCGATCGGGGAGATCTCCTCGAAGATCTCCTTCAGACCGCGCTCGAGAAACCAGGTGAACGATTCGTGTTGTACGTCGAGAAGGTTGGGAAGGGGCAGGACTTCTGGGATCTTTCCGAACGAGATCCTCTCGGTGCGCGCACGGGCCAAGAGCGCTTCCTCCTCGATGTCAGTGACGGGCAGGGCGGGCGAACAACGTTGATCGACAAGACGGCAGAGACGACAGAAAGCCAGGATAGCACGCGGCTACCCCGGCTCGGCTGGGCCGGCCTTCAGCGACGAACCGTCACGGCTCCTCTATGTATTCCCGGACAAGATACCACCCCCACCGAGGGGTGCAAGGGAGGAGTTCGCGACCTGCCGACCGCCCGGGGCTGGCTTCGTCGCCGGTCGCCCGACGCCCGCAAGACTAGGCCACGCGGTTCGGCTCTTGCGGGCAACGGGCGACGGGCGACGGCGCTGGACGCGCAAGAGGCGGGCACTCGCCCGCCCCTTGACACATCTACGTGATGAGATCGCGCCTTACTTGAGCTCCACCTTCGCCCCGACACCCTCGAGGGCGGCCTTGGCCTTCTCGGCGGTCGCCTTGTCGACGCCCTGCAGGACCGGCTTGGGAGCGCTGTCGACGAGCTCCTTCGCCTCCTTCAGTCCGAGGCTGGTGAGCCCGCGGACCTCCTTGATCACCTGGATCTTCTGCTCCCCGGCGGCGAGGAGGACGACGTCGAACTCGTCCTTCTCCTCCACGGCGGCGGCGGCGCCGCCACCACCGGCGGGCATCATCGCCATAGCCATCGGGGCCGCGGCGGTGACGTCGAACTTCTCTTCGAACGCCTTCAGGAACTCGGAGAGCTCCAGCACGGTCATCCCGGCGAAGACCTGAAGCAGGTCCTCCGTGCTCATCTTGGTGGCCATGGTCTATTCCTCCTCGGCCGTAACGGCCGGTGTTTCGTCGGTGGTCGCGGCATCTCCGTCGGTCGCCACCGCGGGTGCGGGAGCGGCGGCGGCCGGAGCCGTCGGGGCCGGGAGCGTCTTGTCGATCAGCTGCGAGATCATCGTGGCCAGGTTCCGCGGCAGGGCGGCCAGCAGACCGGCCATCCGTGCCATCGGCGCCTGGAATACCCCGGCGATCTTCGAGAGCAGCACGTCGCGGGGTTCGAGGTCGGCGAGGGCGGCCACCCGTTCGGGCGGCAGCACCACGTTGCCGAGCAGACCGCCCTTGATCACCAGCTTCTGGTGGTCCTTGGCGAAATCGCGCAGGACTTTGGCGGTGGCCGCGGCGTCCTCGCCGGCGAAGGTCAGACCGGCAGGCCCGACCAGCATGTCGACGAAGTCCTCGTGCCCCAGTTCGGAGGCGGCGATTCGAGCAAGCGTCATCTTGTAAACCTTGAACTCGCTCTTGGCGGCACGCAGCCCGCGGCGGAGCGCCTGCTGCTCCTTTACGGAGAGCCCGGCGTACTCGGCCACGAACACCGCCTGCGCCCCTTCGAGACGCTCCTTGATGTCGCTTACTGCCTCTACCTTCTCAGGTCGTGGCATGTCCCTTGCTCCTTGCGTGGTTTTCGGGCAGTGCCCGAAATGAAACGCTCCCGACGTGAGACCACGCGGGAGCGGAGAGATCTTCTTCGCAACCTGCGCCGGCGGCCTGGTGGCCTTCAACCCCGGGGGGACCTGCGGTCTCTGGTCGTTGTCGGGAGGAAGATACCAGATGCCAGATACCAGATGCCAGAAACCGAATCTGGTATCTGGAATCTGGAATCTGGTCTGGTATCTGGAATCTGGCATCCGGAGTAGCGGCTCTGCCGCTACTCCTCTTCCTTCAGCTCGTCCAGGGTATTCACGTCCACATGGACGCCGAGTCCCATCGTCGAGGACAGGGTCAGCTTCTTGACGTAGCGCCCCTTCGAGGATGAAGGCTTCACCCGGTTGATCTCCCCGACGAGCGTCGCCAGGTTTTCCCGCAACTGGGCGGCCGAGAAAGACACCTTCCCGATACCGACGGCGACGTTGCCGAAGCGATCGTTGCGATACTCGACCCGCCCGCCCCGGAACTCCTTGACTGCCTTGCCGACGTCCGGGGTGACCGTCCCCGCCTTCGGGTTGGGCATGAGACCACGGGGCCCGAGCGCCTTCCCCAGCTTGCCCACCTCGGCCATCATCGAGGGGTGGGCGATGGTGATGTCCCAGTCGAGGGGCTGGGTCCCCGCGGCGATCGCCGCCGCGAGTTCCGCACCACCAACGAGAGCGGCGCCGGCGGCCTGCGCCGCCCGGGCATGCTCCCCTTCGGCAAAGGCAAGGACGCGGACGTTCTTCCCGGTGCCGTGGGGAAGGGCGACCGTGCCCCGCACGCCCTGCTCGGCCTGGCGGG
Source organism: Acidimicrobiia bacterium (assembly GCA_035291545.1). Lineage (GTDB taxonomy): Bacteria > Actinomycetota > Acidimicrobiia > Spongiisociales > UBA11373 > UBA11373. Next base: position 11,032 of record DATDRW010000031.1, read on the forward strand.
GATCGATGCCGAGGTTGAACGAGGCTTCGACCGTCTCATCGAACTTGGCGGTGGCGGCCGCCTTCACCAGCTCGATCGACTTGAGGGGACCGTAGACCGCCTCCGGATCGAACCTCTTGGCGGCGTCGTCACGCTTCTTGCTCATTGTGTCTCCTTGTGGTGATCGCGACGCTCTCGCGTCTCCCACTGCTGGTTGATGGCAGATAGCAGACGGCGGACCGATCCTCTGCCGTCTGCCGTCTGCCGTCTGCTATCTGTGGAAGGTTGAGCGAAGCTCAACCTTCCACTGTTATCCCCATCGACCGCGCCGTGCCCTCCACGATCTTCATCGCGGCGTCCACGTCGTTGGCGTTGAGGTCGACCAGTTTGGTCTCGGCGATCTGCTTCACCTGTGCCCGGGTGACCGTGCCCACTTTGTCGGTGTGCGGAGTCGCCGAGCCCTTCTCGACCCGGGCCGCCTGACGCAGCATGACCGCGGCGGGGGGTGTCTTGGTGACGAAGGTGAACGACCGGTCGTCGTACACCGTGATCTCGACGGGAACGATCGTCCCACTCTGGCTTTCCGTCGCCGCGTTGTACGACTTGACGAAATCCATGATGTTGACGCCGTGCTGTCCGAGCGCCGGACCGACCGGGGGCGCAGGCGTCGCCTGTCCCGCCGGGATCTGGAGCTTGAGGATCGCGACGATCTTCTTGCGGCCCATGTCTCCCTTTCCTCGAGCCGAGACCTAGTGTCCCGACCCGCAACGTTTGCCGCGCTCACGACGCCCCCCAGCGCCGGACGGGACACTAGAACTTCTGGATCTGCTCGAAGTTGAGCTCGACCGGGGTCTCCCGGCCGAAAATATCCACGAGGACCCTGACCTTCGACTGGTCCACATTGATGTTCTCGATCACCCCGTTGAAGTCGGCGAACGGGCCGTCGGTGACCCGAATCGTCTCGCCCACCTCCCAATCCGGCTTGAACCGGGGCGCCCTCCTCTCCTCGTCCTTGCGGACGCCGAGGATGCGCTCGACCTCGCGACGCGACAGCGGCGTCGGCTTCGTCCCCGATCCCACGAACCCGGTCACGCCCGGGGTGTTGCGTACCACCCCCCACGAGTCGTCGTTCATGTACATCCTCACCAGGATGTAGCCGGGGAACTGCTTGCGGGCGACGGTCACCTTGCGCCCGGCCTTGATCTCGACCACGTCCTCCATCGGGATGACGACGTCGAAGATCGACTCCTCCATGTGCATCGACTTGATGCGGGTGCTGAGGTTGGCCTTCACCTTGTTCTCGTACCCGCTGTAGGAGTGGATCACGTACCAGCCGCCCGGGAGGTCGTAGGGGCTGGCGGGAGGAAGCGGCGGCGCCGCCTCCTCGACGGCCTCGGCCGGAGCGGCCGCGCCGGGAGCGGCGGCCTTCGCCGGCGACTCGGGCGCGTTCATCGCCGGTTCCGGCAAGGCGGTGGGGGCCTCGACGGCCGGGGCCTCCTCCGGTTCACGGGTGGCGACGGCGGCGCCGAGCAGGGCCGCGGCGCGGGCAAAGGGGTTGTCGATATCGACGACGGGCTCGACGCCCACCTCGAATTCCTGACCGGTCATCGCAACTCCAACAGGTTCAGCACACCCTGCTTGAGAGTGAAGTCGAGGACGAACGCATACAGCATGACGAACCCGGCGGTGATCAGGGTGACCAGGGTGAAGGTCACCACCTCGCGGCGATTGGGCCAGGCAACCCGCTTCAGTTCGGTGCGCACCTCGGAAATGAACTGGCGAAAGCCAACGCGCTCGCGGCGACGGCGCTGCTGCAGAGCAGCCGCCCGGCGCTCCTTCGCCCTTTCTTCTTCCTTCGCCTGCAGTCGGCGCAGTTCTCGGTTCATGGTGTCCTCATCGTCGGGGCCGATCCGGCCTCTGAGCAGGGGCGGAGGGACTCGAACCCCCAGCCGCTGGTTTTGGAGACCAGTGCTCTGCCAGTTGAGCTACGCCCCTTTGGGGGTGTTCGATCCCGCGCGCGATCCATGGGATGAACGGGCGGCATTGTAGGGGCGCGGGGACGTCGAACGGCAAGTTCAGGCCGAACCGGACTTGCGGTGGATGCGCGAAGCCACCGCCGCCCCGATCGCGACCGCCGTAGCCAGCACCACGAGCGCCGCAGCCGCCCACCGCACCACCAGCCGGATGACGATCGGCCGGCGTGGGTCGGCACCGTCCTGCGGACCGAGCCTGGTGATCACCGTGGTGGCCAGGCCGGCGGGCGCCGGCACCACCTCCTGCCCCAGCGTCGACAATTCGCGAGTCACGCCGGTCACCCGGGCGTCGTCGGCCTGGCAGCGCAGGCACCGCTCCCGGTGCGTGCTCAGCACCCGGTTGAGCGGCATCTCCTCGGGAAGGGCGGCGATCAGCCGGCAGGTCAGCGCGCTCACATCGACCCCTCCAACAACTCGCGCAGCCGCTTGCGCGCCCGGTGCAGCCGCACCTTGGCAGTCGTCTGGGTGATTCCCAGCTCGCGACTCACCTCGGCGTGGGTCCACCCGTACACGTCGCGCAGCACGAGCACCGCTCGCTGCCCCGGGGTGAGCTGCTCGAGGGCGCCGCGCAGGTCGGCCCTGACGCCGACGAGCACCCCGGCGTGCTCCGGACCCGACTGCGGATCCTCGATCGACTCCTCCAATTGCGCGGTCTCGTGGCGCGCCGCCCGCCTGCGCATGGTCCAGGCCGTATTGACGGTGATCCGGTGCAGCCAGGTTCCGAGGGCGGCATCGCCGCGGAACCGCGGCATGGCCCGCCAGGCGCGGATCAATGCCTCCTGGGTCACATCGGGCGCAAGGTCGGGGCCGACCAGGCGCACCGCCAGCGTGTGCACGGTGTCGCGGTACCTCCACACGAGTTCCCCGAACGCTTCGGCGTCCCCTTGCCGGGCACGTTCGATGAGCGCTTGCTCATCTCGTTGGACACTTCCCCCGGTCACCGTGTTACCCGGATTCGTCCGGTGGCGAGACGCTCGTCACCCGTCGCCAGGATCAGGTCGACTTCGGCCCCGCGGCCGCCTGCGGAGACCACCGTTCCGGTCACCTCCGCCGCCACCGCCGGACGAAGCGGGTTGCGGAACCGTACCCGCATCTCCCGGAGGGGATCGCCGCCGGGAACGAGGCGGCACACCGCATTCGCCATCCACGCCGCCATGAGCAGACCATGCACGATCGTCCCGGGAAGGCCGGCGCCACGCGCCGAGTCGTGGTCCCAATGGATCGGGTTCCAGTCCCGGGAGGCGGCGGCGTACCGTACCAGGTCGGCTCGCGACGCCCCGCACGGATACGGTGGCAACGACCCGCCGGACTCGGGCAGCTCCGCTGCCGTCCCGCCCCCGGCAAAGAGAGGACGCAACGCCACCGGCGGTTCCGGCTCGTCGGCTCCCGATGCCGCCGCTTCAGCGGCCATGAGGAACAGAGAGGAACCGGTGAGCCACGGCCCCGCCGCCGAGTGCACCTCCACCTCGAACGTGACCAGATTCAGGGCACCTCTGGCGCGGACCGAAGCGACGGTGCCCGCCACCGCGACGACCTCACCGACTTCGAGGGGACGGCTCCAGGTGTACTGCTGCTCGGAGTGGATCAGTGAACGGGTCAACTCTGCGACCGCAGGATCCTCGAGAAACGCCGGGGCGGCGGCGAACAGCGCGGCGTTGGCAAAGAGGGGCGGGGCGAACCGCAACCAGCGGTGCGGGTCGTCGCCGATGGCGGCGGCGAATGCGGTGACCCGGTCGGCCGACACCTCGACAACGAAGGGTCCGTAGCTGCTGCCCGTCAGGTCGTCGAGGCCCCCCATTGCCGCGCCGCGGCTAACGGGTTTCTTTATGGGCGGTGTGCTGGCGGCAGAAGCGGCAGTACTTCTTCAGCTCTACCCGCTCACGCGTGTTGGTCTTGTTCTTGGTGGTGACGTAGTTGCGCCGCTTGCACGACTCGCAGGCGAGTGTGATCGGAGGTCGCTTGTCGCTGGCCATGTGTGTTGGTTCCTCGTGGTCTTTGGTGGTGGTCTCGGCTGGTCGGATGGCAGATGGCAGATGGCAGATCGGGCTGTCTGCTGTCTGCAATCTGCCGTCCTCTTGTCTTCTCTTGCTGGTGCCTGGTGCCTGGTGCCTGGTGCCTGGTTACTTGTGGATCTTGACGACGCGGCCGGCGCCGACGGTGCGGCCACCTTCTCGGATGGCGAACCGCAGACCCTCATCCATCGCAATCGGGTTGATCAACTCCACCCGCATCTCGG
>DATDRW010000032.1:0-9228 GCA_035291545.1 Acidimicrobiia bacterium
CCCCGCCCGACGCGGATGCGGCTCTTGGTCGAGCCGGGTGCCGGCTTCAAGTGATGCAGCTTCATGCGTCCTCAACCTCCACGAGATGTGCCACGGCGGCGATGAGCCCGCGCACGTCCGGGGTGTCTGGACGCTCCGTGACCGCATTGATCCGGCGCAACCCGAGACTGCGGACCGCGCCCACCGTCTTCGGCTTCTCACCGATCGTGCTGCGCACCAACTTGATCTTCAAGGTGTTCTTCGCCATGGCGACCGATCTCCTCAGGAATCCGACCTGGCCGCCCGACCCAACTCGGCGGTGCGGTAGGCGGCGAGCAATCCCGGCGGAGTGACCTCCTCGGCGATCTTTCCGCGCTGCTTGGCGACGGCGTCGGGACGACGTTGGGTCATGAGGGCGTTGAGCGTTGCCTGGGCGACGTTGATGTGGGTCGGCGAGCCGAGCGACTTTGCCAGCACGTCGCGCACCCCGGCGGCCTCGAGGATCTGGCGCACCGCTCCGCCGGCGATAACCCCGGTACCGGGGGCGGCCGGCTTGATCAGCACTCGCGAAGCGCCGTGGACCCCGATGTTCTTGTGAATGATCGTCGACCCCGCCATTGGCACCGGCTTCATCGCCTTGCGGGCGTCCTCGACACCCTTCTGGATCGCGGTGGGCACTTCCTTGGCTTTGCCGTACCCCACTCCTACTTTGCCGTTGCCGTCACCGACGGCGACGAGCGCGGTGAACGAAAAGCGGCGACCGCCCTTCACCACCTTGGCGACGCGGTTGATGTGGATCACCCGCTCTTCGAACTGGGGACCCTCGGCGGCCCTGCTGCCGTCGCGCCCGCCGCGCGTGTCGCGTGAGTCTCTTCTCGTGCTCAAAACTCCAACCCCTCCTCGCGCGCCGCGTCGGCGAGCGCCTTGAGACGACCGTGGTATGCAAACCCACCCCGGTCGAAGACGACCGACGTGATCCCGGCGGCCTTCGACCGGCCGGCGATCAACCTGCCGACCTCAGCCGCGGTGGTAACGGTCAGGGTGCGGTCCCGGAGCGACTTCTCCTGAGACGACGCCGCCACCAGCGTGTGCCCCGAGACGTCGTCGATAACCTGGACGTAGATGTAGCGGTTGCTGCGGAAGACGGCCATGCGCGGCCGCTCTTTCGTACCGTGCACACGCCGGCGCACCCGGAAGTGGCGCCGATGCCGGGCCTCTTGGCGCGTCTTCATCGCGCCACCCCCGCCTTCCCTGCCTTGCGGCGGACGACCTCGTCCGCGTACTTGATGCCCTTGCCCTTGTACGGCTCGGGCGGCCGGACCGAGCGGATGTTGGCGGCCACTTGGCCGACCAGCTCCTTGTCGATTCCGGTGATCACGATCTTGGTCGGCTCGGGCACCTCGAAGGTGATGCCGTCGATCGGATCGATCTTCACCGGGTGCGAGAACCCGACGAGCAGCTCGATGCCCTTGCCGGCGGGAGCGACCCGGTAGCCGACACCGACGAGGTTGAGCTCCTTGCGAAATCCCTCGGAGACGCCGACCACCATGTTGCGGAGCAAAGCGCGGCTGAGACCGTGCAGCGCTCGCGATTCCCGTTCGTCGTCGCTCCGCGCCACCGTGACCACACCCTCGACCCGGGAAAACGAGATCCGGTCACTGAACGTCCGGGACAGCGTTCCCCTGCTTCCCTTGACGGTGACCGTCGTGCCGTCGATCGCGACGTCGACGCCGCCGGGGAGTGAGACGGGAGCCTTGCCGATCCGGCTCATCACCACACCTCACAGAGGACTTCGCCGCCGAGATGGCGACGCCTGGCCTCGCGGTCGGGGAGCAGACCCTGCGACGTCGAGATCACGGCCACACCGAGACCCCCTTGGACCCGGGGAAGTTCACCGGCGGGGCTATAGACCCGGCGGCCGGGGGAAGAGACACGGCGCAGGCCTTCGATGACGCGCTTGCGACTCGACCCGTAGCGCAGCGTGACGGCGAGCGTGCGCCGCGCCCCGGTGCCCAGCACCTCAAAACCGTCTATGTAGCCCTCGGCGGCGAGGATGCGGGCGATCTCCTCCTTGAGCTTCGAGGTCGGCATCGACACCTTCTCGTGCAGCGCCTGGTTGGCGTTGCGGATTCGGGTGAGCATGTCGGCAACGGGATCCGTGAGCATTACCAGGAGGCCTTTCTCACACCGGGCAGTTCGCCGCGGTGCGCCAGATCGCGCACACAGATGCGGCACATGCCGAACTTGCGCAGGAACGCCCGGGATCGCCCGCAGCGACCGCAGCGGGAGTAGCCACGAACCTTGAACTTGGGCGTCCGGGCCGCCTTGTTGATGAGGGACTTCTTCGCCATCACACACCTGCCTGCTGGGTCTGGGGGCGCCGGAACGGGAAGTTGAACGCCTCGAGCAGCGCACGGCCGCCCTCGTCGTCACTCGCCGTCGTACAGATGGTGATGTCCATCCCGCGCACTTTGGTCACCTTGTCGAAGTCGATCTCGGGAAAGATCAGCTGCTCGGTGACCCCGAACGTGTAGTTGCCACGGCCGTCGAACGAGCGGGGGTTGAGCCCGCGGAAGTCGCGGATACGGGGGATCGCCACCGAGATCAAGCGGTCGAGGAACTCCCACATCCGGTCGCCCCGCAGGGTCACCGAGATGCCGATCGGCATGCCCTCGCGCAGCTTGAAGTTCGCCACGGACTTACGGGCCCGGTTCACCCGGGGGCGCTGACCGGAGATGATCGCCAGGTCGGCCAGCGCAACGTCGACGATGCCCTTGTCGTTCACCGCTTCGCCGAGCCCCATGTTGATGACGATCTTCGACACCGTCGGCACCCTCATGACATTGTCCACGCCGAGGCGCTCCTTGAGGCCGGCGTAGATCTGGTCCCGGTAGATCTGCTTGAGGCGGGCGCTCACAGGTCACCCCCGCACTTGACGCACACCCGGCGCTTGTGGCCGTCGGCATCGACCTTGTGCCCGACCCGGGTCGGGCCGCAGGTGGGGCACACGATCATCACGTTGGAGGCACTGATCGGCATGTCCTTGTCTACGATGCCACCCTGCATGGTCTGGCCGCGCGGCTTGGTGTGCCGCTTCGCCGTGGCAACACCTTCGACGATGACCTTGCCGACCTTGGGAAACACCTCGGCCACCCGCGATTCCTTGCCCTTGTCCTTGCCCGAGATCACCACCACCTGATCACCCTGCTTGAGCTGCATCACAACACCTCCGGAGCCAGGGAGACGATCCGCATGAACTTCTTGTCGCGCAATTCGCGGCCGACGGGGCCGAAGATGCGCGTACCCCGGGGCTGCTGCTGGTCGTTGATGAGCACACACGCGTTGTCGTCGAACCGGATGTAGGTGCCGTCCGGGCGCCGACGCTCCTTGTGGGTGCGGACGATGACGGCCTTGACCACCTCACCCTTCTTCACCGTGCCGCCGGGCACGGCGTCTTTCACCGTGGCCACGATGACGTCGCCGATGCCGGCGTAGCGGCGCGTCGATCCGCCGAGCACGCGGATACACAGCACCTCGCGTGCACCGGAGTTGTCGGCGACCTTGAGCCGCGTCTCCTGGGCGATCATCGGGCACGCTCCACTACCTCGACGACGCGCCAGCGCTTTGTCTTGGACAGCGGGCGCGTCTCCATCACTCGCACCGTGTCGCCGACGTGAGCATCGTTGGCCTCGTCATGGGCCTGTAGACGCTTCGTCGACTTCATCGTCTTTTGGTAGATCGGGTGGCGAACGGAGCCGACGATCTCGACCGTCACGGTCTTGTCGCGCGCGTCCGACACCACGACTCCGGTGCGGATCTTGCGGTCTGCGCGGTCGGTCATCTTCCCTCGACCTCCATCTCGCGGTATGCCTCGATCTCCTGTTCCCGCATCACCGTGGCGATACGGGCCACCTCGTGGCGCACCGTCTTGATCCTCGCCGTGTTGTCCAGCTGGTTTGTGGCCACCTGGAAGCGCAGGTTGAACAACTCCTGCTTTGCCTCGGCGAGCTTCGTCTTCAACTCCTCATAGGGGAGGTCGCGCAAGTCTGCAGACTTCACACTTCCTCCCTTCGCACGAACTTGGTCTTCACCGACAGTTTGTGGCTGGCGAGCCGCAGCGCCTCACGGGCGAGCGGCTCGTCGACGCCGGACAGCTCGAACATCACGCGGCCCGGGCGAACCACGGCCACCCAGAATTCCGGGTTGCCCTTGCCCGACCCCATCCGCGTCTCCGCCGGCTTCTGGGTCACCGGCTTGTCCGGGAACACCATGATCCAGACCTTGCCACCGCGCTTGATGTGCCGGGTCATGGCGACGCGGGCGGCCTCGATCTGCCGAGCGGTGACCCACCCGGGCTCGACAGCCTGAAGACCATAGTCGCCAAACGCGACCCTGGTGCCGGCCTTGGCGGCCCCCCGCATATTGCCCCGTTGCTGCTTGCGCCAGCGGGTGCGCTTCGGCATCAACATCGGCTACTCCTCCACACCCGGTTGCTCGGTCGCCGGCGACTCGGCGACGGGTGCTGCGGAGGCGTCGATGGTCTCATCGACGACGCGGGCTGCGGAGACGTCGATCGTCTCATCGGCCACGGCCCGCTCCTCTTCGAACTCTGCCTCGGCCAGGTCGGCGTCGACGCGACGCCCGCTGTCCGTCTCGACCCGCCGCCCGCCGCCCGCCTCGACCAGACGCTTGCCGCCGCCCGCCTCGACCAGACGCTTGCCGCCGCCCGCCTCGATGAGGGTCCGAGGCTTCTCCCCCGCGGCCCGCTCGGCGCGAGCCTTGGCCGGGGCCCGTCGCGAGGAAGGCCCGCCGGTGGCGAGAGCTGCTTCGGCGGCGATCTTGAGGCGGGTCGCCGACAGCGAGGGCACGACGTCGCCCTTGTAGACCCAGACCTTGACCCCGACGGCACCGACGGTAGTGCGAGCGGTGGCCCGTCCGAAGTCGATGTCGGCGCGCAGCGTGTGGAGCGGTACCCGCCCCTCGCGGTACCACTCGCGGCGGCCCATGTCGGCTCCGCCGAGGCGGCCCGTTGCCTGCACCCGTACCCCCTGGGCCCCGGCCTTCATCGCCGTGGTCACCGCCCGCTTCAGAGCGCGGCGGAACGACACCCGTCCCTGCAACTGGTCGGCGATGCTCCTGGCGAGCAATTGGGCATCGGTCTCGGCGTCCTGGACCTCGATCACGTTGATCTTGATCTCACGGTTGGTGAGCTTTTCCAACATCGTGCGCAGACGATCGACCTCGGTGCCACTGCGCCCGATGACTACGCCGGGACGGGCGGTGTGGATGTCGATTTGCACCTTCTTCTCACGGATGCGCTCGATCTCGATGCGCGACAGCGCCCCGCGGACCAGTTCCTTCTCGAGGAGGTCGCGGATCTTTGCGTCCTCGAGGACCTGCGACGCGTAGTCCTTCTCGCTGTACCAGCGCGACTTCCAGTCGGTGACGATGCCGAGCCGAAGCCCGTAGGGGTGGATCTTCTGGCCCATCAGGCACTCTCCTCGTCGCGTCCATCGCCGACCACGATGGTCACGTGGGCGGTCGGCTTCCTGATCCCTCCGGCGCGTCCCCGGGCTTTCGGGCGCACCCGCTTCAACACCGGCCCGAGGTCGGCATAGGCCTCGAGCACCCGCAGTTCGGCGGCGTCGAGGGCGTGATTGTGTGATGCATTGGCGACCGCCGATTCCAACACTTTGCTCACCGGACCCGTGGCGCCGCGGCCCGAGAACTGCAGGATCTCGCGAGCGCGCGCCACCGGCAAGCCCCGGACGAGGTCCAACACGGCACGCAACTTCGGTGCCGACTCACGGATGAACAGGGCGCGGGCGGCGGCCTTCATGTCTTCTTCGCCGCCTTTTCGCCGGAGTGACCCCGGAATGTGCGGGTGGGAGCAAACTCTCCGAGTTTGTGGCCGACCATCGATTCGGTGACGTACACCGGAACGTGCTTGCGCCCGTCGTGCACCGCGATGGTCTGTCCGACCATCTCGGGGATCACCGTCGAGCGCCGGCTCCAGGTGCGGATGACCCGCTTGTCACCGCTCTTGGCGGCGCGCTCCACCTTGGCGAGCAGATGCTCGTCCACGAAGGGACCTTTGCTGAGAGAACGACTCACGAACACTCCTTACGACCGGCTTCGATGCCCACGGGGATTGCAGATTGCAGACTGCAGATTGCACACGTCTGCGATCTGCCATCTGCTGTCTGCCATCTCCAATTCATCGCTCCCCCTTCTTTGTCCTGCGGCGGACGATGAACTTGGTGCTCGCCTTCTTCCTCTTTCGGGTGCGTCCCTCCGGCTTGCCCCAAGGGCTCACCGGATGCCGGCCCCCGCTGGACTTCCCCTCACCACCGCCGAGCGGGTGATCGACGGGGTTCATGGCCACGCCGCGACTCTGCGGGCGCACGCCCTTCCAGCGACTGTGACCGGCCTTGCCGCCCTTGGTCAGTTCGGCCTCGGGGTTGCCCACCTCGCCGATGGTGGCCCGGCAATCGAGCGGCACGTTGCGCATCTCCCCCGAAGGGAGGCGGACCAGGGCGAGATCGCCCTCCTTGGCGATCAACTGGATGCCGGAGCCGGCCGAGCGGGCGAGCTTGGCACCACCCCCGGGACGGAGCTCCACCGCGTGCACCACCGTGCCGGCAGGCACGTTGCGCAACGGAAGCGCATTACCGGGACGAATCTCCGCCCCCGACCCCGACTCGAGAAGATCGCCGACGGCAACCCGCTGCGGGGCGAGGATGTACGTCTTCTCCCCGTCGGCGTAGTGGAGCAGTGCGATCCGGGCATTCCGGTTCGGGTCGTACTCGATCGCCGCCACCTTGGCCGGGATCCCATCCTTGGTGCGGCGAAAGTCGATGATGCGGTAACGACGCTTGTGACCGCCGCCCTGATGGCGCGACGTCATCCGACCGAACGAGTTGCGCCCGCCTGCAGAGGTTTGCTGCCGCAGCAGGCTCTTCTCCGGAGTCGACTTCGTGATCTCGCTGAAGTCGGAGACGGTGCGAAAGCGCCGTCCCGGCGAGGTGGGCTTGTACTTCTTAACGGCCATAGCGGCTCTCCACGCGATCGACGGGAACGAAAGCGAGTGGATGGCAGATTGCAGATCGCAGATTGCACACATCTGCCATCTGCCATCTGCCATCTGCCATCCCGGTCTTGGCGATCACGTCGAATCCCTTCATCACTTCACTCCAAAGATGTCGATCTCGTTGCCCTGCGCCAGGGTCACGAGTGCGCGCTTGGTGTCGTTTCGCTTCCCGATGACGAACCCGGTGCGCTTGCGCTTGCCCTTGCGGTTGATGATGTTCACGCGGGAGACCTTGACCCCGAAGATCACCTCGACCGCGTTCCTGATCTCGGACTTGTTCGATCGGGGGTCGACCTGGAAGGTGTAGGTGCCGCGCTGCTCGATGAGGTCGTAGGACTTCTCCGAGACGATGGGGGCGACGATCACGTCGCGCGGGTTCTTCATGCCGCACCTCCCTCGTCCTCGATCACGAAGTCGTCCTTGGCGACGGCGAACCTGCCGCTGCCGACACTGGTCACGGTTGCGGACGTGAACACGATCGCCTCTGCCCAGAGCACGTCGTAGGCGTTGAGTTGGTCGACCGGGAGCACGATGGCGCTGGGGAGGTTTCGCACCGAGCGCTCGGCGACTTCGTCCGAACGTCCCAGGACGAACAGCACCTTGCCCGCGACCCCCATCTTCTCGAGCATCTCGACGGCGGATCGGGTATGGGGCTTCTCCCAGGCGAACGAATCGACGACCCGCACCTCACCCGAGGCGGCCCGGACCGAGAGGGCACTGGCGAGGGCGAGTCGACGCATCTTGCGGGGGGTGCGCTGGGCGTAGCTGCGGGGCTTGGGACCGAAGACGACGCCTCCACCCTTCCACTGCGGCGCCCGAATTGAGCCCTGGCGGGCCCGCCCGGTTCCCTTCTGTCGCCACGGCTTCTTGCCGCCACCGCGGACCTCACCGCGCGTCTTGGTGCTCGAGGTGCCGGAGCGCAACGCGGCGAGCCGGGCGGTCACCACCTGGTGCATGACGGCGACGTTCGGCTCGATGCCGAACACGGCGGCGTCAAGGGCCACCTCCCCGGTCTGCTTGCCGGAGGAGTCGTACACGCGGGCCTTCGGAGTCTCAGCCAAGGCCCTTCACCGCCTCCCTGACGAGCACGACGGCTCCCTTGGCGCCGGGCACGGCCCCGCGCAGCATGAGCAGGCCGCGGACGGCATCCACCTCGACGACTTCGAGGTTGAGCACCGTCGTCTTCTCGCCGCCCATGCGTCCCGGCATCCGCATCCCCTTGAACACCCGCGATGGGGTGGCACAGGCGCCGATCGACCCGGGGGCGCGGTGGACGAGGTGGGCACCGTGACTGGCTCCCTGTCCGGCGAAGTTGTGGCGCTTCATGACGCCCTGGAAGCCCTTGCCCCGGCTGACGCCGGCGACGTCGGCAAGTCCACCCTTGACCAATACGTCGGCGACGCCGATCTCTTGCCCGACCTTGTAGGCGTCGGGGTCGTCAACGCGCACCTCGACGAGATGCTTGTGCGGGGTCAGGCCGACACGCTGAAAGTGCCCGGCCTGAGGCTTGGTGACCCGGCCTTCGGAAAGTTCTCGGTAGGCGAGCTGTACCGCGGCATAGCCGTCGGTCTCGAGGCGCTTTATCTGGACGACGCGACAGGGCCCCGCCTTGATCACGGTGACCGGAACGGCCCGTGATTCGGCGTCGAAGATCTGGGTCATGCCCAGCTTTTCTCCGAGGATCGCCTTCACGTCTTGATCTCCACTTCCACCCCGGCCGGAAGGTCGAGGCGCATCAGCGAGTCCACCGTCTTGGGTGTCGGGTCGAGGATGTCGAGCAGGCGCTTGTGGATACGCATCTCGTAGTGCTCCCGGGAGTCCTTGTGGACGTGCGGGCCACGGATGACGCAGTAGCGATGGATCTCGGTGGGCAGGGGGATGGGGCCCTTGACCTTCGCCTGGGTGCGCACGACGGTCTCGGCGATCTTGCGCGCCGACTCGTCGACCACCTCGTGGTCGTACGCCTTCAGGCGGATCCGGATCCGGTGCTCAGCTTTTGCCATGTGTGTTCTTCTTCTCTGGTGCCTGGTGCCTGGTGCCTGGTTACTTGTGGATCTTGACGACGCGGCCGGCGCCGACGGTGCGGCCACCTTCTCGGATGGCGAACCGCAGACCCTCATCCATCGCAATCGGGTTGATCAACTCCACCCGCATCTCGG
>DATDRW010000033.1:0-47616 GCA_035291545.1 Acidimicrobiia bacterium
CGTTCCCGGAGCCTGTACCAACGGCTGGTGAACTCGGGCCGCATGCGCCGGCTCTTCACCGACGACGAGGTTCGCTCTGCAGCCGTCGACCCTCCGGAGGGCACCCGTGCCTGGTTCCGTGGCCGGTGTGTGGAGAAGTACGGTGACGCGATCGTGGCCGCCAACTGGGACTCACTCATCTTCGACGCCGGGGAGGAAGCGTTGAAGCGGGTGCCTATGATGGATCCCCTGCGGGGCACGAGACGGCTGACGGCGGACCTCCTCGACCGCTCACCCAACGCAGCCGATCTCATCCAGGCCCTCGAGGCAGACACCCGGAGGTGACACGTGGCCGAACAGGAGCGCAAGCAGACCCGTCGCAGCGACTCGGCGGCTGAGGATGAAGTCGTCGATACGGCATCGTCGCAGGTGGGAGAGGACCTCACCGAGCGGATCGACGACCTGCTCGACGAGATCGACTCGGTCCTCGAGGAGAATGCCGAAGAGTTCGTGAAGAACTACGTGCAGAAGGGCGGGCAGTGAGCCTCGATCCTTCTGACGGGATGCCCCGCGAGGCGATCACACCCGCCGAGAGCTTTACCGCGTTGCTGCGCTCGCGCGGTGTCGATCCGCGCTGGGACCTCCCTACCGGCGTCTCCCCGAGAGAGGCGCCGGAAGGCACGACGGTGCTCGCGTTTCGGTATGCCGACGGGGTGGTGATGGCCGGCGATCGCAGGGCCACCGCCGGCAACGTGATCGCACATCGCCGGATCCAGAAGGTATTTCCCGCCGACCGGTTCAGCGCCGTTGCGATCTCCGGCACCGCCGGCATCGCCATCGAGCTCGTGCGCCTCTTCCAGACGGAACTCGAGCACTACGAGAAGCTCGAGGGCCGTCGCTTGACCCTGGTAGGCAAGGCCAACCATCTGGCGGCCATGGTCCGCGGCCATCTCCCCATGGCCTTCCAGGGGCTCGTGGTGATCCCGATCTTCTGCGGATACGACGAGCAGGAACACATCGGCAGGCTGTACTCGTACGACGTCGTCGGCGGCTCCTACGAGGAGACCGACTACGCCACAGAGGGGTCGGGGGGCCGCGACGCCCGGCTCTTCCTGCGCACCGCCTTCACCCCGGACCTCGGAGCGGAGGCCGCCATCGACCTCGCGGTGGCCGCCCTGGTCGCCGCCGCCGAGGAGGACACCGGCACCGGTGGACCCGACCTACGCCGGGAGATCTACCCAAACGTCGCCACGGTGTCGGCCTCCGGCTACGCCGAGGTGGCCGAGGAACGCGTGGCGGCGGCGGCGCGCCACGCCATGGAGAGATCCTCATAATGATGCCGTTCTACGTGCCCCCCGAGCAGCTGATGAAGGACCGGGCGGAGTTCGCCCGGAAGGGGATCGCACGCGGGAAGTCGCTCGTCGCCGTCCAGTACCTCGGAGGCATCCTGATCCTCGGCGAGAACCCGAGCGGGACCCTGCAGAAGATCTCCGAGATCTACGACCGGGTCGCCTTTGCCGGAGTCGGGAAGTACAACGAGTTCGAGCAGCTCCGGATCGGGGGCATTCGCCGCGCCGACCTCACCGGGTACGCCTACTCCCGGGAGGACGTCACCGCCAAGAGCCTCGCCAACGCCTACGCGCAAACGCTCGGCCACATCTTCACCCAGGACATAAAGCCCTACGAGGTCGAGATCATGGTGGCCGAGGTGGCCGACGACCCCGCCGACGACCACATCTTCCGGATCACCTACGACGGGACGCTCTACGACGAGCGACGCTTCTCGGCCATCGGGGGAGCCGCCGATGCGCTCATGTCGCATCTCGCCGCCTCACACCGGGAGGGTGCCCCATTGGATGAAGCGATCGGCTGGGCGAAGGCGGCGTGCACTGCGGTGATCGACGAGAACGGGCCGGTCGGTTGGGAGGCTGCCGTGGTGGAGCGCACCGAGCGCCGCCGCGCCTTCCGCCGCCTCGACCATTCGGTGATCGGCTAATACCCCGTCACGTGACGTTGGTGACGTGCAGGCGAGCCGGCGGCGTCATACGACGAGGACTCACGACGAAGGCACACTCGACCGTGTGTTGAGGAGGAGGACTAGCCGGGGGCGTCGGGGGCCGTCGTGCCCGCGGCCAACGTCGCGTGACGGGGCACTACGAGACCCGCATCAGCATCCGCACCACAGCGTCGACCAGGATCACGAGGACGACCAGGGCGAGGATCCGCATCGGGAGCGACCCCGGATCGGCGACGGCACCGCGTCGGTCGGCGAGCACGAGGGTCTGGTCGATCTCGGCGGCCGTGAGCACCTCCACCGCGTCGTCGACCGTCGAACCAGGGACCCAGATGTCGGTTACCGCCCAGTCGCCGACCGACATCACGTACGGCCCGAGTGCCTCTCCGTGGAGCCGCGTGGGGATACCGGCCGATTCGAGGAGCGCGGCGCAAATCCGGGCCGTCGCCGGGTCGCCGACCGAGGCCACCTTCACGTAGGCGTCTCCGTCGCTCATTGCAGGATCGTACCCAGGTGTTGGGAAGGACACCGCAACTCCGCCGGTGCCGGTACGCTCGCCGCATGGAGCGGCGCATCTTCGGCATGGAGAACGAGTACGGCGTCACCTGCACCCTGCGCGGGCAACGCCGGCTGTCTCCCGACGAGGTCGCCCGTTACCTGTTCCGCCGGGTCGTCTCGTGGGGACGCTCGTCGAACGTCTTCCTCGAGAACGGCGCCCGCCTCTACCTCGATGTCGGAAGCCACCCGGAGTACGCCACCCCCGAATGCGACAGCCTGTACGACCTCGTCGCCCACGACAAGGCGGGCGAGCGCGTGCTCGAGGGCCTCGTCCAGTCCGCCGAGCAGCGTCTCGAGGAGGAGGGGATCCGGGGCGAGGTGTATCTCTTCAAGAACAACACGGACTCGGCCGGCAACTCCTACGGCTGCCACGAGAACTACCTGGTGAGCCGGCAGGCCGACTTTCAGCGGATCATCGACACCCTCATCCCGTTCTTCGTCACTCGCCAGGTGTACGCCGGTGCCGGCAAGCTCCTGCAGACGGCGCGGGGGACGGTGTTCTCCCTTGCCCAGCGCGCGGAGCACATCTGGGAGGGAGTCTCCTCGGCGACCACCCGCAGCCGCCCGATCATCAATACCCGCGACGAGCCCCACGCAGATGCCGAGCGCTACCGGCGACTCCACGTGATCGCCGGTGACTCCAACATGTCGGAGTATGTCTCCTACGTGAAGGTCGGAGCCACCGTCGCCCTGTTGCAGATGCTGGAGGACGACGTCGTCTTCCGCGACCTGACCCTCGAGAATCCCATCCGGGCGATCCGTGAGATCTCGCACGACGTCACTTGCCGCCGCCGGGTGCGCCTGGCCAACGGTCGCGAGCTGTCAGCACTGGACATCCAGTGGGAGTACCTCGAGCGGGTGATGCGGTTTGCCCGGACACCCGGCTTTCCGCCGCAGGTACTGTCGGCGGTGGCGATGTGGGAACACCTGCTCACCGGCCTGGAGAAGGATCCCCTGTCGCTGCGACGGGAATGCGACTGGGTGATGAAGCAGCACCTCATCGAGGAGTACGCCGCGGGTCGCAGGCTCCCGCTGAGCGACCCCCGCCTGGCGATGCTGGACCTGGCGTACCACGACGTGTCCCGGGAGCGGGGCCTGTACTACCTGCTCGAACGGAGGGGCATGATGGATCGGGTCGTCACCGACGAGGACGTCAACCGGGCGCTCGTCCATCCCCCGCAGACCACCCGGGCCCGCCTCCGCGGTGAATTCATCAAGGCGGCCAAGGAGCGCAACCGCGACTTCACGGTCGACTGGGTACACCTCAAGCTCAACGACCAGGCACAGCGCACGGTGCTGTGCAAGGACCCCTTCCGCGCGGTCGACGACCGGGTGGACAAACTCATCGCTTCGCTCTGAGAAGGCGCCAGGCTCGAGGCTCCAGGCACCAGATCCGAGTCCCGCCGATCGCTCTTCTCTGGTACCTGGTGCCTGGTGCCTGGCACCTCGTGCCTCACGGCTTCCCGCCTGATCGCTCTGCGGATACGCTTGGCGCCACATGCAACGCGTGATCGAACGCATCCTCAACCTCCTGGCGTTCCTCCTCACCGTGGGCCGTCCGGTGACGGCCGACGAGATCCGCCATACGGTGGCGGGCTACGACCAGGAGACCGACGAGGCGTTCCGCCGCACCTTCGAGCGTGACAAGGACCTGCTGCGCACGCTCGGTGTGCCGCTGCGCATGGACTTCACCGACCGCTGGCAGGTGGAGCAGGGATACGTGGTGCGCCCCGACGAATACGCCCTTCCCGATCCGGGGCTGACCGACGATGAGCGCACCGCCCTGTGGCTCGCCTCCCGAATGGCGCGCCTCGGTGGGGAGAGTGCGTCGCCGTCTGCGATCTTCAAGCTCGGCGGGGCGCCGGCGGCGGCATCGGGGGATCCGCTCGGCGCCGAGCTCGGGGCCGATGCCGCCACCCTGGGTTCGCTGTTCGCCGCCGTCGTCGAGCGGCGCACGATCGCGTTCCGGTACCGCGACAATGACCGCACTACCGCACCGCTCGGGCTGGTCCACCGCATGGGGCACTGGTACCTGGTGGGGGGCGTCGGGGACGAGACGAGGACCTTCCGCGTCGACCGGATCTCGGACCTGGTGGTCGACGAGGTCAAGGGCGCGTTCATCCGGCCGCCGGGGTTCCGTGCTGCCGACGGGTTCCCCGAGGCTCCGTGGGAGGCCGGGTCCGAAGACGTCGAGGCAGTGGTCCGCTTCGATGCGTCGGTGGCGTGGTGGGCCCGTCGTCAGCTCGGGTCGCGGGCCGAAATGACGGAGCACCGCGACGGCTCCCTCACCGCCCGAATCCGGGTCGCCTCGCCCGAGGCGCTCATCGGCTGGCTGATCGGGTTCGAGGATGGTGCGGTGCTGGAGCGGCCGGCGCATCTACGGAATCGGTTCATCGCCCACATGGGGGCGGGATCGTGAGCAGCGCCCGTACCGCCGAGCGGCTCGCCCGGATCCTGGCGATGGTTCCGTGGGTGATCGCCCACCCGGGAGCGCAGGTCGATGAGGTGTGTCGGCGCTTCGGATACGACCGCGACGACCTGGTCCGCGACCTGAACCTCGTGTTCGTCTGCGGCCTTCCCGGGTACGGGCCGGGTGACCTGATGGAGGCGTACCTCGACGACGACGAGGTGGTCATCGACATGGCGGACTACTTCGCACGCCCGGTGAAGCTGACCGCGGTCGAGGCACTGATGATGCTCGCCGGCGGGATGGCGATCCTGTCCTCCGGGACCGCCGACCGCGCCCTGGAGAGCGCCGTCGCCAAGCTCACCGCCGTCCTCCTCCCCGAGGAAGGGATCGTCGATGTGGATCTCGGAGCCGAGCCGGGTCCGGTGGCGTTGCTCAGGGCCGCGGCTGGGGCAGGCGACGTGGTCGGCATCGAGTATGTCGCCATTGCCTCGGGGGAGACGACGGTGCGGGAAATCGAGCCGTGGCGGGTGTTCGCCGCCCTCGGGAACTGGTACGTGACCGCGCACTGCCGCCTGGCAATGGGCGAGCGCATCTTTCGCGTCGATCGAATCCGCAGTGCGGCACCGACCGGCGACCGGTTCGAGCCCCCGCAGGACCGTCCGCCGGCAGGGGTGCGATACGTCCCCGGGGTGGACGACACCGTGGTTCGGATCTCGCTCGACGCCACCGCACGCTGGGTGACGGATTACTACCCGGTTCGCGAGATCGCCCGGGATGCAGCCGGCACCGTGGTGGAGTTCAGCGCCTCCGATCCCGCGGTGGTCGCCCGCCTGCTACTCCGCCTCGGCAGCGCCGCACAATTGCTCGACGGCGGCGATGCGGCCGAGGTCCGCTCTGCGATCGAAGATCTGCGATCTCGCGTGCTCGCGCGGTACCGGTGACTACACGGGAATTGGTCATTCAGGGGCGGCGAGGGTGTCCCGATAGGTTGGGGAACACCCGCTCAGGACCCGGAGAGACAGCCCTCATGACCACGATTCGCACAACCTGCTCCCTCTGCGGTGAGGTCGAGCTGCTGCCCGGGGAACTGAGTCTCGAGCTGACCGCTCTCAGCGGAACCGGCATGTACCTCTTCGACTGCCCATCGTGCGGGGATCCGCAGCGCCGGCCGGCGAACCACCGAGTGGTCTCGATCCTGCTGGCCACCGGGGTGGCCTATCAGGTGGTCGACGATTCCGACCGGATCACCGAGGGCGAGATCTCCCGCTTCGCCGCTGCGCTCGACTCCGGGAACTGGATCGATCAGCTGCGCTGAGCGCGCATCAATAGGTCGCCTCCGCTCCCCATCTACCATCGGCGCGTGTTCAGCGTCAGTCCCGCTGAGGTCCTCACCATCGCCGTCGTGGCTCTCGTCATCTTTGGGCCCCGGCGGCTGCCCGAGCTCTCCCGCAAGGCCGGAAGAGTCCTGCGGGAGTTGAAGGACACGGCCGAGGACCTGCGCCGCGGTCTCGAGCGAGAGATCGGGCCTGACTCCGACCTGGGTCAGGTGCGCCGGGAGATGCGATCGACGCTCGGGCCAACCGACGGGCCGCCTCCCGCCCCGGCACCCTCCGACGGGGAACCGTGATGACGGAGGGTGCCGCCAGGCCCATCACCGCCCACCTCGAGGAACTGCGCTCACGCATCGTCAAGGCGGGACTGGCGCTCCTCGTCGGCTCGATCGTCGCATTCCTCTACCGCAACGCGATCTTCGATCTCATCGTCGAACCCTACGAGCGCGTAGCAGCCGATCGTCATCTCGTCTTCTTCCGCCCCACGGAGGCCTTCTCGCTCTTCATGCGCCTTTCGCTGTTCGGTGGATTCGTGCTGGCCAGCCCGGTGGTGCTGTGGCAGCTGTGGGCCTTCGTTTCTCCTGCGCTGTCCCATCGCGAAAAGCGATACGTCGTCCCGATCGTGTCCGCACTCGCCGTCCTCTTCCTCGGGGGAATCGCCTTCGGGTACTGGTCGCTGGAGCGCGGTCTCGCGTTCCTGATCGACTTCGGGGGTGATTCGCTCGAGCCGACCATCGGCGGGGACTACTACCTCTCGTTTGCATTCCGTTTCCTGCTCGTGTTCGGCATCGCCTTCGAGTTCCCCGTCTTTCTCTACGCCCTCGCCCTGGCGGGCGTCGTGGGCTGGCGCCGCCTCGCGTCGGGGCGCCGGTGGGCGGTGCTCGGCATCGTCACGGTCGGCGCAGTGGTCACGCCCAGCGGCGACCCGCTCACCCTCCTGTTGCTCTCGGTCCCGCTCTACGTGCTCTATGAGGCGACGATCTGGATCGTCCGCTTCACCGTTCGCCGGTGAGCGCCCGCGGATACCTCGCCGCACTCCCGTTCCCTCCGGACCGTTTTCAGATCGAGGCGGCGGACGCCATCGACCGGGGGGCATCGGTGGTCGTCACCGCTCCCACCGGATCGGGAAAGACGGTCGTGGCGGAGGCCGCCATCGCGCGAACGCTCGAGATGGGGCAACGCGCCGTGTACACGACACCGCTGAAGGCGCTCTCCAACCAGAAGTTCGGTGACTTCCGCAGGGTCCACGGCGACGCCGGGGTGGGGTTGCTGACCGGCGACAACTCCATCAACGGGAACGCGCCGATCGTGGTGATGACCACGGAGGTCCTGCGCAACATGATGTACGCCGAGAGCCCGGATCTCGACGACGTGGGCGTCGTCGTGCTCGACGAGGTCCACTATCTCCAGGACCCGGAGCGGGGCGGGGTGTGGGAGGAGATCATCGTTCACCTCGATCGGGCCATCCCCCTCGTCTGCCTCTCCGCCACCATCGCCAATGCCGAGGAGTTCACCGGCTGGATGCGACAACGGCGCGGTGACCTCGCTCTCGTGGTCGAACGGGAGCGCCCGGTGCCTCTGGAGTCGCTGTATCTCGTCCGCGATCGGTGGGAGAAGGACGGCTTGCGTCTGTTCCCCGTCTTCCACGGCAACCGGCCCAACGAGCGGGTGGCCCGGACGCTCCGCGGAGGTGGACACGGCGGTAGGCGCTACGGGACGCCGCGGCGGTTCGAGACCGTGGAGTTGCTGCGGCGCAAGGGACTGCTTCCGGCGATCTACTTCATCTTCTCCCGCAAGGGATGCGACGACGCCGTCGAGACGGTGGTAGGGCGCGGGCTGCGTCTCACCACCGCCGCCGAGGCCGCGACGATCAAGACCGTGGCGGAGGCGAAGACGCGGCATCTCGCCCCCACCGATCTGGCGGTCATCGGTTACGACCGTTGGCTCCGGGGCCTGGAGGCGGGAGTGGCTCCGCACCACGCCGGCCTGGTTCCGGCGATGAAGGAGACGGTGGAGCAGCTGTTCGCCGGGGGCCTGGTCCGTCTCGTCTTCGCCACCGAGACGCTGGCGCTCGGAATCAACATGCCGGCGCGCTCCGTCGTCCTCGAGAACCTCAGCAAGTTCACCGGGGAGGGCCACGAGATGCTCCAGCCCGGGGACTACACCCAACTCACCGGACGGGCCGGACGGCGCGGGATCGACGAGGCCGGCACCGCGGTGATCCTGCACTCGCCGTACGTGGAGTTCGAGAGAGCGGCCGGTATCGCCGGCCGGGGGAGCCATCCTCTGCGCTCCAGCTTCCGGCCCACATACAACATGGCGGTGAACCTGGTCGCCAGGTACGACCGCAAGCGGGCCGAGGAAATGCTCGCCGCCTCCTTCGCCGAGTACGCCGACCAACGCCGCCGGAGTGAGCTCGAGACCGAACTGGAGTCCGACCGGCGGAGTCTGGTCGTGGCGCGATCACGGGCCGAGCATCCCGGCGTCGACGTGTGGGCGGTGATCGACGCTCCGCCGCAGAGCCGCCACCGCGCCGTCGCCGAGTTCGCCGCGGCCACGACGGCCGGAGACGTCCTCGAGTGGGAAGAGCCGGGAGGAGCGGTGCGGGTGGCCGTGGTCGCCCGCGGGACCGGAAAGCGCCCCCGGCTCCTCACCATCTCGGCGCACGCCGAGTTGCGGCGCCTCGCCCCGGAGCGGCTCCCCGACACGGTGGCCCGGGTGGGCCGCATCGAGCTTCCCCGACCGTTCCGCCCCCGCGATGCCGCCTACCGTCACCGTGTGGCCGATGCCCTGGCCCGGTTCGCTCCCGGAGAGCGAGAGGTGCTGCCGACTGTGGCCGACCCCACCGCCGATCCCGAGTTAGCTCCTCATCTCGAGGCGGCTCGGGAAGCGCGCCGACTGGAGCAGTCCCTGGCGACGCGGGAGAGCAGGGCCGATTCGCTGCCCCCCGGGGTCGTGACCGCCTTCCGCGGGTTGATGGGACTGCTCGAACGCCGTGGGTACGTCACCGGCTGGCGGCTCACCGACAAGGGTCAACGGCTGCGCCGCGTGTACAACGAGCTCGATCTCCTCCTCGCCGAGGCGCTCGACCGGGGATGGTTCGAGGCGCTCGACGGGCCGGAGACCGCCGCCCTCGCCTCGGCGTTCACGTTCGAGCCCCGTCGCGAGTCGGCGGATCTCGAGTGGCCGCCCTCACTGCGGGACGCGGGTGACCGGCTCATGTTGCTGTGGGAGGAGATCGTCGCCGCCGAGCGTCACGCCCGCGTCCCCACCACGCGTCCCCCCGACCCCGGATTCGCCACCACCGCCCTCCGCTGGGCGGCAGGCAGCAGCCTGTACGAGATCTTCGCAGACGATGAGACGGCTGCCGTGGGCGACTTCGTGCGCAACTGCCGACAGCTCATCGACCTGCTTCGCCAGATCCGCGATCTCGGACCGGAGCCGCCGTCCGGAGTGCGGGCGGCGATCCGCGGACTCGACCGCGGCGTGGTTGCCGCCGCGGGGGCGTTCTGACCCGGGCGGCGGTCGCCCCGCTCCACGGATTCCCGGCTTGAGGTGCCGGTCTTCTCGGGCACCCTGGCGGGCCTCCAGGGACTTCGCCCCGCGCTCAGGTGGAGCATGCACGAGCGATCCCCGAGGGTCCGTCCCATCAGCGTCGCCGGGTGCCTCATCTGACGACCCCGGTGGCTCGGCCGTCGCCTGCGAGGGGATCCCGGCGGGCCGCGGCCCCCTTCCGGGTATCGATCGTCCCCGACGCCGCCAGGCCGCTGGCGTAAAAGGCCCGACGGATATACTCCGCCCGCTCTCACCCCCGGAAGAGGCCATGTCACCTCCCAAGAACCACGACTTCGCCACCGCCGGTGAGGACTGGGTAGACGACGCCGAGGAGATCAAGGACCTCGAAGAGGCCGAATTGGACGACGCCGAGTTCGACGCCGAGGAGGTCGACGAGGAGGACCTCGAGGAGATCCTCAAGGAGGAGATCGGCGCGGTCGAGGTGATCGCCCCCGAGCCAGAGGCCGACGAGGAGAGCGAGGCGCTCGACGAGCTGGAGGCCGAGGAGCTCGACATGCTCACCGCCGACGAGGAAGCGGAGACCCTCCCCGTGGACGAGGCCGAGGAGATCCGCAAGCTGCGCCGCGAAGCGATCGAACTCGAGGCCCCGGCCGAGACGGCGGGCAAGGGGGAGTTCGTCTGCCAGGGCTGCTTCCTGGTGAAGCGAACCAGCCAACTCGCCGACAAGCGTCGCAAACTCTGCCGCGACTGTGTCTGACCACCCGGTGACCGGCCGGGCCACCGCACGCCTCGCATCCGGGAGGGACCTCCCCGACCTGGAGCGCCTCTATCGCCTCCTTGCCGCCGAGATGGAGGCTCTCCGCCCGGTGTGGCCGCTCACCGACGGCCTTCCGGAGCCCGCCGCCGGGGCGTTGGAGCGCATGCTGGGCGCAGCCGACTGGAGATTGATCCTCGGACTCCTCGAGAGCACCCCGGTGGGTTACCTGGCCTGGCGCGACGAGCCGATGCTGCCGCAGGCGGGAGGGGAGCGGATCGCCGCGGTGCGATACCTCTTCACCGAGCCGGAGGCACGGCACGTCGGCGTCGGCGAGGCGATGGTCTCGCTCTACCTCGATGAGGCGATGGCCCGCGGGTTCCGCCGCTTCGACGCCCACCTGTCTCCCGGCCATCGCGAGGCGAAGAACTTCTTCGAGTCGAACGGATTCAAGGCGCGGTCGATCGTGATGTACCGGGACGACACCTGATGGCGCGAGTCGACGAGCGCCCGTTTGTGAGCCGCCGGTTCCACACCGGCGAGCTACCCGCAACGCCCCAGCGCGACTACCGGATCGGAGCCGCCTCCTGGGTCGAGGCTCCGGAGCCGGTCCTGACCCTCGGAGACCCGCTGGGCGAGCCCGTCGAATACAAGCGGCGCATCGGCCGGTTCCTGCTGTGGCGAGCGGGACCGCCGATCGGCGAGGCGCGCTATCTGGCCGTCGACCCCGACTCGGGCCTGTCCTTCGGTTTCGACCTCCACGGCAGGCAAGGCGATGGGAATGGGGCCGACGGCCGGCACCACACCCGATTCCGCACCTGGAAGGAATCCCTGCTCGCGGCGTCGGGAGGCGCAACATGATCGCAGCCGGAGAGGTCGCCGAACTCCTCCAGCAGCTCATCCGGAATGCCTGCGTCAACGACGGCACACCGGGATCGGGCGGCGAGATCCGGTCCGCCGACTCTCTGGACGAATTCCTCGGCATCGAGGGGGAGCGGCGCGAGCCGCATCCCGGGCGGGTGAGTGTCGTCTACCGCCTCCCCGGGGCGAGGCGGGCGCCGACCCTCACCTTCATGGGGCACACCGACGTCGTCCCGGTGAGTCGCGAGGGCTGGACGGTCGACCCCTTCGCCGGGGAGCGCCGCGACGGGTTCGTGTGGGGGCGGGGCGCCATCGACATGCTCAATCAGACCGCCGCCATGGCCTGTGTGTTCAAGCGGTTCGCCTCCGGCAGCCTGCGCTACCCGGGGGATCTCGTGTTCCTCGCCGTGGCCGACGAGGAGGCGGGCGGACGACTCGGGGCCCGCTGGCTGGTCGAGGATCACTGGCCGCTGGTGGCGAGCGACTACCTGCTCACCGAGATCGGCACCCCGGCGCTGCTCGGTCGCAGCGGTCCCGGCGTGCCCGTCACCGTCGCCGAGAAGGGACTCCAATGGAGACGGCTCCACACGCGGGGAGCCTCCGGCCACGGCAGCCAGCCCTATGCCACCGACAACGCGCTCGTGAGGGTGGCCGACGCCGTATCCACACTGGTGGCGAACCCGCCGGGTCCGCACATCACCGACGAGTGGCGGCGTTTCGTGTCCGCCTGGGATCCCCCGGAGGAGCTTGCCGCCGACCTGGTTGACGCCGACCATATCGACGCCGCGATCGATCGACTCGCCGTCCACGACGTGGGACTCGCCAGGTGGGTGCACGCCTGCACCCACCTCACGGTGAGCCCGAACGTGATGCACGCCGGGATCAAGGCCAATGTGATCGCCGACCGAGCGGAGGCGCAGATCGACGTCCGCTCTCTCCCCGGACAGGACGAGACCGATGTGACGGATCACTTCCGGAAGGCGATCGGACCCGGCTTCGACGAGCTCGGCTATGAAGTCGTCGAGGCCTCGGCAGCGAACGGTTCGCCCCCGGAAGGACCGCTGTGGGATGCGATCTCTGCAGCGACGGGCGAGGTCGCCCCGGGCAGCCATCTCATACCCGCCATGATCCCGATCGGCACCGATGCCCGCTTCTTCCGGCGCCGGGGGACGGTGGCCTACGGCGTCGGGCTCTTCGACGATCGCGTGGGCTTCGGCGACTTTCTGCGGATGTTCCACGGCCACGACGAGCGGGTGAGCGAGGCGTCCTTGGGGATGACCGCCGACCTGTACCTCCGCACGGTGGAGAGGCTCGCAGCCCAGGTCTAGTGCCCCGTCGCCCGCACCACCAGGCCCCGCACCGGCTTGGGACGGAACCGCGAGCCTTTGGGCGGGAGCAGCGTGCCCGCCTCGGCCGCGGCGAACACCGCATCGATCCGAACCCGGGGGAGCAGCAGCGCGGCGTCGCCGGAGCCGATCGATGCCCTCACCCCCGCCGGAGTCGAGAAGTGCTCCACCCGGTCCTGGGTCATCCCGATCAGCGGATAGAGCAGTCGCACCGCCACCGCCGAGCCGATCGTGCGCAGCGCCGGGGGCACCGAGGCGAGCGCCTCGGGCCTCGGTTTGAGCAGCAGGGGGGAGCCCCGGGGCCCGACCCACACGATGCCGTCCACCCGCGGCGCAGGGCGGGAGATCTCGGTGACCTCGAACACTTCCCGGGCGGTGCGGGGGAGCGGCCCGGCACCGATCAGACGGCGCTGGAATGCCTCGGCGCGGAGGCCCCTGCCGCCGTCGCCGACCACGAGGGTCATCGCGTCGGCGCCCGGCCCCCGCTCCCGGATCGCCGACCGCCGGCGATGGTGCCCGTCGGCGAGCACGAGTGCGCCGAGATCGATCGGCCCGGGATGACGCACCGGGACCAGCCGATGGACGAGTGACCCGTAGCGCACGGTGCTCGCCCTCCCCACCGCGGGGAGCACGGGGAGTGGGCGACGGGTGATGGCCAGAAGCGGGCGGATCTCCAGGTCGGGCGCCGCCTTGTCCTCGGCATCCCGGATCGTCTCCTCGTGGGGCAGCAGCGAGTCAAGCCCGACGAGGCCGACGAGGCCCGAGGTGATGGGCCCGGCGGCACCCCCGATGGTGTATCGATAGAGCGAGGGACCCGTGAATCGGAAGAAGCCCATCTCCGGGATCGGCGGTGTCGACTGGTACCGTGCCGCGGCATCCCGCAGCACCCGCGACCTGGCGGCGGCCTCGGCCCGGGTGATGGGATCCCGCCCGGCGGGGACGTGTGCGGAGAACGGAGCGAGCATGGGCAGTCGTGTTGTAGCGTCGCCGCCGCCGCCGAGCAACGTGGTGCTCGACGTCGACGGATGTCTCACCATCGGCGGGGCTGCCGTTCCCGGGGCATCCGAGGCGCTCCGGTCGATCCAGCGGCTCGGGATCCGATGCGTCATCGCCACCAACAACTCGACCCGGAGCCCGCATCACGTGGCGCGGCGCCTGGGCACCGTGCTCGGCGTCGCCGTCCCCCCGGAGTCCGTAGTGACCTCGGCGATGGCGGCGGTTTCGCTCCTCGGACCGGAGCACGATCCGGCCCTGGTCATCGGCGAGGAGGGCATCCGGACGGCACTGGCCGAAGCCGGGATCGCGGCGACCGACGATGCCGACGCGGCACGCAGCGTGATCGTTGGTCTCGATCGCCGCTTCGACTACGACACCCTCAGCCGGGCGGCTCGAGCCGCTGCCTCGGGCGCCGCCCTCATCGCCACCAACGACGACCCGACGTTCCCGTCCGTTGGACCCGACGTTCCCGGCGCCGGTGCGCTCCTTGCCGCGGTCGAGGCCGCCTCGGGACAAAGGGCCACGGTGGCCGGCAAGCCGCACGCGGCGATGATGCGTTGCGTCGCCGCCCTTCTCGACCCGGGCGTAACGTGGATGGTGGGCGATCGGGCCGAGACCGATGTCGCCTTTGCCCGGGCCGGGGGTTGGTTCGCGGTCCTCGTCCTGTCCGGGATCACCGTCGCGGCCGATCTGATCACCGAGCAGTGGACGCCGGACCTCGTCATCCCCTCGGTGGCCGACCTCCCCGCACTGCTCGGTCAGTAGGCCGCGGCGGGGACGCCGCCGACGCGGGCGAGGAGCCGGTCGCGCAGCAGGAGCGTGACGGCGGCACCGAAGACAAACCCGGCCACGTGGGCCTGCCAGGCGATCCCGGATGCCTCTCCGACGAAGAGGAACTGGCTGGCGAACCAGAGGCCGAGGTATGCGACCGACGGTATCGCCACCGCCCGGATGAACACCAGCGTCAGGACCAGGTGGCGGGGGAACAGGATCAGGTAGGCCCCCATCACGCCGGCGATCGCCCCCGAGGCGCCGACCAGCGGCACCGTGGTCTCGGGTTCGAGCAGTACGAAGCCGGCGGTGGCTGCGATCCCGGCGGCCACGTAGAACAGGGCGAACGCCAGGTGCCCGTAGGCCTCCTCGACGTTGTTCCCGAAGATCCACATGCTCCACATGTTGAACAGGATGTGGGCGAACCCGGCGTGGAGGAACATCGACACCACCACGGCGAGCCAGACATTCTTGTTCGGGAACGGTTGATCCCCCTGGCGCCGGTCGAGACACACCCCGGAACCGATCTCGAAGGTGTCGAGCGGCGCCCCGGTGGTCAACTCGCAGGCGATGGCGGCGTTGCGGTAGGCGAATTCGTCCGCAGCCGGCGAGGCGCTGGGCTGGACGACGGCCAGGACCGCCACGTTGACACCGATGATCGCCCAGGTGACGAGCGGCCGGATCAGGGTCGGGTTGACGTCACGGATCGGAAGCAATGGCACATCCTGTCGCCGCGGATGGGGATAATGCCCCCATGGATCATACGCCCGTCGATTCGCTCCTCCCCGCCCTCGAGGCCGCCGATCCGGCCGAGGCCGCCGACCTTGCTGATGCCATCGTGGATCGGCTGGGGGCGGCCCTCGAAGAAGAGGCCGAGGGTGCCGACGCGCCGCAGGCTTGACGCCGAACTGGTCCGGCGCGGCATGGTGGCCAGCCGGACCGAGGCCCAGCGGTTGATCACGGTCGGTGGCGTCACCGTTTCGGGAAGGCCGTCTGCCCGGCCCGCCACCCTGGTGTCCGCCGGGGAGCCGATCGAGATGGCGGAGACCGATCGCTGGGCGAGCCGCGCCGGTGGAAAGCTCGCCGCCGCACTGACGACGTTCACCGTCACGGCCGAGGGAAGAGCCGCCCTCGACGTCGGAGCCTCCACCGGAGGGTTCACCGACGTGCTGCTGGCGCACGGGGCCGCCTCCGTGGTCGCCGTCGACGTCGGCTACGGGCAGCTGGTGTGGCGCCTCCGTACCGACCCCCGGGTCACGGTCCACGATCGGACCAACTTCCGGTCGGTGGACGTCGCCGCGCTCGGGGCGCCGTTCGACCTCGTGGTCGTCGACGTGTCGTTCATCTCCGTGGTGCTCCTTGCCGGCAATCTGGCACGCGCCGGTCGTCGGGGAACCGAATACGTCGTCCTCGTAAAGCCCCAGTTCGAGGTGGGCCGCGACGGCGTCGGGCCGGGGGGCATCGTGCGCAATCCCGAGGCGCACCGGGATGCCGTGGCAGCCGTCGCCGCAGGACTCGCCACCGAGGGTCTCGCTCCCCGTGGCGTGATGCCGTCTCCCGTGCGCGGGACGAAGGGCAACCTCGAGTTCCTGCTGCACGCGGTGAAGGGTGACGAGCCGATGGACCTCACGGCGCTCCTCGAAGGGATCCACGAATGAGGCTCGCCCTCGTCCTGCACCCGACCCGGCAGTCGTCGGCCACGATCGGCGCCGCGGTGGCGAAAGCGGCCGCCGCACGCGGAATTGAGACCGTCGCCTCGCCCGGAGATGCCCCCCGGATCCCGGGAGTGACGGCTTGGGCTCGCGGTGAAAGGGAACCGGTAGCCGACGTCGTCGTCGCCGTGGGCGGCGACGGCACGGTGCTCGAGGCGAGCCATCTCAGCCGGGACTCCGATGTGCCCCTCCTCGGCGTCAACGCCGGCAACGTCGGGTTCCTCGCCGAGGTGGAGCCGGCAAGGATTCCGGAGGCGCTCGACCGCCTGCTGGCCGGCGATTACCGCATCTCCACACGAATGACGCTCGACGCAACCCTGCCCGACGGGACGCTCGTCCCCGGCCTCAACGACGTCGTCGTCGAGAAGGCGGTGAGCCGCCAGGTGGTCGGCATTGCCGTGTCCGTGGCGGGGGAGGACCTGGTGGAATACCGCACGGATGCCGTGATCGTCGCCACCCCGACCGGGTCGACCGCCTACACCTTCTCTGCGGGCGGCCCGCTGGTCGACCCCGAGATCGAGTGCCTGATCCTGACCGCAGTCGCACCGCACAACCTCTTCGGACGCCCGATCGTCTTCGGACCAACGGTGGCCCTTCGGATCGCCATCACCTCCGACCGGCCTGCCCGGGTCAACGTCGACGGACGCCACCACGCCGACCTGAGTCCCGGGGATGCGATCACGGTGGTACGCGGATCCCGTCCCGTCCGCCTCGTCCGCCTCACTCCGGGCAACTTTGCGCGGACCGTCAAAGAGAAGTTCCACCTCCACGATGCTTGAGGAGCTCTACGTCGAGAACCTCGGGATCATCCGCACTGCGCGGCTCGAGCCCGGCGCGGGTTTGGTTGCGGTCACCGGTGAGACCGGGACCGGCAAGACCCTCCTCCTCGGAGCCCTCCGCCTGCTGCGGGGTGATGCGGCGAGGACCGACCGGGTAGGGCCGCACGGCGACGAGGCCAGGGCGGAGGGGCGGTTCACCATCGGATCGTCGGAGACGGTGGTCGCCCGGCGGGTCGCCGAGGGCAAGTCCCGGGCCTACCTCGACGGATCCATGGTGCCCGCCAAGGCGCTCGCCGATCGACTCGACGCCCTCGTCGAGATCGTCGCCCAGCACGAGCACGTGGCGCTCGGCCGGGAGAGCTCGGTGCGACGGCTCATCGACGGCATGCTCGATGCCTCCGGTCGTGGGGCCCGGGATGGCTACCACGGCGCCTGGGAGCGGCTCGTGGGGCTCCGCACCGATCGTGACGCTCTGGGCGGAGATGCTCGCGCCCTGGCCCGGGAACTCGACCTCGCACGGCACCAGGCCGCTGAGATCTCCGCGGCACGGCTCCACCCCGGCGAGGAAGATGTGCTCAAGGTTTCTCTGGCGCGCCTCCGCCATGCCGGCGAGATCACCGAGTCCCTGGCGGTGGCCGCCATCGGCCTCGACGACGAGGGTGGTGCCGGAGACGCCCTCCGAACGGCCCTCGGCCATGTCGAGGCGGCGGGGCGGATCGACGCCACGCTAAAAGACCTGGCGACACGACTGAAGGCCGTGCTCACCGATCTCGACGATGTCGTCCGCGACCTCCGTGACGCTGCCGAGGGCATCGACCACGACCCGGCGGCGCTCGCCGCCGCCGAAGAACGGGTCGCGGTGCTCTCCGGCCTGCGGCGCAAGTACGGTGCGACGATCGACGAGGTCATCGCATACGGCGCCGAGACCGCCGACCGCACCACCACGCTCGAGCGTCTGGCCGAGCGCGCCGCGACCATCGCAGACGACATCGCAGCCGCCGAAACCGACGCCGCCTCGGCCGGGGAAGCGCTCGCCGCGGCGCGGCGCGTGGCGGGGAAACACCTCGTCGAGGAGGCGCTGGAACACCTTCGCCACCTCGGGTTTCGCGAACCGGTCCTGGTGGTCGAGGTCGATGGGGTTCCACCCGGTCGGCACGGCGCCGACCGGGTCCGGCTCTTGTTCGCATCCGACAGCGGGCTCACCCCGGGACCGGTGTCCCGGGTGGCGTCCGGGGGGGAGCTCAGCCGGCTGGTGCTTGCGGTCCGGGTTGCCGCCGGGGTCGCCGACGCCGAAGTGGTCGCCTTCGACGAGATCGACGCCGGGGTGGGCGGAGCCACGGCTTTGGCGATGGGGGAGTTGCTCGCTCGCCTCTCGGCAGGCCGCCAGGTCCTCGTGGTCACACACCTGCCCCAGGTGGCCGCCTTCGCCGACACCCATTTCGTCGTGGAGCGGATCGGGCGCGAGGCGACCGTGCGGAGCGTGGAGGGCGACGAGCGGGTCGCCGAGATCGCCCGCATGCTCGGCGGGATCGGCGAGAGCGACTCCGGCAGGGACCATGCCGCCGAGCTGCTGGCGCTCGCCGCGTCGAGGCGACCGGGTTGACCGGGCCAGGAGTGCTACGATCAAACTCCCGAGGGACATGACCAAGTACGTCTTCGTCACCGGTGGGGTCGTCAGCAGCCTGGGGAAGGGCATCACGGCCGCATCTGTCGGGCGCCTCCTCCGCTCTCGCGGTGTCACGGTCGTCAACCAGAAGCTCGATCCGTATATCAACGTCGACCCGGGGACGATGAACCCGTTCCAGCACGGAGAGGTCTTCGTCACCGATGACGGAGGAGAGACCGACCTCGACCTCGGGCACTACGAGCGATTCACCGGCCGCAACCTGCAGCGCGACTCCAACGTCACAACCGGCTCGGTGTACCAGACCGTCATCCAGAAGGAACGTCGCGGCGACTACCTCGGCGACACCGTTCAGGTGATCCCGCACATCACCAACGAGATCAAGAGCCGGATCAAGCGCCTCGGGCAGCGCACCGAGGCCGACGTGGTCATCACCGAGATCGGGGGCACGGTCGGCGACATCGAGATCCTCCCGTTCCTCGAGGCGGTTCGGCAGCTGCGCAACGAGGTCGGCCACGAGTCGGCGGTCTTCATCCACGTCACCCTGGCGCCCTACATCGGTCCGTCGGAGGAGATGAAGACCAAGCCCACCCAACACAGCGTCGCCGAACTGCGCAGCCGCGGCCTCCAGCCCGACGCGATCGTGGTTCGCTCGGATCGGCCGATCGACGAGGCGGAACGCCGCAAGATCAGCCTGTTCTGCGACGTCCCGCTGGCGGCGGTGATCAACGCACCCAATGTCGCCAACATCTACGAGGTTCCTCTGCTCCTGCACGCCGGCGGCCTCGACGAGGTGGTGTGCCGCAAGCTCGGCATCACGACGCCACCCCCGGATCTCACCGGATGGAAGGACATGGTCGATCGCATGAATCGGCCATCGGAGACGGTTTCGGTGGCCCTCGTTGGGAAGTACGTCGATCTTCCGGACGCCTACCTGTCGGTCGTTGAAGCGCTGCGACATGGCGCTCTCGCCAACGGTGTGGCCCTCGACCTCCACTGGGTGGCCAGCGACGAACTGGAGGGGATGCTCGGTGCGGGGCGCCTCGACGCGTTCGACGGCATCGTCGTTCCCGGTGGGTTCGGCGTGCGGGGAATCGAAGGGAAGATCGCCGCGGTCCGCCATGCCCGGGAGAACCGTGTCCCGTTCCTCGGGTTGTGCCTCGGCCTGCAGTGCGCCGTGATCGAATTCGCCCGATCACGGCTCGGGATTCCCGATGCCAACTCGAGCGAGTTCGACCCGCTCACCCCGCACCCGGTCATCGACCTCCTCGAGTCCCAGCACGCGGTCGAGGAGCTCGGCGGGACGATGCGGCTCGGCCTGTACGCGGCGCGGCTCACCCCGGGATCGCATTCCCGGCGCCTGTACGGCGAAGAAGTCGTTTACGAGCGGCACCGCCACCGTTATGAGGTGAACAACCGCTACCGCACGGATCTCGTCGCGGCCGGTCTCCTGATCGCAGGCGTATCTCCCGACGATCAGCTGGTGGAGATCATCGAGCTTCCCGAGCACCCGTACTTTGTGGCGTCGCAGTTCCACCCCGAGTTCAAGTCCCGGCCCGATGTTCCGCATCCCTTGTTCGCCGGATTCATCGAGGCAGCGGCGGCGCTCCGCCGCAGTAAGGGAACCGCCGCCGTGCCCTCCCTCAGCCGCCTCCCGGACCGCACCTGATGCCGGCCGCGCAAGCGGCTCTGCCGGATCTCGTCGACGAGTACCTCGCCTCGCTGCGCGCCGAGCGGGGGCTGGCGGCGGCGACCGTCACCGCTTACCGACGCGATCTCGCCTTGTACCTGCAGCATCTCGGGGAATCGCCACCCGAGCCGGCTGCGGTGTCGGCATTCGTGGCTTCGCAGCACGCCACCGGGCTTGCCGCCACCACGGTGGCTCGCCGCCTCGCTGCGGTCAGGGGTTTCCACCGGTTCCTCCTCGCCGAGGGCTTCGCCGAGACGGACCCGACCCGGCTCGTCGACTCTCCCCGCCGCGCCCGGGCTCTTCCCAAGGCGCTCACCGTCCAAGAGACCTTCGCCCTGCTCGAGGCGCCCGATCCGACGCAGGTCGCGGGTCGTCGCGACCGGGCCCTCCTCGAGTTCATGTACGCCACCGGATGCCGCGTGACCGAGGCGGTGACCCTCGACGAACTCGATCTCGATCTCGTCGAGGGCTCCGCCCTCGTCACCGGAAAAGGGAACAAGCAGCGTCTCGTTCCGATCGGATCCGCGGCCCGGCGCACGCTCGCGCTGTGGCTGCCCGACCGGGCGGCGCTGCGTACCGCGCGGTCGGGGCGAGCGGTCTTTCTCAACCTGAGGGGCGGCAGGATCACCCGCCAGGGCGTGTGGGAGGTGGTACGCGCCGCGGCGCGACGGGCGGGACTGCCCGAAGGGGTGGCCTCGCCGCACGTGCTCCGCCACAGCGCGGCGACCCATATGGTCGAGGGAGGTGCGGACCTGAGAACCGTTCAGGAGCTGCTCGGCCACGCTAGCATCTCCACCACCCAGGTTTACACGCGAGTGTCGCCGCGTCACCTTCTCGAGGTCTACCGGACGACACATCCCCGCAGTTGAAGGTGAAGGCGATGACATCCATGCCCCACGACACCGCCGAGATGCGGCTCACCGGCCAGCGTACGGAGCTCGTGCACCAGCTCGCCGAGATGGGATCGGGCGAGACCGGCGAGCTTCGCGACGACGTCGACTTCGGTGAGGGGTTCGCCGATGCCGCTGCGGCGACCGCAGAGCGCACCGAGGTCATGGGGCTGATCGAGTCGCTCAAGAAGAACCTCGACGAGGTCGACGCGGCCCTCCGGCGGATCGCCGATGGGACCTACGGCCGGTGTGCCTCGTGCGGCAAGGAAATCGGGGCGGCCCGCCTCGAGTACCGGCCGGAGTCGGTGCACTGCGTCGACTGCAAAGCCACCAACCCGTCCTGAGCAGGTGAGGCCCCCTTCCCACGATCGGGTCCGGCCGTGACCCTCCACGACAACGGCATCGTCGACGCTCTGTTGTTCGTCGCCATCCTCATCCCCTCCGTGGTCTTCCACGAGGTCGCCCACGGCGTCGTCGCCTTCCGACTCGGAGATCGCACCGCGCGCGATGCCGGGCGGCTCACCTTGAATCCCCTCAAGCACATCGACCCGTTCGGATCGGTGATCCTGCCCGCGATGCTCGCCGTCGCGGGTCAGAACGTGTTCGGCTGGGCCAAGCCGGTGCCGGTGAACCCGTCGGGGTTCTCCCGTCCCTGGGAGGGCATGGCGCTCACCGCACTCGCCGGACCCGCCACCAACCTGTCGCTCGCGCTGATCGTCGGTCGCCTCGGCCCGTTCCACCAGATCGGGGGGACGATCTACGTCGAAGACGGAGGCCTGTTCGCGCGGATGATGCTCGGATTCCTCATCGTCAACGCGGCGCTGGCGGTGTTCAACATGCTTCCCATCCCGCCCCTCGACGGCAGCCGGCTGCTCCCGCTCCTGCTCCCCCCTGCCGGACGCCGCGCCTATGTCCGTTTCTCGCAATACGGATTCGTGATCCTGATCGCGCTCGTGTTCGTGTTCGCCGACGCGCTCTCCTTCCTCACGTCGTGGATCCGTTGGGTGCTCCTGGTGGCGGTGTGAGCCCTCGCTCGCTCCCGCACCTCGTCCGGCGCTTCTTTCGGTCCCTCGCCGCACGCCGCCCCGGTCCGGCCGATCAGGTGTTCATCGCCTCGGTGTTGGACGGCGGGGTGGCGCTCCTGTTCGCCGCACAGTCCCCGATGGACCAGGCTCACGCCCTGCGCGCGGCCCGCGCCGTCGCCGTGACGGTGCCGCGGAGAACCGAACTGGTGCGGGCGGCGTTGCTCCACGACGTCGGCAAGACCCACGCCGGGATCGGCATCGCCGGGCGTTCCTGCGCCTCGCTGCTCGCCATGGCCCACCTTCCCGTCACCCGTCGCATGCGGTCATACCTGGATCACGGGGTGCTCGGAGCGGCCGACCTCGGTCGCGCCGGAGAGTCCGGCATCGTCGTCGCCTTTGCCGCCGCCCATCACACGGCGATCGCACCCCCTGGTGCAGACCCGCACGACTGGGCGGCGCTCCGCCGGGCCGACGACCAATGACGTGTGTGGCCGGCACCGCTGCGGATACGATGGTTGCGCGATGAGCTACGAGGTGAGGACCGCGGTCTTCGAGGGGCCCCTCGATCTGCTCCTGCAGCTGATCACTTCCCATCGTCTCGAGGTCACCGAGTTGCGACTGTCCGATCTCGTGACGGAGTACCTCGCCCATCTCGACCTGATGCGGACCATGGACCTCGAGGTGACATCGGAGTTCCTCGTCATCGCCGCCACCCTCATCCAGCTGAAGGCCCGCCGGCTGCTTCCGGGCGACGGCTCCGTCGAACTCGACGAGGATCTCCTGCTCGCCGAGGAACGCGATCGCCTGCTGGCGCGCCTGCTCGCCAACCTCACCTTCAAGGACGTGGCTGCCGTCCTGTCGCTGCGTCTCGAGGCCACCGAGCTCCTCGTACCCCGCGAGGTAGGCCTCGATCCCGATGTGACCCCGCCGCCCCGGCAACTGCGGGTCGGTGTCACCGCGGCGGACCTCGCGGGCATTGCCGAGCGGGTGTTGGCTCGCGCCGAGGCGGAACCGGACCTCGATCACCTCGACCTCGAACTGCCGTCGGTGACCGATGCGATCGCCGAGCTCCGGCGGCGCCTCGACGCCGAGATCGAGACCGACTTCGATCGCATCACCTCCCATCTGCAGCGGCCCATCGAACTCGTCGCCTATTTCCTCGCCCTCCTCGAGCTCGCCCGCTGGGGTCTCGTGGAGGCCCGTCAATCCGACCACCGTGCACCGATCGTCCTGCGCCGCACCTCCACCTCGGCGGGTGCCCTCCTCAGTGAGTGGGACTCGTGACGAACACCGTCGCCGCCATCGAGGCCGTCCTCTTCGTCGCCGAGGGTCCCGTGTCCGCTCCCGAGCTGTCGCAGGTGCTCGAGATCCCTCCCGCCGAGGTGGCGGCGGCACTGCGCACCCTGGGAGACCGGTTGTCGGCGAGTGGGAGCGGACTCGTGCTGCGCGAGGCCGGGGGAGGGTGGCGGCTCTATACCCGTCCCGATCTCCGACCCTACCTGGAGCGCTTCGCCGCCTCACCCACGGCCGCCCGCCTGTCGCGCGCCGCGCTGGAGGCGCTGGCCGTCGTGGCATACCGCCAGCCGGTGTCGCGCGGCCAGGTGGGGGAGATCCGGGGAGTCGACTCGGAACAGGCACTGCACACGCTGGAACGGCGCGGCCTGGTGGACGTGATCGGAACGGCTCCCGGCTCCGGTCAGGCGCTGCTCTACGGGACGACCGATCTCTTCCTGGAGAAGATGGGCCTCGCCGGCCTGGCCGACCTCCCCCCGCTCGCCGATCACGTGCCGCCCGCCTCGGTCGTCGAGATCCTCGAGCGGCCCTTCCGACCGGAGGAACCATCGAGCGACTCCAGAAGCTGATCGCCCACTCCGGTATCGCCTCGCGCCGGTCCGCCGAGGATCTGGTCCGGGCCGGACGGGTGACGGTCGACGGGGTGCCGGCTCACCTCGGCCAGAAGATCGAACCGGGCACCGCTCGAGTCGAGGTCGACGGCATTCCGCTCCCGGTGAAACCGGGGCTCGTCCACTACCTGGTGTACAAGCCGGTGGGCGTGGTGAGCACCGCCGACGATCCTCAGGGGCGGTCCACGGTGCTCGGACTGGTACCGGGGGACACCCGGGTCTATCCGGTCGGCCGCCTCGACACCGACAGCGAGGGCCTGCTCATCGTGACCAATGACGGCGACCTGACCGCGGTGGTGACCCACCCCCGCTACGGCGTCACCAAGACGTACCTCGCCCGCGTCACCGGACACCCGGGCAAGACGGTCCTGAGCCGCCTGCTCGGTGGAATCGATCTCGACGATGGGCCGGCTCGCGCCCTCGCCGCCCGGGTGGTGGATCGCAGCACCGACGCCACGCTGATCGAGATCGTTCTCGCCGAAGGGCGCAACCGCGAGGTGCGCCGGATGTTCTCGGCACTCGGTCACGAGGTGGAGGCGCTGGTGCGCACTGCCATCGGACCGATACGCGATCCCGCCCTCGCCCCGGGAACCTGGCGGCGTCTCAGCGCAACCGAGGTCCGCAGCCTGTATGCCGCCGCGGGATCGCAGTCATGACCACCACCCGCACGTTTGTCGGCCCGGACGAACCGTTCCGCTCTACGGTGACGCTGCCCGGGGACAAGTCGCTCTCGCACCGGGCGCTCGTCCTCGCGGCGATGGCGCCGGGGAAGTCTCACATCGCCCGGGTGGGGCCCGGCGCCGACATCGCCTCCACGGTCACCTGCCTCCGCTGCTTCGGTGTCGTGGTGGACGGCACGACGGTTCGATCCCGGGGGGTCGGGGGCTGGGAGCCATCCGTGGGGATGCTCGATGCGGGCAACTCCGCGAGCACCCTGCGCATGATCGCCGGTGCCGCCGCCGGGCGGCCCTTCACCACGGTGCTCGGCGGGGATGCCTCGCTCCTTCGCCGCCCGATGCGCCGTCTCGCGGAGCCGCTGGCTGCGCTCGGAGCCGCGATCGTGGTCTCGGAGGACGGGACCGCACCGGTCACCGTACGGGGGGCTGCCCTCCGCGGCGCCCAGGTCACGATCCCCGTGGCCAGCGCCCAAGTCCGCACCGCATTCGCCTTCGCCGCCCTCCAGGCCGACGGGGAGAGCGGTCTCGACTCGCCACCAGGCTTCCGCGACCACACCGAGCGCTGGCTCACCGCCCTCGGCCTGGGGACGCCGAGCGGACCCACCGCCTTCCGCATCCGGCCGGGGATCGTCCCGGAACTCGAGCTTTCGATCCCCGGCGATCCCTCGTCGGCGGGGTTCTTGTGGGCGGCCGCCGCGCTGACGCCGTCGCGGGTGACCACCCCGGGCGTCTCGCTCAACCCGGGCCGGATCGGGTTGCTCGAGGTGATCGCCGCCATGGGAGCATCGGTCGAGATCGCCACCGCCGGCGACATCCTCGGCGACCCGGTGGGAACGGTCACGGTGCAGGGGCCGGTACTCCGCGGCACCCGCGTCACCGGAGCGCTCACCGTCCGCACCCTCGACGAGCTCCCCCTGGTGGGAGTGCTCGCCGCCGTTGCCGAGGGCGAGACCACGGTCACCGGGGCACGGGAGCTGCGGGCCAAAGAGAGTGACCGCATCGCCGCCACCGTCGCGCTCGTCACCGCCCTCGGAGGGAGCGCCGAGGCGTCGGCCGATGGGTTCTCGGTCCGCGGGTCGGGGCTCTGCCCGGGTCTATTCGACGCCGGGGGAGATCACCGCATGGCGATGAGCGCCGCGGTCGCCGCCACCGCCGCCGGTACCGTCCGGGTGATCGGCGTGGAGACGGCCGCCGTCTCCTGGCCGGGGTTTGCCGAAACACTGGAGCGGGTGTGGTCGTCGCGATAGACGGACCGAGCGGGGTGGGGAAGAGCACGGCTGCCCGCGCCGCTGCCGCCGCGCTCGGCATCCCGCATCTCGACACGGGCGTGTACTACCGCCTCGCCACGCTGATCTGCCTCGTCGCCGGTGTCGACCCCGGCGACGACGCCGGCGTGCTGGCTGCTCTCGAGGGGGTAGAGATCGACTTCGGGCCCGAGGGGAGGATCCTCCTCGATGGAGTCGACGTGTCCGAGCGCCTGCGCGCCCCGGACGTCACCGGAGCCGTGAGCCTGGTTTCGGCGCACCCGCTGGTGCGTGCCGCACTCGTGGGAATGCAGCGTGCCTGGGTGGCGGCGCGCGGCGGCGATGCCGTGGTCGAGGGCCGGGACATCGGGACCGTCGTGTTCCCCGATGCCCCGGTGAAGGTGTTCCTCACCGCCGATGTCACCGTCCGTGCCCGGCGCCGGGCACGGGACGCCGAAGCCGCGGGAGCGGACCTCGACGACCTGGCGGCCCAGATCATGCGCCGCGACCATCTCGATTCCTCCCGCGCCGCCTCTCCGCTGCGGCCTGCCGACGACGCGGTGATCATCGACACCTCGCACGTCTCTACCGCCGAGGTCGTGCGTCGGATCCTCGACCTGGTGGGAGCGGTCTAGTTCCCCGTCCCGTGGCACCGGCGAGGAGCTCGAGCGCCCGGGCGGCGTCCCAGGCCCGGTCCTCGTCGAGCGGCCCGGGACGACCCGGCGTGCGGCAGCCCACCCCTCCCTCCACGGCCGCCTGGAGGGCGCCGATAAAGCCCCGCAGCCGGGGTGGGGGAGGGAAGTACTCGCCTTCTTCGGTCACCCGCACCACCTCCACACCGCGGACCGGAGCCACCGCTGCGATGACGGCGCGAACCGATGCATCCGGCGCCGAGGCCCCGGCGGTGACTCCGACCACGGACGCTCCGGCGAGCCATGCCGCCTCGATGGAGTCCGGTCCCTCGACCCGGTAGGCCGGCACCCCGTGCGACCGTGCCACGCGGACGAGGGCCTGCGTGTTCGAGGAGTTCTCCGATCCCACCACCAGCACGAGA
Organism: Acidimicrobiia bacterium; assembly: GCA_035291545.1. Taxonomy (GTDB): domain Bacteria; phylum Actinomycetota; class Acidimicrobiia; order Spongiisociales; family UBA11373; genus UBA11373. The sequence continues at coordinate 27,136 of DATDRW010000033.1, forward strand.
TCCGACCGCTCGGCGAGCGCAGTCACCGCTGCCTGGCGATTCGTGGTGGCGTAGCACAGGTCGGACCGGCGAGCCGTCCACAAATCGGGAAACCGGGCGGCGGCCTCTGCGAGCACCGCCTCCCACTCGAACAACCCGAGCGTCGTCTGGGCGAGCAGCGCCACCCTCCGCGGGTCCGCGGCGTCGAACGCCCCCAACCCCACCCCGGGGTCGACGAGCCTCACCGCGTCGGGGGCCACCGCCATCGTTCCCACTGCCTCGTCGTGGCCCTCGTGCCCGACATAGATGACGGTGTAACCCTCCTCGGCCCGGCGTCCCACCTCGTGGTGCACCTTGGTGACGAGGGGACACACGGCATCGACCATCACCGCACTCGTCCTCTCCGCGGCGGCGGTCACCTCCGGTGCCGAACCGTGGGCCGAGAGCATGATGGGAGCGCCTGCCGGCACCTCGGCGATCGAGTCGACGAAGACGACTCCGGCGCGGCGGAAGATCGAAACGACGGCTGCGTTGTGCACGATCTCGTGGTAGCAGTACACCGGCGGCTCGAAGACGCCCACCATCCACGTCAGCGCCTTGATCGCCATCTCGACCCCGGCACAGAAGCCGCGGGGCTCTGCGAGGAGCACACTGTCGACCACCGGGGCATGGTAGGGATGCGGCGGTGACAGGCTCCCTATCCTGCCTGGGTGAGCAGCATCCCCGTCGTCGCCGTCATCGGCCGCCCCAACGTGGGCAAGTCCACGCTGGTCAACCGGGTGCTCAAGCGTCGGGCGGCGGTGGTTGCCGCACGGCCCGGCGTGACCCGCGACCGGCGCGAATTCGACGCCGATTGGGCCGGCCGCCGATTCGTCATCGTCGACACCGGCGGCTGGGACACGACCGGGGACGCCCTGACCGCAGACGTCCGCCAGCAGGCGGAGGCGGCGGTCACCGCCGCCGACGTCGTCGTGGTGGTCACCGACGCCACCACCCCGGTGGGGGAGGACGATGTGGCGGTTTCCCGCATCGTGCAGCGTTCCGGCGCCCCCTTCCTCCTCGCCGCCAACAAGGCGGACGGCCCTGCGGTGGACCCGCACCTCGGGCACCTGTGGAGCCTCGGTCTCGGGGAGCCGCACCCGGTCAGCGCGCTCCACGGTCGCAATGTGGGCGACCTGCTCGACCTGATCGTGGCTCTGCTCCCCGAGGAGGGTGACCGCCCCGCCTCACCCGAACTCCCCACCCTCGCCATCCTGGGAAGACCGAACGTGGGGAAGTCGACGCTGCTCAACCGGCTCGCAGGGGAGGAGCGAGTGCTGGTGAGCCCGGAACCGGGCACCACCCGGGACCCGATCGACACGGTGATCGAACTCGACGGCGCCCACTATCGGGTGGTCGACACGGCCGGGATCCGCCGCGCCTCTCGTATCGACTCCGCTGCCGAGTCGTTCTCGGTGGAGCGCGCCCGGCTGGTGCTGGCTGAGACCGACCTCTCCCTCCTCGTCATCGATGGGACGCAGGGCGTCACCCACCAGGAGCAGCGGCTCGCCGAAGAGATCGTCGAGTCCGGATCCGCCCTCATCGTCCTCGTCAACAAATGGGACATCACCGACGCCGAGCAGAAGGAACGCACCGTAGAGGACGTCGGGGATCGACTGGCGTTCGTCTCCTGGGCACCGGTGTTGCGAATCGCCGCCCGCACCGGCGCCCGGATGCAGCGCCTCGGGTCTGCGATCGCCGAGGTGCTCGCCTCCCGGGAAAAGCGCATCTCCACACCCGAGCTCAACCGGCGGATCATCACCTGGCAGGAGGCACACCCGGCACCAACTCGGGGAGGGCGTCGCGGCCGCATCCTCTATGCGGTCCAGGTGGGCACCGCACCTCCCACGATCGTCCTCTTCGTACGAGGCGGTGAGATCGGACCCGACTACCTGCGGTTCCTCGAGGGCCGCCTCCGGGAGCACGACGCGTTCATGGGCACACCGATACGCTTGGTGGCCCGGAGACGCCAAACGAGGGAGCTGCGGTGAGTCAGCAGGAGCGCTTCGCATCGGCGGCAGAGCGTGCTCGACGCGGGTGTCCCGCGGAGATCGCGGTGATGGGTCCCGAGGCGGCGGTCAAGGCCGTCTTCTACCACGGAATCCAGGGCATTGCCGACCCCGATGAGCGGACGCGGCTCGTCGCCGAGCGCCGCGAGGAAACCGAGCGTGACGTCGACCTGCTCAGGCTGGCGTCGGACCTAGTCATCGACGCCGTCGTCGAACCATCACGGCTCCGCGACGGACTGCTCACCCGGCTGGCCTGCGCCTCGAACAAGGATCGGTTCTTCTCGGATCGCCGTCATGGCTTCCCGCCGGTATGACCGACCCCCACGGCGCTCCCGCCCCGATCGGCTTCCGGATCGTGATCGCCGCCGCCCTGATCTATCTCGCGGTGCGCCTCGGCGAAGCCGTCGTCTGGCTGGTGGACCGGCTTCGATAGGATTCACCGCCGCGGGCTGTGGCGCAGCTTGGTTAGCGCGCTTGACTGGGGGTCAAGAGGTCGCCGGTTCAAATCCGGCCAGCCCGACCACGGGAAGCCCCTGTATTCACAGGGGTTCCGCCGCGTCCAGGATCTAACAGCCACGCGGCCGACGCGTAGCTCACGCGTAGAATTCCGGCCCCGAATCCGACTTCGCCGTGTCGGATCCGCGATCTCCTGACCGTGCTTCTCTCTTCTTTGCGGGCTATGCGGTCAACGAGGCAAGGCGTGTGAGCGGAAGGGAGCGGCACCTGCGTGAGCGAAGGCTTCCTATCCGTTGACCAGCCGCCAAGTCCTTTGTGGCCCCGGCGCCCGGGAGGCGTGGAGGTTCACGTCGGCTCTCCGACACGCTGAAAACCCGACCCTCCCCTGAGCCCCACCTCCTCCAGCAGGACGTTCATCCTGGGACCCCCGACACCTTGACTTCCAGGTGATCGGAGCGCGGCCGAGTCTCCTGCACCACAGGCGCACCTCGTGACCCCGCGATACACCCCGATGATTGGGGTTCCGGGCACCCCGGAGGCAACTCGACCGCTTGGCGTTTCCCGCGGTGAAACGAGGCGCTGGCCGCTCGGGTAGCCTCGCTGTCATCGGCACCGTGGGAGGTCGGGTGAGGACGGCTGGCAACATCATCTGGCTGGCCCTCGGTTACTTCATGGCCAGCCTCAGAAACTACCGAACCATCTGGGTGCCGTGCGTGGTTGCTTCCCATTTCGTATTCAACACATCAGAGCGAGCGATCCTTTTCGAGATCAGGCACGACGCTGATCGCCTTCTGATCGCCCCATGCTTGGAGTTCGTGGAACGGGCGCGCGAACGCGCGGTTCGACAAGATCGTCTAGAGGAGAGGAGATCAACCCGATGAGGAAGGTCGGAATCGTTGGCGCAGGCATCACTGAATGCCGGGGGCGATGGATCGAGGCGACCTACTGGGAGCTGTTCCAACAAGCAACGCGTCGCGCCTGCGAGGATGCCAAGGTGACGGTCGACGAGCTCGACTCGGTCGTCTACGGCATCTACAACGACATCTTTGAGCACCAGGCCATTCCGGAAAGCAGCCTGACGGGCCTTATCGGCATGGCCAACAAGCCCGGTACCCGCGTCACCAGCGGCGGGGCGACGGGCTTCTACGCGATGCGCACCGCAGTGATGGAGGTGGCCAGCGGCGTTTCGGACTGCGTGCTGTGCGTCGGGGGAGAGAAGGCGACCGACTGCTTCGATCCGCGGTCGAAGTCGGCGACGCCGATGGTGATCGACACGATCGCCAAGTCGTGGGACCCGTTCTACGAGTACCCACTGGGAGCCACCGCGAGCGATTCATACATGCAGATGTGCATGGGTTATGACGACACCTACCCCGGGGACATCAGCGATTCCGACGTGCGCGCCAGGATGATCGAGATCTTGTGCCACTCCGGTAACCGTAATCCCTACGCGCAAAGACGCGAGGAGTCGGTGACGGTTGACCAGGTCAAGGCCTCACGCTGGATCATCGCACCGTTCCTCCGGCTGCTCGAAGCGTGCATGTACACCGAGGGCGCCGGGGCGATCGTGTTCGCCAGCGAAGACAAAGCCAGGGAGATCGCGGAACGCACCGGCCAGCCGCCCATCTGGATCCGCGGCATCGGCGCGGCCAACGAGAGCTATTCGCCGGGCCGTGGCGGCAACTACAAGCCGCTCAACCGCATCGCATCCGACCGCATCGCAGCCGAGCGAGCCTATCAGGCGGCCGGGGTGAAGCCCTCCGACATCAAGATCATCGAGGCCCACGACGCCTTTGTCGCCCAGCTCATGATCACCATGGGCGAGCTCGGCTTCGTCCCGATCGGCAAGACCCGCAAGCTGATCGACGAGGGGATCATGCTCGATCCAAAGGACCTGGCCGATGACGAAGCTCCCGGCGATGGGCAACTGTTGATCAATCCCTCCGGAGGGTTGATCTTCGGAGGCCATTTCGTCGGGGGTTCCAACATGTTCTCCACCTGGTCTTGCCGGCGCGAAATGATCAACCGCCAGATCCCACTCGGCCTGGTGCACGGAACCGGTGCCATCAACGCCTGCTTCGGCGGCGCGATGGTTCTCGAACTCGACGAGGGGGGTGCCCGATGACGATCCCGAAAGGACAGCCCGCTCTTCCGGTCGACTTCAACCTCGAGAGCGAAGTCAGCGAGATCGAGGGCCGGGACGGCGAGACGTACCTGCAATTCACCACCCACATGGTGACCTTCTACAAGCAGACCTACGGCGAGCACTCGCGCTTCTTCATGGCGCTGCGTGACGGGCGGCTGATCGGGGCACATTGCAGCCAGTGCAAACAGGTTATGGTTCCGGCCGCTACGTGGCACTGCCCGACCTGCAACTTCGCAGAGATGACCGAGATCGATCTTCCCCACCGCGGAGTGCTGGCGTACACCGCTCCAATCACGATCTTCCCTTCGGCCTCCTTCCTCGGAGACGCACCGTTTGCGCGCGGCTATGTGGATGTCGCCACCGAGGCTCCCATCGCGTCGTTCTTGCCCTCGCGCCTGCGGACCACGACCGGCCTGGAACGGCCCGGCATCTTCGTGAAGGGGATCGAGCTCAAGCTCGTCTTCGAGGACGAGCGCCAGGGCTCGATCCGCGACATCTTCTGGGTGCCGATGACCGAGGTCCCGCAGGGACTGCGCGACAAGAAGCCCTTGCTCGCCTCCGAGCTCGATTTCACGACTCCCGAACCGCCGGCTGTCCACAAGGACGCCGTCAAGGCGGCTGCCCTGAAGGAGGCGATCGCCGCGATGCGCAAGCTCGCGGGCGACGTTGGCAAGAGCCGTCGAGCCCAGGCCGACCTCGCCGGTCACGAGCACCTGGTCGGCGTCAATACCGGGGGTGGCGACTTCTCGATCTCCGTGGCCGACTCACGGTTCTCGATAGTTGAGGGCCTTTCTGCCGGGGCAGAGCACACACTGGTCGCCGACGACCCGGAGATCTTCACGCGCTGGGTACACGATGGTTCGCTGACCGACGCTGCAGTCGAAGGCACCCTTTGGCTGCCTCACAAAGAGGCGTTCCAACTTCTGCCGATCCTGGATCGGCTACCGCGTTCAACACGACGCGACCTCCGCGACGAGAAGAAGTAGAGCCACCAGGGCTCCATTCGTAGTGAGTAGGACTGGCTGAGACGGCACCCATGTGTCATCGGCGCAGCGCGACGGCCGTCTAGTCGCCGCCTATCGTCAACCAAACGCGCCAGAACACGCCAACACAGGCCGGGACAGAGTCAACGCGAACCTATGGTCGGTACAACCTTCGCGGGATTCGGTATACCTGGCTCGCACGGGTTGGAATCAGGTTGGAGTGACTGGGGGTCAAGAGGTCGCCGGTTCAAATCCGGCCAGCCCGACAAGACGAGATGTCAGACAACAGATGACAGACGACAGATTCAGATCTCCGACCTGACATCTGGTTCCCCGGCTACGCTGTGCGCCAATCTGTTCCCGGAGTATCCATGCGCACCCGTGTTGTCCTTGCCCTGCTCGCCGTATCCCTGGTTACGGTTGCCTGTGGCGACGACACCTCGGTCTTCGATCTCGCGGTCGGCGACTGTTTCAACGACGACGCCGCGGCCGCCGACGTCGTCCAGACGGTGGCCACCGTCCGCTGCAGCGAACCGCACGACAACGAGATCTTTTTCGAGTTCTCGATGACCGATGCCTCTTTTCCGGGCCAGGAGGCCACGGCGACGGCGGCGGGGGCGCGGTGCGTTGCCGAGTTCGAGGGGTTCGTGGGCCTCTCGTACGAGGAGTCGGACCTCGACCTGTTCCCGATCATCCCGACCGTCCAGAGCTGGGCCGATGGTGACCGCGTCGTGTACTGCGCGCTCTATGGCCTCGACCGGTCCAAGTTGACCGGATCGATGCGCGGCGCCGCCCGGTGAGATTGCGGCTCGCTGCGGCCGCCCTTCTGGCCGTTACGGCGTGTTCCGGCGACGCCACCCCGACCACCCCGACCGGGGTGGCGTCGCTGCCGCCGCACGAATACGCCGACCTCGTGCCGCTCCTCGAGCCGCTGGTGGCCCCACTCGGGTTCCGGGTGAGCCGGGCCGCCCTCGTCGACCCCGCCACCTACGAGACCTCACCGGGAGGGACCCACCTCGCGGTGTACCTCGTACCCATGGCGGAGCGCACCCCGGACCAGATCGCGGAGGCGACGGTCCCGGTGGCCGCAGCCTTCCTTCCCGAGGTGTTCACCCGCTGGCCGGGGCTCGCCTCGTTCGACGTGTGCCAGGAACCGTACGGGTGGAACGGTGCCGGAAGCCCGTCCTCCGACACCATCCTCAACGTCTCCCGAGAGGATGCGGCCCTGGTCGACTGGAAGGCGGTGACGCTGGGGCAACTGATCGAGTTCGCCGGGACCCGGCCGGGGTTCACGGTGTTCGCGTCGCCGACGGTGCGACAGTCCGCGTCCTGGACGACGGGCCGGACCGGTTGAGCCGGGTTGCGGAGATCGCCCCCCAACTACGATCCCCGCCATGGCCGTCACCGCCCTCGAGACCGGATCATGAGACTCACCTCGGCGATGCTCGCCGATGCCGCCCAGGTCACCTCGGGGAAGCTGTACGTGCTCGGCGGCGCCTTCGACACGATCACCGCGAGGAGCTACCCGGTGGTGTACCGCAGCCTCGCCGTGGTTCTCGTCGCCGAGGTGGGCCCGGCCGATCGCAACCGTGACCTCTCGCTCCGGATCGCCCTGTTCGATGAGGACGGCGGCACCATGGGTGTCGAATCCATCGGGAACCTGAGGGTCGGCGCCCCTGCCTCGATACCCGCGGGCGCCTCGACGGTGGTTCCTCTGGTGGGAGCATTCGGCAACATCCGGTTCCCCGCACCGGGCGGGTACGTGTTCGTGGTCGAGCACGAAGGCGTGGAGCTCGCCCGCATCCCCTTCCGGCTCCGCGAGGCGACGTGATCCTCACCCTCCCCAACCTGGTGTCGCTCGCACGGATGTGCCTGGTGCCGCTGTTCCTGTGGCTGCTCTTCGGGCGCGACGATCCCGCTGCGGCCGGCCTCCTGATCGGCATCCTCGGCGCCACGGACTGGGTCGATGGATTTCTCGCCAGGCGGCTCGGGCAGGTGTCCGAGGTGGGCAAGCTCCTCGACCCCCTCGCCGATCGCCTTGCCGTGGCCGCCGCCGTGATTGGCGGTTGGGTGTCCGGAGTCCTGCCGCCGTGGTTCGCCGCAGCCCTCATCGCCCGGGAGGCACTCGTCGCAACCGGGGCACTGGTGATCGCCGTCCGAGTGAGGTCCAAGCTCGACGTTCGCCGGCTCGGGAAGGTGGCGACCTTCGCCCTGTACTTCGCCATCCCGGCGTTCTTCGTACACGCCGGCGGGTGGAGTGAGTTCTTCCTCTGGTTCGCCTGGGGGGTCGGCGTGGCCGGACTGGTCCTCTACTGGTGGGTCGCCGTGCAGTACGGGGTGGATGTGCGCGCGGCCCTGCGAGCCGGCGCACCGGGGGTATCCTCAACCGGTCACGAATCAGGAGACGCCAAGTGACGGTTCCCGAAGACCGGCGGTATACCGACCAGCACGAGTGGGCTCTCGCCGTGAACGGCAACATCCGCATCGGGATCACCGACTATGCCCAGGATGCTCTCGGGGACGTCGTGTTCATCGACCTCCCCGCGGTGGGTCGTCGTGTCGCCGCCGGAGAGGCCATCGCCGAGGTCGAGTCGACCAAGTCCGTCGCCGAGGTGTACGCGCCGTGCGCCGGCACCATCGCCGCGGTCAACACCGCCCTCGCCGCCGCTCCGGAGCGCATCAACGCCGACCCCTACGGCGACGGCTGGTTCGCGGATATGACGCCGGACGACCCGGCGGATCTCGACCGGCTGCTCGAGGCGAGTGCATACCGCACCCTGATCGCCTGACCCTCGACCCGCGGTTGACGGTTACCGCTCCTTGCCGAGGCCGGGCGGTACGATGGCCCAAATGGAGAGCTACCCGCCGGATCTGGGAGACGAGCAGGATCCGACCGAAACCATCGATCTGGGAGAGCACACCACCTCCCGCAGCCCCGAGAACGCCGTCTCCGGGGAGGAGGGTTACGCCCTCATCGTCGCCTCCGGCCCGCGCCGCGGGCTGCATTGGACCATTGCGGACCGGCTGGAGGCGGGCCGGCACCCGGAGGCGGCCATCTTCCTCGACGACGTGACCGTGTCCCGCCACCACGCCGCTTTTTCGATCGAGGACGGCACCCTCGTGGTTCGCGACCTCGGGTCCACGAACGGCACCTACGTCAACGGGACCCGCTGCGACCGGGCTTCGCTGCACACGGGCGACGAGGTGATCATCGGCAGGTTCCATCTGATCGTCGCCGGCGACGCATGACCACCCTGAAGCGGCTCAACATCGGCGATGCCGTCGCCCAACTCCAGTCCGACTTTCCCGATGTGAGCATCTCCAAGATCCGGTTCCTCGAGACCGAGGGCCTGATCCACCCGCCGCGTACCAAGTCGGGGTACCGGGAGTTCGGCCCGGCCGATATCGAGCGGATTCGTTACATCCTGCGCCAACAGCGGGAACACTTCCTCCCGCTGCGGGTGATCAAGACCAAGCTCAGCGCCTGGGAACGGGGCACCGACACCGCACCCGCGCCCGCGGCGGGCCCTCCGGCAGCGGCGTACTTCGCCACTTCGGGTCGATCGCTGACCGCCCTGGAGGCGGCGCAGGCGGCGGGCGTACCCGCAGCGATCATTGCCGAACTGGTGAAACACGGCGTCCTCGACCCCTCGCACGGCGGGCCCGATACCAAGTTCGACCAGGACGACGTCGAGATCATCCGGGCCGCGTACCGCATGATCGGTCACGGACTCGAGGCCCGGCATCTCCGGGCCATCCGTCTCGGCGCCAACCGGGAGGTCGACCTCTTCCGCCAACTCACCGGACCACTGCTCCGCCACGCCACACCGGCCGGACGGCGCCAGGCAGGGGAGGTGCTCGCCGACGTTGCCCAGGCGGCGCGCGAGATGCAGGAGGCGATGGTGCGTTCCGACCTGCGCGGCACCCTGAATCGATGACGAGCCAATGCTCCCCGCTCTCCTGCTGACCCTCGTCCTCGGCGCCGGGGGCCCGCAGTTCGGGCTCCGTCCGGTGCCGCTTCCGCCGCCACCGATGCTGGCGTTCCCGGCGGCCGAGGCGCCCGTGATCTCCGCCCTCTCCTGGGCGGTCTACTCGGTCGATCAGGCCGCAGAGCTCGGGTCCAAGGACCCCGACCTGCGCCTTGCCCCCGCTTCAATCACAAAGCTGATGACCGCCATCCTCACCGTGGAGAACCTCGCCCTCAGCAATCCGGTCACCATCTCCGCCGTCGCCGACGCCACCCCCATCGGGTTCGTCGGACAGCCCGACGTGCGGCAGGGTGAGGTATGGATCGTGCGCGACCTCCTCGCCAACATCCTGGTGCAGTCGGGGAACGATGCTGCTGTGGCGCTCGCCGAGGCGGTGGCCGGCAGCGTCGAGGACTTCGTCGTCATGATGAACCACAAGGCCGCCGAGTTCGGGATGACCAACACGACGTTTCTCAACCCAAATGGGCTGGACACGCCCGAACACCTCTCGACGGCGCGAGACCTCGTGGCACTGGGGAAAGCGGCCCTCGACTACCCGGCCGTCTTGCAGATCACACGAATCAAGCACATTTCGTTCGACGTGGCCGGACGCCAACTCGAGGTGGATGCCACCAACCGCGACCTCGGCGTGTTCCCCGGACTCTTTGGACTGAAGACCGGTGACACCGCCGCCGCCCGACAGGTGCTGCTCTCGTACACCGTGACGCAGCACGAGCGCATCATCGCCGTCGTGCTCGGCGCTCCCGACCGCAGGACGGCGACCCGGGAGATCGTGGCCTGGGCGATGACCGCACTGGGCCCGCGCGACCACTTCTTCGCGCTGGTTGCCGGCACCGATCTCGCCCTGAGTTTCCCCGAGTGGTACCAGCCGCGGCTGGAGGCGGCGGGCGGTCTCGCCACCGGCAACCCGGAGCCACCGGAGCGAACACCCCTCACCGACGACCTGGAGCAGCGGTTCCGCGAGCTGCTTCCGGAACTCGTCGGCGGCGACCCGTGAGGACGCTCGCCGAGGTCGTCGACCGCGAAACGATCACCCGCAGGGTCTCCGCCCTCGGTGCCGAGATCAGCGCCGACTACGCGGGCAGAGATCCCGTGCTGCTCGGCATCCTCAAAGGAGCGGTCCCGTTCCTGGCCGATCTCAGCCGGTCTCTCCCTCCCGAAGTGGAGATCGACTTCCTCAGCCTGACCCGATTCGGGGAAGAGGGGAGGGTGAGCATCTCCGTGGACTCCGCCACGGCCATCACCGGGCGCCACGTGATCATCGTCGAGGACATCGTCGACACCGGCCTGACCCTGTCGTACCTGCGCGCGCTCCTCGAGACCAGAGAGCCGGCCTCGCTGGCGACGGCCACCCTCATCGACAAGGTGACCAGGAGGATCGTCGACGTCGATCTGCAGTACCGCGGCTTCGAAATCGGCGACGAGTTCCTCCTCGGCTACGGGCTCGACTGGAACGGCAGATATCGCAACCTCCCCTCGCTGTGGGCGGTGATGGACCTCGCCGCCTTCCAGGAGAATCCGGACTCCCTTTCCCGGCGAGTGTTCCCGACGGCGGGGTAGGCTGTTGGCATGTCGCCGGAGAGCATCCCCGTCGAGCTCGTTGGGGTTCGGATCGAGCTTCCCACCAACACCCCGATCGTGCTGCTGCGCGAGGTCGGCGGCAACCGCCACCTTCCGATCTTCATCGGCACCGGCGAGGCCACCGCGATCGCATTCGCCCTCGAGGGCGTGGAACCGCAGCGGCCGATGACCCACGACCTGCTCAAGACGGTGGTCGAGGCTCTCGGCGCCACCGTCCACCACGTGCTGGTCACGGCTCTGCGCGACGGGATCTACTTCGCCGATCTGGTGCTGGAGAGGGGCGGGGAGGAGGTGCGGGTGTCGTCGCGTCCCAGCGATGCCATCGCCCTCGCCGCCCGCACCGGTGCCCCGATCTTCGTACTGCCCTCGGTGCTCGACGAGGCCGGGGTTGAGCTGCACGACGAGGACGAGGAGACCGAGGTCGCCCGGTTCCGCTCGTTCCTCGAGTCGGTGGATCCCGAGGATTTCCACCGATCCGAGTAGCCCGCGAGACCCGCCTCGTCGGCTCGCTCCGGGGTTCCGCCGGACCGCGGGCAGGTGCTCTCGTCGTCCCCGGCGCTCGTCCCCAGGCCGAGCCGTGCGGTGGCCCGCCCGTCGGTACCCGAGCCCTTTTCCACAGGGGTTGTTGACAACGAGGCCGTCGCATCCCTAACTTCACGGTCGTAGTTCTAGGGACCGGAGTTACCTTCGTGTAAGCTCCGGAGGTTCGAGGAGGCCTCGTGACGACCGGCCATGGATACCGCGCCCCCCAGGTGTGCAACATCGTCGGTATCTCCTACCGGCAGCTCGATTACTGGGCTCGCACCAACCTCCTCCGGCCCTCGCTGGCGGCCGCCCAGGGCTCGGGCTCGCAACGGGTGTACTCGTTCGGCGACATCGTCCAATTGCGGGTGGTCAAGCGCCTCCTCGACGCCGGCATGAGCCTCAAGAAGATCCGACAGGCGATGGAATTGCTCCGTACCCAGTTGAACAGCGAAACGCCGCTCGCCGACGTCACCCTGCTCTCGGACGGGAGCACGATCTACGCCGCCCACAGCGCCGACGAGGTCGTCGACGTCTTCCGCCGGGGCCAGGGCGTCTTCGGAATCGCCGTGGGTCCGGTTCAGGCGGAGATGGAAGGCGCGATCCACCGCCTCTTCGCCGAAGGGGCGGCACCGCCTGCCGTCGTTGCCGCCACCGGGGAGGCGTGACCTGACCGTCGACTTCAGGAGCCAGGCCGACACCGTCGATTTCGCCCACGAGAGCGAAAGACAGTTCGCCCGACTCCTCGATTTCTACGGCATCGCCTGGGAGTACGAGCCAACGTCGTTCGCCATCGAGTTCGACGAGTCCGGGGGACCGATCGGCTTCTTCACCCCGGACTTCCACCTCCCCGACGAAGAACTGTTCATCGAGATCACCACGATGAACCAAAAACTGGTGACGAAGAAGAACCGCAAGGTGCGCCAACTCGCCAAGCACCACCCAGGGGTGAAGTGCAAGATCTTCTACCAACGCGACTTCCTCCACCTCCTCATCAAGTACGACCTCGAGACCCCCGCCGAGTTCGAAGCGTCCCCGGCTCCGACCCGTATCCCGGGTCCGGTACGCGTCATCAACCTCGGAGAGTCCGCGGCCGGTTGACCCTCGGGGGAGCCGGCAACGCCCCCGTCTAGAGTTCCACCGGTGACCGCTGCGCATCGCTCGCCCTTGCACGCCAGGCACGAGACGCTGCGGGCACGGTTCACGGACTTCGGCGGGTGGGAGATGCCCCTCCAGTACGCCGGCACGCTCTCCGAACACACTGCGGTGAGGACCGGTGTCGGGGTCTTCGACGTCTCCCATCTCGGACGTTTCGCTCTCGATGGTCCCGGCGCCGCCGCCCTCGTCGGGCACCTCCTCTGCAACGACCTCGGGCGCATCACCCCGGGTCGTGCCCAATACACCCTCATGCTCACCCCGGACGGCGGCATCGTCGACGACATCATCGTGTGGTGGGTTGCACCCGACAGGATCATCGTGCTCCCCAACGGGGTGAACCACGACCTCGTGCGCGACGGGTTCTCCGCGGCCGGTGGAGACGTGCGGATCACCGACCTGCGATCCCACACCGCTCTCCTCGCCGTGCAGGGTCCCGGGGCGCCGGCCCTGCTCGAGTCAGTCGTCGGGTTCGCACCGAAACGGTTCCGCGTCGCCGACCGGCCGCCGCTGCTCGCCGCGGGCACCGGCTACACAGGCGAGCCGGGTGCCGAGCTGGTCGTGGATGCCGACCTGGCCGGGAGCGTCTTCGACGACCTCGTCGCCTCGGGCGCCGTGCCGTGCGGACTCGGTGCCCGCGACACGCTCCGCCTGGAGATGGGCTTCCCGCTCTGGGGTCAGGACCTCGACACCACCACGACGCCCCTCGAAGCAGGACTGGACTGGGTCGTCGGCGGGGACCACGACTTCGTGGGCAGGGCCGCACTCATCGCCCAGCGGGCCGCCGGCCCCCGGCGATCCCTGATCGGCTTCGCCTTCCCCGACCGCAGGGTGCCGCGGCACGGGTATGCGCTTCGGTGCGACGGGTCCACGGGAACGGTCACCTCGGGCAACTTCAGTCCCACGCTCGGAGTCGGGATCGGGATGGGTTATGTCGCGCCGGCGTCGCCCACGGGCGACGCGGCGACGGTCGAAGTGAGGGGGGAGTGGTTCCCGGCCAGGCGGGTCGATCCCCCCTTCGTGGAGCGCTGATGGACTTCACCCCGCACACATCGGCCGACGTCGAGCGGATGCTGGGTGCGCTCGGGCTGCGGGAGCCTGATGATCTGTTCGCCCACATCCCCCGGCGCCTGCGCAGCGACCCCGATCCCGGACTCCCCGAGCCGCTTTCTGAGCCCGAGGTCATGAGCCACATCGTCTCACTCGGCAGGCGGGTCGCCTCCGACCTCGTGTGTTTTGCCGGTGGTGGCGTCTACGACCACTACCTCCCGCCCGTGGTCCGGGCGCTGACGCTTCGGCCCGAGTTCGTGACCTCGTACACGCCCTATCAGAGCGAGGTCGCCCAGGGCGTGCTCCAGGCGCTCTGGGAGTACCAGTCGATGGTCGCCAGCATCACCGGCCTGCCGGTGGCCAATGCCTCCCTCTACGACGGTCCCTCCTCCGGGATCGAGGCGGTGAATCTCGCCGTGGCCGAGACGGGACGCCACGCGGTGTGGGTGTCACGCGGGGTCGACCCGCGTACCCGGGAGATCCTGCACACCTTCGGCCGAGCCCGGGACATCGAGATCGTCGAACACCCCCTCCTGGACGGGCGCACCGTTTGGGCAGCCGATGCCGCGCCGCCCCCGGCTGCGGTCCTGTTCTCCCAGCCCAACTACCTCGGAATCGTCGAGGATTACGCCGGGCCGGTGGGCCTCGCCCACGAGGCGGGAGCCCTCGCCGTCGCCTCGTTCGACCCGATGCTGCTCGGAGTGCTGCGGTCTCCGGGTGCGGCGGGTTGCGACGTCGCCTTTGCCGAGGGCCAGCCACTGGGGAGCCCGATGTCGTTTGGAGGGCCGATGCTCGGAGTGTTCGCCACCACCCGGGCCCTGATGCGGCGCATCCCGGGTCGCCTCGTAGGCCGCACGGTCGATGCCGGGGGACGTATCGCCTACACACTCACCCTCCGGACGCGAGAGCAGGACATCCGGCGGGAGAAGGCATCCTCCAACATCTGCACCAACCAGACGCTCAACGCCGTCGCCGCCGCCATTCATCTCGCCTGGCTCGGGCCGCACGGGCTCGCCGAGGTCGGGCGTCAGTCCGTCGCCAAGGCGCACTACCTCGCAGGGCTGCTGTCAACGGTCCCCGGGGTCACCGCCGCCGTCTCCGGCCCGTTCGCCCGCGAGTTTCCCATCCTGTTGGACGCCGACCCGGACCGCGTCGTGGCCGCCATGGCGGAGCGGGGGTTTCTCCCCGGAATCCCCCTCGCCGCCGACTACCCGGAGTTCCCGGGAGGGCTCCTCGTCGCCGTCACCGAGCGCCGCACCCGGGAGCAGCTCGACGGGTACGCCCGAGCCCTCCGAGAGGTGATGGATCGTGCCTGAGGCCGCGGGTCGCGCAGCGTCATCGCCGCTCGTCGGGGGCGCGACCGAGCCCACCCTCCGTGAGCTGTCGGTGCCGGACCGCCGCGCCTGGTCGCTTCCCACACTCGACGTGCCCACCGGGCCGCCGCTCCCCGAAGCCGCCGACACCCCGCCGGGGCTCCCCGAACTCTCCGAACGCGACCTCGTGGCCCACTTCACCCGCCTGGCGCATCGCAACTTCGCCGTCGACGTCGGGGCGTACCCCCTGGGATCGTGCACCATGAAGTACAACCCGAAGGTGTGCGACTGGGCCGCCGAGCACGGCGGGTTCCGCGACCTGCACCCGGCAACGCCGGCATCATTGGCCCAGGGCGCCCTCGCGGTACTCCTCGAGGCCGAAGACATCCTGTGCCGGCTCACCGGGATGTCGGCCGCCACCTTCCAGCCGCCGGCGGGCGCCGCCGGGGAACTCACCGGCCTCCTCATCATGCGGGCCTACCACCGCCGCCAGGGTCGCAACCCGGGGACCGTCCTGATCCCCGACTCGGCGCACGGCACCAATCCGGCATCCGTCACACTCGCCGGATTCGGCGTTCGGCACATCCCGAGCGACGCCCGGGGAATGGTCGACCTCGCTGCGTTGCGCCGCGCCGTCGACCACGACACCGCGGGTCTGATGCTGACCAACCCCAACACCCTCGGGCTCTTCGAGGAGGACGTCGCCGAGATCGCCGAGGCGGTGCACGGTGCCGACGGGCTCGTCTACTACGACGGCGCCAACCTCAACGCCATCCTCGGCGTCGTTCGCCCCGGCGACATGGGGTTCGACATCGTGCACTCCAACCTTCACAAGACCTTTGCCACCCCCCACGGCGGCGGTGGTCCCGGTGCGGGACCCGTTGCGGTCGTCGAGCGCCTCGCCGCCTTCCTTCCGGGACCGGTTCCCCGGCGCACGGCCGATGGCGCCAGGTGGATCATGCCCGAGCACTCCATCGGCCGCGTCCACGGCCGCCACGGCAACTTCCTCGTCGTCCTGCGGGCGCTCACCTACATGCGGGCGCTGGGCGGCCGCGGGCTGAGAGCGGTGGCCGAGCGCTCCGTCCTCAATGCCCGATACCTGGCCTCGCTCCTGGAGGAGCCGTACACCGTTCGGTTCGCCACCCCGTGCATGCACGAGTTCGTAGCCTCCGCCGCCGAGCTGAAGCGGGCCACCGGCGTCCGGGCCATGGATGTCGCCAAGGCCCTGCTCGACGAGGGCTTTCATGCGCCCACCATCTACTTCCCGCTCATCGTCGACGAGGCGCTCATGATCGAGCCGACCGAGACCGAATCCCCGGAAACCGTGGAGGCGATCGCCGCCGCGTTCAACGCCATCGCCCGCCGAGCCGCCGAGGACCCGGAGGGGGTCCAGCACGCCCCACACCGCACGCCGGTGTCGCGGCCCGACGACGCCCTCGCCGCTCGCAAACCCATGCTCACCTGGCACGACCTCGAGGAGCCACGATGACCACCCAACGTCTCACCGCCGACGGAACCCGACTCATCACGCGAGGCTGGGGGCCCTCGGGGATGCCGCGCTCGGTCATCGTCTTGGTACACGGACTCGGCGAGCACGGTGGACGGTACGAGCACGTGGCCGCCCTGCTCGTCGCGCGGGGCCATGCCGTTCGTGCCACCGATCTCCGCGGCTTCGGCGCGTCCGGCGGCCGCCGCGCGTTCGTGAGATCGTGGGACGACTACCTGGACGACCTCGTCACCGATGTGGCGGCCGCCCGCGCCGTGGGCTCTCCGGTGGTCCTGCTCGGCCATTCGATGGGAGGCCTCGTCGCCCTCGCCTACGCACTGAGCAAGCGCCCCGCGCCCGACCTCCTGGTGCTCAGCGCTCCGGGTCTCGACGCCGACATCCCCGTCGTGAAGAGGCTCGCCGCCCGAGTTCTCGGAGTGGTGATGCCCCGCCTATCGGTGGCCAACGGTCTGCGCGGCGATCAGCTGTCCCGGGACCCCTCGGTGGGGGAGCGGTACTTCGCCGACCCACTGGTGTTCACCCGCACCACGCTGGCGCTGGCCCGCCGGGCGCTCCTGGCCGGTGCCCGGTGCAGGGCCAACCTGTCCTCGCTCACCCTGCCGACCCTGGTGGCCCACGGCGGCGCCGACACGATCGTCCCCCCTGGGGTGTCGGCACCGCTCGCTGCCGTGCCCGGAGTGGACCGGATCGTGTTCCCCGATTTCCGCCACGAGATCTTCAACGAGGAGGGGGGCGTCCCGGCCACCACACGCGTCGCCGACTGGATCGAGGCCCGCCGCTAGCGGTATCCGGCCTCGACGCGGTCCGCCACCACCCCCCGCGTGGCCTCGTCGCAAAACGCGGCAGAAACCGCGGTGCGGGTGACCGCGTGCAGGTCGTCGCCGTCCATCCCGCAGTACATGGACACCACGGCGAACTCCCGGCTCATCGTGGTGGCGCTCATGAGGCGGTTGTCCGTGTTCACGGTGACGGTGAACCCGGCCCGGTGCAACATCCCCACGGGGTGGTCTGCAGGAGTGGGAAAGATCTTCGTGTCCAGGTTCGAAGTAGGACATACCTCGAGAGGGATCCCGCGGTGGTGGACCTCGGAGGCCACCGGACCCATGGCGACGATCCGCCCATCCCTCACGGTGACGTCTTCGATGATGCGGACCCCGTGGCCGATGCGCTCTGCGCCACAGGCGAGCGCATCGGCAATGCTCTCCACCCCATCGCCCTCACCCGCGTGGATCGTCACCCTGAGGCCTGCGGCGCGGGCGATCGCGATGGCCTCCCGATGCTCGTGAGCCGGATGACCCGCCTCGGGTCCGGCGAGATCGAAACCGACCACGCCACGCCCGACGAACTCGGCAGCCACGCCGGCGACCTCGACCGAGTCGGTCTGCTGGCGAAGGGCATCCACGATCACCCTCGCCGGTACCCCGGTGGCCGCCTCGGCCTCTCGAAGGCCCTGCAGCGCACCGGCGATCGCCTCGGCACGGGTCATGCCCGCAGCCGTGTGCAGGGAGGGGGCGAAGCGAAGCTCGGCGTAGACCACCCCGTCGGCCGCCAGATCCGCCAGCGCCTCGGAGGCGACACGCCGCATCGCCTCCGGGGTCTGCATCACACCGAAGGTGTGGGCGAAGGCGGCGAGATACGACTCCAAAGAGGTGGCTCCGGTCTGGTGGAACCAGGCCTGCAGCCGATCCGGGGCCTCGGCGGGGAGGGCGGTGTAGCCGGAGGCTGCCGCCAGCTCGAGGACGGTTCCGGGGCGGACACCGCCATCAAGGTGGTCGTGGAGCAGCACCTTGGGAAGGACGGTCGGGTCGCGCCGGGCCATCGCACGACGAGGCTAGCCGCGCCCAGGCTCCCACTCGCCGGAGGGGCACCACCAACGACGCTCCACGACCTCCTCCTCGAACAGCGACACCTGCACGATCTCGCCGGGGACGAAACCGAGGCGTTCGAAGAACCCTTCGGCGTCGAGGTTGCCCAAGAGCACGTCGGCGCTGAGCGGAAGGGCCCCGTGACGTCGCAGCACCTCGCCGATCAGCGCCCGCCCGATGCCACACCTCCGCCGTGACGGATCGGTGGCGATCGCCGACACTCCGAAGGCCTCGCCGGCCGGCACGGCGTCCACGAAGCCGGCGATGCCGGCCTCCTCCTCAGCCACGACCAGACCGCCGCGGAGCAACCGCCGTGCCACGGCGGAAGGCGAGTAGTCCGCGGCCAACATCCGGCCGATGGTGTCGGGTTTGAGCAGGCCGGTGTAGGTCTCCCAGAACCCCGCCCCGGCCACCCGGCCGATCGCCACAAGGTCTTCGTGTCGGCCGGGGCGCACCCTCATGGGGTGAACCTACCCGCGACCCGTCACGCGTGATGCCTCGATCCGTAGACTCCTCCCGTGGACGCGACGACCATCGCTGCGCTCGCCGGTGCCGGTGCATTGTTCGTCGCCGTTTTCGTGGTCGCCTTCCTCGCCCACCGCCGCGGCAGGCGGCTGCGCACCGCCGTGTTCCGGGCGCGCGAAGACGCGAGGGAGCAGGGGACGGCCGCCGACGCCGCCCAGCATCAGACCTCCGTCGCCCTCGCCGGTGAGCGCGAGGCGGTTTGGGTGGCGCGGGCATCCGCGACGCGGGCGGCAGGGCTGGCAGAGCACATGAGCGAACTCGAGGAGCGCCTGGTGGCCGCCGAGGCCAACGCCGCGGCATCGGAACAGAGGGTCGACGACCTCCGCGACGAGGTGCGACGCTCACACGCCGATCTCACCCATTCCCGGGCGGAGGCGGAGGCCACCGCGAACCGGGCCATTGAACTCGAGACCGATCTTGCGGCAGCCGACCGCGAGCTGTCACGGCTCCGAAACGAGGTCGAGGAGACCCGAAACCGGATCGAGGAGCAGCCGGTTCGAGAGCCTGAGCCCGCCACCAGGGGCCTCCCGGAGCGGCTCCATGCGGCCCTCGCCGAGACCGACCGGTTGCGCGATCGGATCGGAGCCCTCGAGGTAGCCCTGGCGGCCACCGGCCCGACCGCACCATCGCAACCGATTTCGGAGCGGCGCCTGCTCCCCCCCGACCCGTGGGAGCACCGCCGCGCCCTGGAGGACCGGGATGCGGCGATCTCCCGGCTGACCGCCGAGCTGGAGGGGGCGCATCGGGCCGCCGAGACCTCGCGGGGCGAGGTCGACCGCCTCGCCGCCGAGATCGCACGGGTCCGGGAGGAGGCCGATCGCCGCGTCACCGCCGCGCTCTCCGAGCTCATCGCAACGCCACCGCCCGGGCCGCTCCCCGACGCCGCACCCTCTCCGATGCTGATCGTGAGGGAGGCCGAGATCAGGGAACTCGAGCAGCGGCTGGCGACCCTCACCGCAGCGCGCAACGCCGAGCTCCGAAGGCTCAACGAGCGCATCGCCTCCCTCGAGCGCCTCTACATCGACGTGGAGGTCCGCGACGCGCGCATCACCGAGCTGGAGTCCGAGTTGAAACAGGCGACCGAGATGCTCGACGCCATCCGCTCCGACACCTCCGCCCTGGAGGCGCGCTTCGGTGAGGCCGAACGAGAACTCGTCTCGGCCCACCAGGCCGTCGCTGCGGCCGCCGATCTCGGCGCACAGCTGCAGGAGTCGCGGAGGCGCATCGCCGAGGTCGAGACCGTCGCCCTGCACGCCCGCACCTCGGACGGAGAGGGCGCTCAGCTGCGCACCATGCTGGCCGCGGAACGCGAGAGAAACGTCCGGCTGGTCCGGCGGGCCGCGGTCGCGGGGCGGGGGGAGG
>DATDRW010000034.1:0-38183 GCA_035291545.1 Acidimicrobiia bacterium
CCCGCCTCCCGCCTCCCGCCGGAGCGGGTAGCGGGCAGCGGGCGGCGGGCAGCGATCAGATGATCTTGTCCGACTTCCCTGAGAGCTGGCGGATCACGTCGGTCTGCCCGGCGTGATAGGTGTCGTGGAAGAGGAAGAACATCACCCGGGCGGCGCGCGGCGCGGTTCGCCCCTCCCCGGCAGGCAGCTCCTCGGCCATGAATGCAGCGTCAGCGGCGGCCAGCGCGGCTTCGATGCGCGCCTCGGTCTCGTCGAACGCACCGAGCAGGTCGGACAGCGCCAACACCCCGGGACCGTCCTCCCGGATCGGTTCGGACTCCTGGAGATACCGGTCGGCGGCTCCCTCGTCGAGCACCGGGCTCGCCCCGAGCGTCTTCAAGACGTCGTCCCGGCCGGCGACCATGTGACCGACGACCCAGTTGAAGCAGTTCGTGTTGTACCCGGACTGGCGCAGCGCGTCCTCGTGGCTGAGACCCTCGGCGTGCGAGCCGACAACCCGCTGATTGCGGCGGAACCCGCGCGAGATCAGGTCGAGGTACATGCGGTCGAGGCTACCCCTCCATCGCAGGCTCGGTTTCCCGCAGCGGTGGCCTCCCCATACCGGTACCGTTGCCGACGGTGATGCACCGCCTCGACGACAAGCTCATCTGCTGGGCATCGGAGATCGACGAGGAGACCCTGGCCCAGGCCCGGCGCGTCGCCTCCCTCCCCTTCGTGGTCGGGCACGTCGCCCTGATGCCCGATGCCCACCTCGGCAAGGGGGCCACCGTGGGCTCGGTGATCCCTACGGAGGGAGCGATCGTGCCCGCCGCCGTCGGTGTGGACATCGGGTGCGGCATGATCGCCGTCGAGACCGACCTGGGGGTCGACGACCTCCCGGCAGACCTGTACCCCCTGCTGCGGCGGATCGAGCGGCGTATCCCGGCCGGTGTCGGCAAGGGACACGAGGCGGTACGGGCCGGGAGCGAGTGGCTCGAGCGGAACCCGAACGACACCCTGGCGCGGCTCGGTCTCGAGGAGCGAGCGGCGGGGCAATTCGGGAGCCTGGGAGCCGGCAACCACTTCGTAGAGGTGTGCCGCGATCCGGCGGGGACGATCTGGGCAGTGCTCCACTCGGGGAGCCGCGGGCCCGGGAACCGGCTCGCCGAGGCGCACATCGAGATCGCCCGCCGCAAATGCCGGGGGGTCGACCTCCCCGACCGTGACCTCGCCTATCTGACCGAAGGAACGCCGGAATTCGACGAGTACCTCGGCGATCTGGACTGGGCACAGGGCTACGCCTTCGCCAACCGGAGCCGGATGATGGACCTGCTGCTCGGGGCGATCGCAGAGACCGTCGGGCGAACCCCCACCGAGCGGCGTCGCATCAACTGCCACCACAACTACACGGCGCGAGAGCAGCACATGGGTCGCGAGGTGTGGCTGACGCGTAAGGGAGCGATCCGCGCCGGGATCGGCGACCACGGAGTCATCGCCGGGTCGATGGGAACCCCCAACTACATAGTGCGGGGAAAGGGCAACCCGCTGTCGTTTTCGTCGTGCGCTCATGGTGCCGGCCGGCGTATGAGCCGGACGGCGGCTCGCAAGAAGTTCACCCCCGGCGAGCTGTCGGCGGCGATGGCGGGCAGGACCTGGCTGGCGGATCGGGTCCACGCCCTCCTCGACGAGGCGCCGGGCAGCTACAAGGACATCGGCCGGGTGATGCAGGACCAAAAGGATCTCGTCGAGGTGGAGGTGGTCCTCGACCAGATGGTGAACTACAAGGGGACGTGAGGCAGAACCCAGATTGCAGATTGCAGATGGCCAATGCACTCGCGGTCTGCAATCTGCTGTCTGCCATCTCGTCGGCTACGCCGACGACTACCCAACCGATCCCTCCATCTGCAGCTCGATGAGCCGGTTGAGCTCGACGGCATACTCCATCGGCAGCTCCTTGACGATCGGCTCGATGAAGCCGGCAACGATCATCGCCGTCGCCTGCGGTTCGGTGAGGCCCCGGCTCATGAGGTAGAAGAGCTGGTCGTCACCCACCTTGGACACCGTCGCCTCGTGCCCGATCTGGGCATCGGCCTCCTCGATCTCCATGTACGGGTAGGTGTCGGAACGGCTCATTTCGTCGAGGATCAGCGCGTCACAGCGGACGAAGGATTTCACGTGTTCGGCCCCGTTCTCCACCCGGACCAGCCCGCGATACCCGCTGCGGCCACCATCCTTGGCGATCGACTTCGAAGTGATCAACGACGTGGTGTTCGAGGCCGCGTGGACCATCTTGGCGCCGGCGTCCTGATGCTGACCCTTGCCGGCGAAGGCGATCGACAACACCTCGCCGTGAGCGCCTTCTTCCATGAGCCACACCGCCGGGTACTTCATGGTGAGCTTGGAGCCGAGGTTCCCGTCGATCCATTCCATCGTGGCGTTGCGATATGCCGCCGCGCGCTTGGTGACGAGGTTGTACACGTTGTTCGACCAATTCTGGATGGTCGTGTACCGGCAGCGGCCACCCTCCTTGACGACGATCTCCACGACCGCCGAGTGCAGGGAATCGCTCGAGTACGTCGGAGCGGAACACCCCTCGACATAGTGGCAGTAGGCGCCCTCGTCGACGATGATCAGCGTGCGCTCGAACTGCCCCATGTTCTCGGCGTTGATCCGGAAATAGGCCTGGAGCGGCTGATCGACGTGGACCCCCGGCGGCACGTAGATGAAGGAGCCACCCGACCACACCGCCGAGTTGAGGGCGGCAAACTTGTTGTCGTTGGGGGGAATGATCGTTCCGAAGTACTGCCGCACGATCTCGGGATACTCGCGAAGCGCGGTGTCCATGTCGCAGAACAGGACGCCGAGTCCCTCGAGGTCCTCGCGGTTACGGTGGTACACGACCTCAGATTCGTACTGGGCGGTTACCCCGGCGAGGTACTTGCGTTCCGCCTGGGGGATGCCGAGCTTCTCGTAGGTGGCCTTGATCGATTCCGGGACCATGTCCCAGCTCTTGGCCTGCCCCTCCATCGGCTTGATGTAGTAGTAGATGTTGTCGAAGTCGATGTCGTTGAGCGCCCCGCCGCCACCCCAGGTGGGCACCGGTTTGCGGAGGAACCGCTGGTAGGCCTTGAGGCGGAAGGCGAGCATCCACTCGGGCTCGCCCTTCATCGCCGACATCTCGCGGATGATGTCCTCGTTCAGCCCCTTCTTGGGCTTGAACACGTAGTCCTCGGCGTCCGCCCAGCCGAGTTGGTACTTTCCGACATCGATGTCGACCTTGGCCACGATTTGATCAACTCCATCTTCTCGCGCGACGCCGATTGTGGCAGCCGCCCGCACCGAGACAAGGGGGAAAATGAGAAAAAAGCGGCAGCGCCGGCACGGAACTGGGGAGTGGGGGAAGACCGATCCGTGTCCGGCGCCAACCGCTCGCTCCCATTACAACACCTTCGTGCAGCTATTTGTTGCGGTTTGGACCCCGTGCTCGCCCCGAACCGACGAATTCCCTTGATTCTCCTGCCTTTTCTAGGATCTCCCGCATGCCGGTGATCGTGATCGGAGGCGACACCCCGGCCGGTCGTGCAATCGTGCACCGTCTCACGGAGCGGGCCGGCGAGGTACGCGCCTTCGTGTCCTCGGCGGACGAGGCCGCCACTCAACGCAGTCGGGGCGTAAAGGTCGCCGTCGGCGATCTCAGCGACGACTCGCACGTTCGTGCGGCTGCGGCCGGGGCGTTCTGCGCGGTGCTCATCACCGAGGCCACCACCGACGGCCGCGAGCTTGCGTTTGCCGCTCCCGGCGAGGTGGTCGCCGGATGGCTGCGGGCGGCAGAAGAAGCGCGAGTGACCCGGGTCATCGTCGTGGGAGGTCTCCCGGGAACCGCACCTGCCGGCATCTCAGAAATCAGGGTGCTTCCCGCGGTCGACATGTCGGCTCCGGACCTGGCGGAGGCCGTCGCCGCCCTCGACGAGGTCGAACGCCTCTGACGTTGTTTGACCACCACACCGCACAATGGGAGAGTTGCAGCCATCGGGCACATCGATGCCCGCGGTTGGGAGATTCTTTGACCAAACAAGATGATGTCGTACGCGTGCAGGGAACGGTGCTCGAGACCCTCCCCAACGCGATGTTCAAGGTCGAGATCGAGGGCGGTCTCGAGGTGCTGGCGCGTGCGTCCGGCAAGATGCGCCGGGGTCGCTACATCCGCATCCTTCCCGGCGACAAGGTCGATCTCGACCTGTCGGTGTACGACCCGACCCGGGGTCGGATCGTCTGGCGCTACAAGACGTAGCCGCCTCCCGGACTGCACACTCTCAGGCGGCCACGGAGCTCTCCGCCTTTACGGGCAGAGTCAACTCGAATACCGATCGGCCCCGCCCCCGGCGATAGGTGAGGTCGCCGCCCATCAGACGGGCGAGCTCGCGGGAGATGGCGAGGCCGAGTCCCAGCCCGCCCGGCGCCCGGGCATCCCCGGCGACCCGGTGATACGGGAGGAACACGCGTTCCCGCTCTTCCTCCGGGATGCCGGCACCCTCGTCGGATACGGTGAGCCACGAGGCGTCGGGGCCGGCGCCGACGGCGACCTCGATGGCCCCGCTCCCGTAACGGAACGCGTTCGAGAGGAGGTTGCGGACGATCTGCCGCACCCGCGCCGGGTCCCCGACGGCGGCGGCGGTCCCGATGAGGGTCACCCGCTGCCGTTCCTCGGCGTTCCACGACTCGAGGACCTGGTTGACGTTCGCCACAAACTGGACGGGAACCGCCACCACGCTGAGCGTCTTTGCCTCACTTTGCGCCCTAGTGAGGAGATCCGCCACGATGTCTGACAGGTCGCGCCCCTGGCGAATGATGGTGGAGATCATCTCCTCTCGCTCGAGCGACCGGTCCTGGGTCTCTTCGAGCAACTCGGCATAGCCGAGGATCGCAGTCAACGGGGTGCGCAACTCGTGAGACACCGTTCGGATCAACTGATCCTTGGAAGCGACCTCGATCTCGGTGGTGTGGAGACGCTGCAGCGTTGCCTGATGGCGGGCGATGATCTGGAGTGATTCCTGCCAACGGCGCCAGGAGAACACCCCGAGGCCCGCGACGGCACAGAGAGAAACCAGGGTCACCTCGTCGATCGCCCATTGCTCGTGTGTCCGGTTCCACGTCTCCAATGCCTCGGGAATCTGGAACTCATGGATCACGAACGCGGCCAGCCACACCGCCGCCACCACCACTCCGAGGTCGCGAACGGCGCTGAACGTAGGCCGGGGGTGGCCAGGCATGAGCAGCGAACCGGGGGGTCCCGGCCGCTTCTCCGTAGACATGGGGCGATCATCGGCCGATTCCGGCGACGACTGAAGACCCTGCAGTTCCAAGAGCGAAAGGCGAATTGCCAATTGCCAATTGCCATTTCCGAATTGCCAATTGCCAATTGCGGGAGGCCCGAAGGGCCGACCCTCGGCTCCTACACCTCCTGGAAGAAGAATCGACGCAGCACCTCCAGGCGGTCGCCGACCTCGCCGTGCAGGTGCCAAAGGGTGGCGGCAATCGACGACAACAACGCGTTGCCGTCCTGGGGCGTGAAGCAGAACCCAACGAGCTCGGTGCCGTTGCGCACCGCCATCGTCTCGATGGGCACGACGGTCTGGCTGAGGATCCGGCCGTAATAACCGTGGTCGCGGCCGAACGAGAAGATCTGGTTCGCCGAGCGCTTGAGGGTCAGGGCCACCCGCTGGTTGGCGGCGAGGAGGTCGACCGCCTCCTTGGTGGTCACCTCCCGATCCAGCTGGAGGCTGAAATGCAGCGCGTGCATGTACTGCGTGTTGAGCTTCACCGTCGAAGAGAAGACCGGCAGGTCGTACCCCATGGTCTCGAACAGCCGGTGCGCGTCCCGGGCGTGGTGCGTGCCGAACCTGGGGTCGTCGTGGCGGCCGACGCTGGGGCTCGGGATGAACGAGCCATCCTGGCTGATGTCGTTGGCGCGGCGCATGCACAGGAAACGGCCACTCTCGAGGTGAGAGGTGCCGTCGGGATCTATTGCCAGCGTCTTGATCAGAACCGAGATGTTGTGGGTGTTGCACGACACGACCTGGATGTACCGATCAGAGCCGTGGTCGAGCGCCTCGTCGTTGATTCCCCGGGCGTACATCTTGCCGAACCCGAATTCCGACCCCTGGGCGAGGAATCCGCGCGGACCGCGCGCCTTCTCGTAGTACTCGACCTTGTTGGCGTTCCCCGCCGGGGTGCAGTCGATCACGACCGCGGCGCGCTCGATCGCTTCCATCGTCCCGAGTTTCGGTGCGTGCCCGATCTCCTCGAAGGAAGCACGGCGGTCCTCGTCGACCGCCAAAACGGCGCCTCGACCGACGAGGTCCTTCACCTTGGCGCGCTCTTCGATCATCGGCGTGCGCTTGTGGAACGAGACCTCGTCGATGCCGAAGTCGGAGGCGTGATCGGCGAGCAGGCCGATCAAGGGCTCACCGATGGTCCCGGTGCCCACCACGTGAACGATGTTGGTCATCTGTTCGTCTCCCCAGGTTTTGCTGACCAATCGTATCCGTTGCGGCTCTGCTACGGCATGCCGTAGTAGTGAACCCGGTCGCCGGCATCGAGACGGGGACCGTTGTTGCTCCATGCCCGGTCCACGACCCGGCTGGACCGCCGACCGCCACAACCCCTCCCTCTCCCCCACGCCGCACGACGCCTACGGGAGAAGGCGGCGGTCGATCACATCCCGGTGACTGCTTACTCCGCAGCGATCTGGGAAACTCCCCGGCATGCGAGCCCTCCGCTTCCACGGACCCGGCGACCTCCGGTTGGAGCAGGTGCCGGAGCCGGACAGATCGCCGGATTGGGTGGTGATGGACGTCACCGCCTGCGGGGTGTGCGGATCCGATCTCCACTTCCTGGACGGCACCGCCCGCACCGGCCACGTCCCGATCACCCTCGGTCACGAGATCGCCGGAACGATCCGCCACGCGGCCGGCTCCGGGCTCGAACCCGGGACCCGAGTGGTGGCGACCGTCGGCGACCCGTGCGGCGACTGCCGCCGCTGCGCCGAGGGCCGGTCCAACCTGTGTGAGCGCGTTTCCGTGCTCGGCATCGACGTCGACGGCGGCCTGGCGGACTCTGTCTCCGTCCGCACCGCCGCCGTGGTGCCGATCCCGGCCGGCCTGCGCGCCGCCGCCGCCGCCACGGCGGTGGACGCCGGCGCCACCGCCCACCACGCGGTGACCCGAACCGCAGCGGTGGGGCGGGGCGACACCGTCCTCATCATCGGGGTGGGTGGGCTCGGCAGCTATGGAGTGCAGATCGCCCGCAATTGCGCGGCGGGCGCCGTCATCGCCGCCGACGTCGATCCGAAGGCGCTGGAGCGCGCCGCCTCTCTGGGAGCCGACGAGGTCGTGCTCATCGAACCGGAGGTCTCGCTGGGCCGCGCCGTCAAACTCCTCACCGACGGCGGAGTCGACGTCGCCCTCGAGTTCGTCGGCCGGGCGGCCACGGTCGACGCGGCCCTGAAGTCGTTGCGGCCGGGGGGTCGCGCGGTCGTGGTCGGGGTGGGTGTCGAACCCGTGGTGACGCTTCCCCCGGTGCTGTGGTCGAACAACGAGTACACCCTCACCGGCTCATATGGAAGCCTTCCCGGAGACACCGAGAAGGTGCTGTCCGGTCTGGCCGACGGGTCACTGATCCCGCCCCCGATCTCTGAGGTTCCCCTCGCAGACGCCGCCGGTGTGATCCTCTCGCTGAGCCGCGGCGAGCGCTCCACCGGTGGAGCGCGGCTGATCGTGGTGCCGTGACCTTCTCGAAGAGCCACGGGGAGTACCTGATCTCCGACGATCCGGCGCTGGTCGACGTCGACGTGGTGCATGGATGGCTCACCGATGCCTCCTACTGGGCCCGGGGGCGAACCCGGGAGACGGTGGTGCGCTCCATCGCCAACAGCATCCCCCTCGGCGTCTACCACCGCGGCGTGACCGTCGGCTTTGCCCGGTTGGTCACCGACCGGAGCACCTTCGCCTGGCTGTGCGACGTCTTCGTCCTCGAGGAGCATCGCGGCGCCGGCCTGGGCAAGGCCCTGGTCGATGCCGCAGTCACCCACCCCGATCTGCAGGAGGTCGAGCGTTTCGTGTTGGCGACCGCCGACGCCCACGACCTCTACGGCCGGTACGGCTTCGAGATCCTGGACCGTCCCGACCGCTGGATGATCCGGCGGGGCAGCACCGCCTGACCTCGCGGGCGACCCATCGGTGCCGCGTCGTTGCGCGGCGCCACCCATAGACTCCATCCCTCGATGCACTCACCCCGTCACCCCCTCCAGATCGGAGCGGCCGTTGCCGTTCTGCTCGCCGGGACCAGCGTGCTCCTGTTCTGGCTGTTCGCCGGGGGAGGCGACCAGGCCAGCGGGGTGACGTCTCTCGACAGCACCCTCGGCTCGATCACCCTCCCGTCGACGACCGCGACGACACCGCTCACGGCGACGACGACCACCTCGAGCACCACCACCACCATCCCGGATGATCCCCTCCACCTCTGGAGCGATGCCCGTCTCGTGGGCGAGCCCTACGGGACGGCGGTCGAGGGCCTCCTCACCTTCCGGGGCAACCCGACGCGCACCTACTACGGCGAGGGGCCGGTGCCCGAATCCCCCACCCTGAAGTGGCGGTTCCCCGACGCCGCGATGTGCTCGGTGTCGACCGACCTCGGGGTGACCTCGACATGGTGCGGCAACGGCTGGACCGGACAGCCGGTGATCTGGGAGAGACCCGACGGGGTCACCGAGATGATCTTTGGCGCATACGACCGCAAGCTCCATTTCGTCGACGCCGAGACCGGTATTCCCACCCGGTCGCCGATCCTCACCGGTGACATCATCAAGGGCACCCCGACCATCGATCCCGACGGCTTCCCGATCGTCTACTTCGGCAGCCGTGACAACAAGGTGCGCGCCGTGGCGCTCGATCGCTCCGACGCGATCGTGATCTGGGACTTCGAGGTCTGCCTGCCGAAGCCGAGCTGCCCCGCGGAGGCCGCCAACGTCGACGTCGGCGGCCGCTGGAACGACGACTGGGATTCGAGCCCGCTGATCGTGAACGACTACATGTTCGAGGGGTCGGAGAACTCCATCTACTACATCTTCAGGCTCAACCGCGGCTACGACAGCCTCGGACTGGTCACGATCGCCCCCGAGGTCGTGTTCCAGATGGACACCTGGAATGACGAGTTGATGGCCGCCATCGGCCCAACCTATCCGGCGGTGAGCGTCGAGAACTCGACGGCGATGTACGAGGGTCGGATCTACTTCGCCAACTCGGGGGGAAGGGTGTTCGGGCTCGACATCACCGACATCGAGTCCGGCGACGTCGAGATCGTGTTCGACTACTGGGTCGGCGACGACGTCGACGCCACGATCTTCGTCGACGAGCAGGGCTACCTCTACGTGTCGGCCGAGTACGAGCGCTACCTCCCGCGCGCCCGCGAACTCGGACAACTCATCAAGCTCGACCCATACAACCGGGACGACCCCTGGGTGTGGGGCATGTACTCGCTCAACGAACCGCCCGCCAAGGGCGGCCTGTGGTCGACCCCGGCACTCGGCGACGGGGTGATCTACGCGGTGACCCACAAGGGCACCCTCATCGTGGTCGACCAGGAGACCGGTGCGGAGCTGTGGTACTTCACCCTCGGCTACGGCTCGTGGTCGTCCCCCGTGATCGTGGACAACCAATTGATCGTCGCCGCCAACGACGGCCTGCTGCGCCGCTTCGACCTCGCCGATCCCCGGGAGCCCCGGCTGGTGTGGACCTTCAAGGTGGGCACCGGCAACCTCGAGGCGACCCCGGCGGTGTGGAAGGGGATGATCTACATCGGCGGCCGCGACGGGTTCATGTACGCCATCGGCGAGCTCGACGGCTGACCGGCCGCGGCGCCGGTTCATCCCTTCGCCGCAGGTAACCTCCACCACCGTGCTGCACGACTACACCACCACCACAGCGGAGTCGGTGGCCGACGCCGTCGCCGGCGCCATCGCCACCGGCGAGGCGCTCGTCGCCGGGGTCGTCGGCGCCGCCGGGCCGCGCACCTGGGACAACACGCTGGCACCCCTCGACCGCCTCGGCGCCGTGATGGTGCGCGCCTACGGGGTGGGGCCCTTCATGGGACGAGCCCACCCCGATCGCACCGTCCGCGAGGCGGCGCAGACGGGCGAAGAGACGCTGTCCAAGTGGCAGTCCGACCTGGTGTTCCGCCGCGATCTGTACGAGGCGATCGAGGCCTTTGCCGCCACCCCCGAGGCGGCGGCGCTCGAGGGCGAGCCGCAGCGCCTCGTCGAGTTCACCCGCCGCGACTTCCGCCGCGCCGGTCACGCCCTCTCGGAGGAGGAGCGAGCCGAGGTCCAGCGCCATCGCACCCGGCTGGTCGAGCTCGAGGTGGCCTTCAACAAGAACATCGACGAGTTCCAGGACGGTCTCGACCTCACCCGGGAACAGCTCGCCGGGCTTCCCGACGACGCGGTCGCCCGCCTCTCCCCCGGTGCGCAGCCCGGCACCTTCCGGGTGAGCCTCGACTACCCCGACTACTACCCGTTCATGGACCAGGCGCTCGACCGGGAGCTACGCCGCGAGCTGCAGTTCAAGTTCTTCAACAAGGCGGTGGCAGCCAACCGCCCCCTGCTCGCCGAGGCGATCAGCCTGCGCCACCGCATCGCCGAGATTTTCGGCATGCCCTCATGGGCGAACTACGCCATGGAGTTGAAGATGGCGAAAGAACCCAAGGCCGTCGAGGAGCTCTTCGCCGGGATCGTGCCCGGTCTCAGCACCAAGGCCCGGGAGGAGCTCGCCGATCTGCGTACGGCCCTCGGCGACGGGGAGCTCCGGCCGTGGGACCACCGCTACTTGCACACCAAGATCCGCAGGGAGCGGTTCGGCGTCGATCCCTCCGAGGTCGCCTCCTACTTCCCCCTCGACAGGGTGCTGGAGGGGATGTTCGCCATCACCGGTGAGGTCTTCGGTCTCGAGTACCGCAAACACCCCACGGTGGCGGCGTGGCACCCCGACGCCGTCGCCTACGACATCCTCGATGCCGCCGACGGATCACATCTGGCGACGTTCTACATGGACCTCTTTCCCCGCGAGGGAAAGTTCGGCCACGCCGCCGCCTTCGACCTGGTGCCGGGGCATGCCGGCCCCGATGGCTACGTGCTCCCGGTCACCGCCATCCTGTGCAACTTCACCAAGCCGGCGGGGACCGCCCCTTCGCTACTGCGCCACGACGAGGTGACCACGCTGTTCCACGAATTCGGCCACGTTCTCCACAACAGCCTGGGTCACACCCGGCTGGTGCGGTTCAGTGGGTACAACACCGAGTGGGACTTCGTAGAGGCGCCGTCGCAGATCATGGAGCACTGGTGCTGGAATGCCGACGTACTGCGGCGTTTCGCCAGGCACCATGAGACCGGGGCACCGATCCCCGACGGATTGGTGGAGCAGCTGGTCGCCGCCCGCGACCTCCACATCTCCCTGGCGATGCTCCGGCAGGTGTCGTTCGGCATGCTGGACATGGCGCTCCACGGTCCCGGCGCGGACAAGGATCTCGACGCCATCACCCGGGAGACGAGTGAGATCTCGGGGTTCCCCTTCCACGAAGGCACCTTCTACCCGGCGTCCTTCGGGCACCTGTTCGGATACGACGCCGGGTACTACGGGTACCTGTGGGCCAAGGTGTTCGGGGACGACATGTTCAGCCGCTTCGAAGAGGAGGGCGTGCTCAGCCCGGTGGTCGGCGCCGAGTACCGCGCCAGGGTCCTCGCCCCGGGCGGTTCCCGCGACCCGATGGACCTGCTGAAGGACTTCCTGGGGCGCGAGCCCGACCAGCGGGCCTTCCTGCGGATGCTCGGCATCGCCCCGCGCTGAGAACTCAGGCGAGGACCGCCTTCTCCGTCAGCACGATCGGCGAACGCTCGATGGAGAAGAACTCCATCGGGGCTTCGGTGTCCCACTCGTCGGGGGCGGCACCAGTCAGATGGCGCGCCACCATCGACCCCACCGACGGCGACTCCTTGAAGCCATGACCGCTGCATCCGTTGGCGACGATGAACCCCTCGAGCGAGGTTGGGCCGATCACCGAATGCACGTCCTCGACGTTCATCGTGTACAGGCCGGCCACCCCGGTGATGTGGCCGCGATACGGCAGCGAGGGGATGCGGTGATGGAGGGCATGGATCTTGACGTCGCGGAAGGCGGCATCGATGTTCCCATTGAACACGTCGGGATCTTCGACGATCTCCTGCTCGTCCTCCTCGCGAATCGAACCGACCAGGATCTGCTGCCCGCCTGCCTCGGGCCGGAAGTAGATCCCTCCCGACGAATCCGCAACCACGGGGAGCGGACCGGGGACCACGTCCCGAGGCCATTCGCGGTAGATCACCTGAGCCCGGATCGGGCGGATCGTCCACCCGTGGGTCTTGTAATCGAAGCCCGCCATCGCCGCGACCCGGGGCGCCCAAGCACCGGCGGCGTTGACCACGACCGGGGCATCGATGCCGGTGCCGTCGCCGAGATCGACGCCGGTGACGCGTCCGCCCGCGGTCCGGATCCCGGTGACCTTGGTGCGCAGCCGCACGTCGACGCCCGCCGCCCGTACCGCCTCGAGCAGATCCTGGGCGGCGGAGACGGGGTCGAAGAACCCGCTCTCGATCTCGAACAGGAAGGACTCGTGGTCCTCGCACTCGTGCTCGGTGGCACCGGTGAGATCGAAGGGGCGATTGCAGGTGCTCAGCGCCGGGAACCGCTTCCGCACCTCGGCCGCCGTCAGCACCTCGACCCCGATCCCGAGCCCGGACATCACGTCGCGACTGCCCTCGATCTTGGCCGGGGTCTCCGCCATCATCCACAGCACCCCGGTGTGGTGGAACCGTGCCCGCGGCTCGGTGAGGCCGGTGTAGCGCGGCCAGTTGCGATGGGCCCGGAGGCCGTCGCGCGCCACCATGATCGCCTCCGGGTGGGTGTAACGCTGGCGGAGAATGGCGCACGACGCGCCGGTGCTTCCCTCCCCGACGTTGAGCGCCTTCTCCAGGACGACGATGCGTCGCGGGTCGCGGCGACTGATCTGATGGGCGATCGACAGCCCGATGATCCCGCCTCCGATGATGACGATGTCTGCGGTGTCGCGGCTCACGACGGCCTCCTGGTGAGAACCGAGATGCTACGCGGTTCCGGAGAGGTTCTGCTCACGGATAGCGGCAGGTCACACCGGGGTCGGGTACCTCGCCGCCCGGGACGGCACCGATGTCCGACCCGCGGATCGAGCAGGAGTCACCGGTGGCCACACCCGCCACCGACCCCGGGGTGGATCCGTCGCCGACGACCACCCACAGCGTGCCCGCCACCGGGGCGATGTCGCGGATGAAGAACACCCGGAGTCCGTTCCCCTCCGCTCCCCACGACATCCAGTCTCCGATGCCCTCTGCCGAGCCGCCCGCCACGACCTCGCCGTCGGCACCCACCACCACCGTCTCACCGAACTCCGCCCACCCCTCGAGATCCGGCGTCGGATCGCCAATGCCCCCGTACGAGTCGTCGGAGTCGATCCCGATCACGATACGGGTCGTCCCCGGCGCAGCGTCGAAGTAAGCGGCCGCCTCGAAGCTCTGATCGTCTCCCCTGCCGGTGACGATGCCGAGTACCACACTCGGTGCGGTCGCAGCGACGGTTGCAGGCGGCGAAGTTGCCGAAGCGAGAGCGGTCGAAGCGGTCGTGGTCGCGGCACTCGTCGTCACCACGGCGTCGTCGCCCCCGCACGCCGCGGCGACCAATGCCAGAAGGCCGACCCCGAACCGCTTCACCCTCACAAACCTAGCCCGTGGCGGACGGTGACGGGATACCGGCGGGACGGGTCGCCGCAGTCACTAGGTTTCGGTGCATGCACGATGATCTCGCCGCCGCCGTCGACGCCCTGTTCCCCTCGATCCGCGCCGAACTGGAGGCCCTGGTGCGGATCCCGTCGGTGAGCGCCGCCGACTTCGACGCCTCCCAGGTGCGCCGCTCCGCCGAAGCGACCGCCGACCTGCTCCGCCGGTACGGGTTCGGCGCGGTGAGGCTCCTCGAGCTGGAGGGAGCTCATCCGGCGGTCTTCGGGGAGATCGCGGGACCGCCCGGGGCGCCGACCGTGCTGCTGTACGCCCACCACGACGTGCAGCCGCCCGGCCCGGATTCCGAATGGGCAACCGCGCCGTTCATGCCGCTCGAGCGCGATGGCCGGCTCTACGGCCGCGGGTCGTCCGACGACAAATGCGGCATCGTCACCCACGCCGCGGTCGCCCGGCTCCTCGGCGACACCCCGCCCGTTGGGATCAAGGTGTTCGTCGAGGGAGAGGAAGAGGTGGGCTCCTCCCACCTCGAGGACTTCCTCGCCGCCCACGGTTCCCTGCTCGCCGCCGACGTCATCGTGATCGCCGACTCGGGGAACTGGCGAGTCGGCACTCCGGCCCTCACCACGTCGCTGCGGGGCCTGATCTCGGCATTCGTCGAGGTCCAGGTACTCGAATCCGGGGTCCACTCGGGACAGTTCGGCGGTGCCATCCCCGACGCTCTCACCATCCTCACCCGGGTGCTCTCCTCGCTCCACGACGCTGCGGGCAATGTGGCGATCCCCGGGCTCGTCTCGGAGGAGACCGACCCGCTCGACCTGACCGAGGAGGAACTCCGGTCCCAGGCGGGGGTGCTCCCCGGCGTTCAGATGATCGGCACCGGAACCCTCACCTCGCGGCTGTGGACCCGGCCCGCCGCGGCGGTGCTCGCGATCGACGCGCCCGCGGTGGCCAAGGCGATCAACCAGCTCATCCCCAAGGCGCGGGCCAAGGTGAGCGTTCGCCTCGCCCCCGGCGATTCCCCCGCCAGGGCGATGCAAGCCCTGGTGGATCATCTCGAGAGCCGACCGGCCTGGGGGGCGCGGGTGACGGTGACCCCGTTCGAGTCGGGAGAGCCATTCCGCCTGGGAGGCGACGACCCCCGCCTCGCCGCGTTCCGCCGAGGCTTCGCCGAGGCCTGGGGCCGGCCGTCGGTCGACATCGGAGTGGGGGGATCGATCCCCTTCGTGGCCGCGTTTTCCGCGGCCAATCCCGGCGCCGCCATCGTGCTCACCGGGGCCGCCGATCCCGAGTGCCGGGCGCACGGCCCCAACGAGAGCATCCACCTCGACGAGTTGCGGAGGTTCGTGCTGGCCGAGGCCATCGCCCTCCGGGAGCTCGCCGGCTGATGCGGCTCGACGCCCCGCTCCCCGACCTCGGACGCGTGGGGGTGTGGTCGTGGTCGCTGGTCGACCAGCCCGCCGCCCAGGTGCGCCGCGCTGCCGCCGCCGTCGAGGACATGGGGTACCGGACGGTGTGGTTCCCCGAGAGCCGCGGCCG
Organism: Acidimicrobiia bacterium; assembly: GCA_035291545.1. Classification (GTDB taxonomy): domain Bacteria; phylum Actinomycetota; class Acidimicrobiia; order Spongiisociales; family UBA11373; genus UBA11373. The sequence continues at coordinate 15,371 of DATDRW010000034.1, forward strand.
GGAGGCGTTCGTGACCGCGGCCTTGATCCTGTCGGCCACGAATCGGCTGGCTGCGGTCACCGGCATCGCCAGCATCTGGGCGCGCGACCCCAACGCCGCGGCGAGCGGGGCCATGGCGCTCGGCGAAGCCTGGCCGGGGCGCTTCGTGCTCGGGCTCGGAGTGAGCCATGCCCCGTCGGTGGCACGCCGCGGCTCCACCTACGAGCACCCAATCGCCAGGATGAAGGACTACCTCGACGGCATCACGGCGGCCTCGTTCGTCGGCCCTCCGGCCGATCCCGAGGTCCCGGTAGTCCTGGCGGCACTCGGTCCGCAGATGCTCCGCCTCGCCGCCTCCCGCACCTCCGGCGCGCATCCCTACTTCGTCCCGGTCGAGCACACCCGAACCGCCCGCGAGGTGATGGGCCCCGGTCCCTGGCTCGCCCCCGAACAGGCGGTCGTGATCGCCACCGACCCCGTCCGGGCCCGCGCGATCGCCCGTCGCCACACCAGGGGCTATCTGGCGCTCGACAACTACCGGCGCAACCTGGTGCGGCTCGGCTGGTCGGAATCCGATCTGGACGGCGAGGGCAGCGACGCGCTCGTGGACGCCGTCGTGGCCTGGGGCGACGCCGACGCGGTGGCATCGCGGATCCGGGCACACCTCGAGGCCGGGGCCGACCACGTCGGCATCCAGGTGCTGTCGGACGACCCGTTCCCCCTCGCCGATCTGTCCGCCCTCGCCGAGCGTCTCCTCTAGAGGTCGCAGAAGCGCCCGCCGAAAACGGCGCTGATTTCTGCTCCGATGTCGTCCGGGTCGGAGGCGCCGGCCGCGGCGGCACGGAGCCAAGCCTCACTCCCCGGAGGTGAGGACACGTAGACGTCTACCCCTCCGAGCAGACCGGAGGCCGCAACGGCGTCGGTATGAGCGGCCAGCACCTCGGCGATCGACGAACCGGGTCCGACGGCGCCGCGGGTGTGGAGCGGGAACGCCCCGGCGACCACCCGATACGCCGCAAAGTGCCTTCCGCCCGCCGGCTTCCAGGTGGTGGGCGCGTTCGTGAAGAAGAGCGTGAGGTTGTCGACCTCGACCACCCGCACCTCGCTGGTTCCGGGGCTGCACACCCCGTAGGGGTTGGCGTCGGGATCGACGGCGACCCAACCGGTGTCGACGAGGGGAGACGACCCCGGCAGCGCCTGGCGCACCAGGGATACGGTCTCGTCATCGGAGGCCCCGAAGCCGATCACCCCGAGACCCTCGGCGGCGAGCACGATCGGCGTCACCTCGCCACCGGCACACGGCGCCGCCGAGCGGAGAAAGTCGAAGGCGAGATCGATGGGCTCGTCGGCGCCGCCCGGTGCGATCGGGAACACGGGGAGCGATCCGACGACACGCTCCCCCACCGTGATCACCAGGTCGGAGGAGAACCCGTAATACTCCGGTGACCCATCCCGGTCGACGAGCTCAACCGAGGCGCCGATGCCGCCGTGCTCCGGCCCGAAGTCGCCGACCGCCCCGGTGGCGATCACCAGATACCCGGAGCCGGTCTCGGCCACGTATGCCGCCTCTCCCGTGGTGTCGAGGCACACCCCCGACACCACCTCGTCGGAGGTGCCGACGCGGAAGGTGCCGGGGTCGGCGGCGGCAATGGCTCCCGCGGGTGCCTCGGGTACGGCCACGATCAGCGTGTAGGTCGCCGCCTCTCCCACCGTCGCCACCTGGACCACATAGTCGACGTCGTCCTCCGCCTCACCCGCCACCGCGGCCGAGCCTCCGGCGATGGGGGTTCCGTCGATCGAACGGAGATCGATCCGGGCGACGCCGCCGGCCGATACCACCACGGCGGTCAGACGACCGGAGTCCCCGGAGCGGACGAAGTAGGTGTCGGGATCGGAGGGTCCGACGTTGCCGACGGCAATGCCCTGGCCGTCGTCGATCTCGATGCGACGCGATTCGGCGCAGTCCCGCGACAACAACGCCAGCGTCGCCTCATCGGGTGCCCCCGTCACCACCCTGCCCAGGGCGACCTGTGCCTGCTCCACCGCGGCGCGGGAAGCGGGACCGAAGGCCCCGTCGACCTCGAGGGAACCGAAGCCGTTGCAGTTGAGGAGGAACTGGAAGGCGGCGACGGTCTCGTTGTGATCGCCCTCCGCAACCAGGGGCGTCCCGTTGGCCACCAGGGTGGTCGTGGTCGTCTCGGGAACGGTCGTGGTGGGCGCGGTGGTGGTGCTCGCCGCCTCCGTGGTGGTCGCCCCAGAACCACCGAAGCAGGCGGTGGCGACGAGCATCGCGCCTGCCAAAGGCAGGAGGCGTCGGTGCCACCGAGCCATGGTGGAGAGACTAGTGACCGGGAGGCGGCGGTGGCGGAGACGGTGAGGACTCGATCGCGCGGCTCGTCTCCCGAGCAGGATGCCGCCCACGAGCACAGCAGCCATCAGCGACGCGATCAACAAACCCATAACAAGCGGATCGGCGGGAGTACCCTCGTTGCCCGTGATCCGATGCCCGGCGTGCACCACCGACAACCCCACGGACAGCAAGTTCTGCCGTGAGTGCGGGGGGGCAATCGCCCCCGTTGCGACTGTGGCACGGCCCGCAGCGGCGGCGGCGAGTGCATAACTCTCAGGGTCACACCGGGGACTGCCGAAAACGGCCTTTGGGCCCGCATGTACTGTCTGCCGCTCATCTCAGGAGTCGCCTGTGATTCGACGCCTCGTGCTGATCGCGATCACGGTCGTGGTGACGACCACGGTCGCCGCTGCCCCCGCCGGGGCTGAAGAGACGCGGACCCCGCTCATCGGGGTGAACGGCTTCTCCACCCTGGTCCGGCTCGAACCCGACGACTCGGGCGAAGACGTCGCCGACCTGCAACGGTCTCTCGCCGCGGCCGGGTTCTATCACTCTGCCGTCGACGGCCACTTCGGCCGCACCACAGCCTCCGCCGTCGTCGCATTCCACAAGTACCTGGGGCTGGAGCGCAGCAGCGTCTTCAACGCCCTCGACTGGATCCGGCTCGCGATGCTCCCCGACCCCGGGCTTCCCAACCGTTGGACGGAGAGCGACTACCTCGAGGTCGACCTGACCAGGCAGCTGCTGTTCCTCGTCGAGGACGGCGAGCTCACCCAGGTCATCCCGGTCTCCGCAGGCGGCGGCTACACCTACATCAGCCCCCGGACGGGCAATGTCGTCACCGCCAACACGCCCCGAGGCGACTTCTTGCTCAAGTGGCACCAGCTGGGCTGGAGGTGCGACCCCGTCACCGATTGGTGCGTGTACAAGTACTGGGCGTTCACCAATTTCTACGGGATCCATGGGTACCACCAGGTGCCCACCTATCCCGCGTCGCACGGGTGCATCCGCGTCGAGACGTGGGACGCCGACTGGCTGGAGCGGCACCTCACGGTAGGGATGCCCCTGCACGTGTGGAATGAGCCCCCCGTGATCCCGCCTCCGCCGCCGCCCCCACCGGCGCCGATGGAGTGAGGACACACCCCGCGGCCGGTTAGCCTCCTGCCACCCAGCGGAGGCCCGTGCGCAGAGTCACCCTTGTCCTCACCATCGCCATCGTCGCGTCCTCGTGTTCTCCGGCCGGCACGCGGCCGACCGGCCCGCCCTCGACCGTGAGTGCAGAGTCGACCACGACGACGCGTGATCCGCGCCCGTGCCCTGCAACAACGGTGCTCGCCCCCCGGGCCTCGGCCGACGGCACTCCATCGATCGGGAGTCTGCCCGCCGGCAATCCGCACGCCGCCGCGGTCGCCGCCTCGAAGGCGATGTTCGACTGCGCCATCGAGGTTGTGGTGGTCGACACCGGAGACGTCAACCGCATCGCCCTCGCCGCGGTGCTCGCGGTCGCCTTCCAGGCGCCGCTGCTCTTCGGCGACCAAGGCGCCACCAGCCTGCTGGCGTACGAGCTCGACCGGCTGGCCCCGCAGCGGGTGTGGCTCGTCGGCGACACCGCCGCCGCCGAGGTCGCCGGATGGACCGAAGTGGAGCGGATCGACGGCAGCGCCCAGGAGATCGCCGCCGAGATCACCTCGCTCATCGGAGCCGACGAGGACCTCTTGCTCCCCACCGAAGGCGGCACGGACACGGTGGCGGTGGCGGTCGAGGCGATGCTGACCGGCAAGGCCCTCACCCCTCCCCCGGTCGACGGGTCGGCGGCTCCGGTGTCCCCCGTAACCGGGGACGACATCGTGGCAGGCACCGGCGAATCGGGGATGCTGTGGCTGGTCGACACCGGAGAGCCCGAGGCCGCGCTCGCCGCCGCCGCCGGTGCGATCACCTCAGGGGGTTTCATGGGGTTGGTCGATGGCTCCGACCTGCGCCGCGACACCGCATTGAGGCGCGACCTCGCTCCCATCGCCGATCGGGTCCGGGCCATCCAGATCGTGGGGGCGACCGCCGACGCCGGATGGCAGGCGAGGGTGCTGTTGCGCGGTGACGAAATCCCCGGCGGGGGCCTCCTGCTGTTCCCCGGACGCCGACTGGTCGCCCTGTACGGGAATCCGCTCACGACCGCGCTCGGAGTGCTCGGCGAGCAGGACCCCGCGGCCGGGCTCGCCCGGCTGAACCAGCTCTCGACCGGCTACGACGCCGACGGGCTCATCATCCTCCCCACCTTCGAGATCATCGCCACGGTGGCCGCCGGGGACGCGGGCAACGACGGCGATTTCTCGAACGAGATGCCGATCGACCTGCTCCGCTCGTGGGTCGACTTCGCCGGCGCCAACGGCATGTACGTCCTCCTCGACCTGCAGCCCGGGAGGTCGGACTTCCTCTCCCAGGCCAGGCTGTACGAGGAGCTGCTGCTCGAACCGCACGTCGGACTGGCGATCGACCCGGAATGGCGCCTCGGACCCGACGAGTTCCACCTCGAGCAGATCGGCTCGGTCGAGGCCGCCGAGGTCAACGAGGTGGTGCGGTGGCTGGCGGCACTCACCCGCGACCACGCTCTCCCTCAGAAGATGCTGCTGCTCCACCAGTTCCAAGACGAGATGCTGCCGAACCGCGATCAGATCGAGGCGCCCCCCGAGCTGGCACTGGTCATCCAGATGGACGGGCTGGGGACGATCCCGGACAAGAACACCTCCTGGGCGCGCACCACCGCCACCTGGGAGGTGGATCAGTTCGAGTACGGATGGAAGAACTTCTTCGACGAGGACATCCCCGGACCGCTCGGCCCGCAAGATATCCTGCAGTTGGTGCCGTCGACCGTGTACATCTCGTTCCAATAGGCATGGCCATCGTCGACATGCGCCGCCTCTGGGATCTCGACCCTGACGTGGTCTTCCTCAACCACGGGTCGTACGGCGCCTGTCCGCGGCCGGTGCTCGACCATCAGACGAAACTGCGTCGGCATCTCGAACGACGGCCGGTGCAGTTCCTCTCCTACGACCTCGAGGCGCTACTCGATGCGGCCCGTAACGCCCTGGCTACGTTCGTCTCAGCAGATCCCGCGGGTGTCGCCTTCGTGACCAACGCGACGACGGCGGTGAATGCAATCGTCGGCTCGATGCGATTCCATCCCGGTGACGAGATCGTGATCACGGATCACGGTTACAACGCCTGCCGCAACGTGGTCGACCACGCCGCCGGGCGCTCCGGCGCGGTGGTGCGGACCGCTTCCGTCCCGTTCACCGGGCTCACTCCCGACGCCGCCTGTGAGGCCGTACTGGCTGCGGTCGGTGCCCGCACCCGCCTCGTGATCGTCGACCATGTCACCAGCCCGACCGCACTCGTGCTCCCGGTCGCTCGCATCGCAGCCGAACTCGAGCCGCGCTCGGTTCCGCTGCTCATCGACGGCGCCCACGGGCCGGGAATGCTTCCGGTCGACATCGCGGCCATCGGCGCCTCCTACTACGTCGGCAATTGCCACAAGTGGATGTGCGCCCCCAAGGGCTCGGGCTTCCTGTACGCCGCCGCCGGGGCCCGAAACGAACTGACGCCCACCGTCATCAGTCACGGGCTCAACTCGCCACGGACGGATCGCAGTCGCTTCCACCTCCTGTTCGATTGGACCGGGACCACCGACCCCACCGCCCACCTGTCGGTGCCCCGCGCCCTCGAGGTGATGGGGTCGCTGTTCCCGGGCGGGTGGGACGAACTCCGCCGACAAAACCGTGCCCTGGCCCTGCAAGGCAGACGCATCGTGGCCGATGCGATCGGAGCGGGTGACCTTCCCGGAGACGACATGGTCGGCTCGATGGCGGCGATCTCACTCGCCCCGCTTCGGGTCGCTTCGAATGGACGCGACCGCGACCCCCTCACCCTCCTGCTCCGCGACCAATACCGCATCGAGGTGCCGGTGTCGCCCTGGCCGCAGGCTCCGGGTCGGGTGCTGCGGCTCTCTGCACAGGCCTACAACCGGGTCGAGGACTATGAGCGGCTCGCCGCCGCCCTCGCCGCCGAAGGCGTCAGGGCCGCACCCTGACCCTCCGCTCGGCACGGTCGGTGACGAGCACCCCGGCGAGGATGAGCAATCCCCCGAGCACGATTCCGGGCTGCAACCGCTCGTCGAGGAACACCATTCCGGAGATCACCGCGATCGGCGGAACGAGATAGCCGGCGATCGAAGCGAACGTGGCGGAGACCGAGCGCAGCATCCAGTAGTAGAGGACGAAGGGCAGGAAGGTCGTGAACACGGCCATGTATCCGAGCAGCACCCATGCCTTCCCGGAGGGCCCGGGTGATGCACCCTCGACGATCAGCATGGCGGCGACGATGACGATCGAACCGCTCACGAAATGGACACCGGTCACCTCGAGCGGCTGGTAGGCGCCGGCGTGGTGCTTGGCGTACACGCCGCCCACGGCGATCGAGGCGACCGCCACCAGCGACAGCAACCCGGCGACCACCGGCTTCCCACCGCCGGCGAGGCCGCTGTCGCCCGATCCGAGGAGGGCCGCAACCCCGGCGAAACCGAGGATGAGCCCGGCCACCTTCATCGTGCTCAGGCGCTCGTCGGCGAGGGCGAGGTGGGCGAGCAGGGCGGTGAACAGCGGGATCAGGGCCGTGGTCAGGCCGAGGAACCCGGCGGAGGCGTACTGCAGTGCAATCGTCGAGAACACGTAGGGGATGGCGAGGTTGCTGATCCCCATCGCCAGCCCGACCTTCCACGCCTCCGGCGACCGCGGCAACCCGCTCCGCCGAGCGACGAGGAACACGACGACCACGACCGCGGCGAGTGCCGACCGGAGGGCGGCGACGGTATATGGTCCGACGCCCTCGTCGAGCACGACCCGGGTGGCCACACCGGCAGTCCCCCACCCCAGAGAGGCGATCAGGAGTGCGAGCCAGACCCGGCGCATCGGGGGGACGTTAGGGACTCGCCCGGACGGTGCCGCTACCGGCGGCGGCGCCCGCTCCGGAACCTGCGGGACAACTCGACGTCGCTCGTTCGCCGCGGCGCAACGACTCCCGGCTCGTGAGCGACGAGATCGTCCAGTCGATCATCGTTGGAGAACAACTTCACGATCTCGTAGTTGAGCCCGGACGCCGCCTGGATGCGCTTCACCTCCTCGACCTCATCCCATTCCACCAGGGTCACGACGAGCCCCGACTCCCCGGCGCGGGCGGTGCGGCCCGATCGGTGGATGAACGCCTTGTAGTCCTGCGGAGGCTCGTAATGGAGCACGACGTCGACGTCGGAGATGTCGAGGCCGCGGGAGGCGAGGTTGGTCGCCACGAGCGCCGCCAGACGGCCCTCGGTGAAGTCGGCGAGGCGGCGCTCCCGGTCGGACTGCCGGAGATCGCCGTGGATGGGGTGGGCGTCGATTCCCTCCCTGCGCAGGTCCTCGGCGACGCGGTCGGCGCCGTGGCGCGTCGAGACGAACACCAGCGTGCGCTTGACGCTGCGGATGATGCGCGCCGCTACCTTCGGCTTGTCTAGATGGTGGACGGCGAGGAATCGATGGGTCTGTTCGTCGGCGATGTCGCCGTCCATGGCCACCTCATGGCGCACCGGGTCGTTCAGGTACCGGTTGATCAACCCCTGCACCTGGCCGTCGAGGGTGGCACTGAACAGCATCACCTGCGGCGAGCCCCCGACCCGTCGCATGATCTGGTGGACCTGCGGCAGAAAGCCCATGTCGGCCATCTGATCCGCCTCGTCGAGCACGACCGAGTCGACGTGGGTGACGTCGACCGCCTTGCGGTCGATCAGGTCGATGAGCCTCCCCGGGGTCGCCACCAGCAGGTCCGCACCCTTGTGGATACGGTCGATCTGGGCACCCATGGGCGCTCCCCCATAGACGGGGGCGAGCGTGAGGCCGCGGGCCTCGGCCAGGGGACGGAGCGCCTCGGCGACCTGCAGGCACAACTCGCGGGTCGGCACCAGGACGAGCCCGTGGGGCTCGGGCTGGTCGGCATGAACGGTGCGCTCGATCAGCGGGATCCCAAAGGCGAGGGTCTTCCCGGAGCCGGTTTGGGCCTTACCGCAGACGTCGCGGCCGGCGAGCCCGTCGGGAATCGTGAGCGTTTGCACCGGGAATGGCTCGGTGATCCCGCGTGCCGCCAGGGCGGCGACCAGGTCGGGGGGCACCCCGAGCGCAACGAACCCGCTCGCGGTGGGGTCGTGCGTATTGGTGTGGGACATCTTCCCCGATCGCCCTGCGAGGACACCGCACACCCATCGTGCCGGTGTGGGGGGCGCGCCCACGGTACCAGGGCCGCCGATGCCTCCCGACCGGGTGGCCCGGTCAGTCGCGACGGTGAACGAACAGCTCGCCGTCCCGCTCGACCACGGTTCCCCGCCCCAGCGGGAGCACCCGGGTCAGGGCCTTGAACGCAGCGCCGAGACCGGGGATGACGGCAAACCCGCCCTGCGGCCCGCGCACCATCCGCCCGCTCGTGACGTCGTACTGCGACCCGTGCCACGGACAGGTCAGGCAGCCGTCGTCGATCGTGCCCCGTGCGAGATCCGCCCCCAGGTGCCGGCAGCGGCGGGTGACGGCAAAGCACTCACCGCGGTCGTTGCCCACGGCGAAGCGGCCCGCACCCCGCACCGCGCCGGGGGGGAGTTCGGACGCAGGTCCCGCCGGGGTCTCGTAGGGCACAAAGAGAGGATAGGCACTAGGCACCAGGCACCAGGCACCAGTAGGAGTCTCCAGTCTCCAGCCACCAGACGGAGCGCACACGGCAGATGGCGACGGGCGACGAAACGGGTACCGTGCCGCGGTGCCCGATGCCGCCCGCTCGGTTCAGCGGACCTACCTCACTCTCACCCTGCTCAGCACCCTGGCCGCCTCGTTCATCTGGGGGATCAACACCCTGTTCCTCCTCGATGCCGGACTGAGCAACACCGAGGCGTTCACCGCCAACGCCTTCTTCACGCTGGGCATGGTGGTGTTCGAGGTGCCCACCGGGGTCATCGCCGACACCCGGGGGCGCCGCACCTCCTTTCTCCTCGGCACGGTCACCCTGCTCGCCTCCACCCTCGTCTACCTGCTCATGTGGCAAATCGAGGCCCCGTTTTGGGGATGGGCGCTGTCCTCGATGGCGATCGGTCTCGGTTTCACCTTCTTCTCGGGGGCGATGGAGGCATGGCTCGTCGACGCCCTCGCCGCGACGGGGTTCACCGGTAACCTCGAGTCGGTGTTCGGCAAGGGGCAGAGCGTCGCCGGAGCCGCCATGCTCGCCGGCTCGGTCGCCGGCGGCTTCATCGCCCAGGCGACCAACCTGGGGGTCCCCTACATCATCCGCAGCGGGGTGCTCGCCGCCACGCTCCTGGTGGCGGTCTTTGCGATGCGCGACCTCGGATTCACTCCGCAGCGCGGCAACGGTGCGATCGCCGAGGTGCGCACGGTGCTCCGGGCGTCGATCGACAAGGGTTGGCGCAATCGCCCGGTGCGGTGGGTGATGCTGGCGGCTCCCTTCACGATGGGGGTGAGCATCTACGCCTTCTACGCGATGCAGCCGTACCTGCTCGAGTTGTACGGAGACGAGACCGCGTTCGGTGTCGCCGGACTCGCCGCCGCCATCCTTGCCGGCGCCCAGATCGCCGGAGGCCTGCTCGTTCCGGTGATCCGCCGCGCCTTCCGCCGCCGCACCCATGCCCTCATCGTCGCCGCGGTGCTCGGGGTGGCGGCCCTGGCGTGTATCGGGCTCACCCGTAACTTCTGGGTCGCCATCGCCATGCTGGTCGTGTGGGCGTTCACCTTCGCCGCCGCAGTGCCGATGCGCCAGGCCTACGTCAACGGACTGATCCCCTCCGAGCAGCGGGCGACGGTGCTCTCGTTCGACGCCCTCATGGGCTCGAGCGGCGGTGTGGTCACACAGCCCCTCCTGGGGCGTTCCGCCGACGTGTGGAGCTACGGCACCTCGTACGTGGTCGCCGCCGGGGTCCAGGCGGCGGCGATCCCGTTCCTGCTGCTGGCGCGCCGGGAAGACGCTGCCAGCGACCCGATCGCGGTCAACCCACCCGGGTGAGACGGACTACCGGGATCTCTCGCTCCGTCTTTTCCTGGTAGTCGGCGAAGGCCGGAGTCCGGGTCGTGATCATCCCCCACGCGGTCGGACGCTCGTCGGGCCCCAGCACCTGAGCGCGGGTTTCGAAGAAGTCCTCCTTGAAGCGGACCCACACCGTCGGATCGGCCGCGGAAATGATCGGGAGGCTCGATGCATGGGACGAGCTCGGTACGGAACACTGGCGCGGAATGCCCCGTGCCCTCCTGCCGATCAGTCTCACGATTCGGGGACCGCATATCGTTCTTCCATTTGCTGGTAGGTGGCCAGGTCGGTGATCTCATTCCTTTCTTCGAACGACACGAAGCCGCCGGGGAAGCCCAGGCTCGTGCGGTTCTCCTGCAGATGGCGAAGGAGAGACTCCACAGCGCGGGCCACGACGCGAATGGAGATCGTCGGATAGAGAATGAGCTTGAACCCCAACGCCTGATACTCGCTGAAGTCGAGATGCGGTGTCCGACCGCCCTCGACGACGTTGACCATCAGAGGACCCGGCAACCGGCGGCCGATCTCGCGGAGCTCGTCGATCGTATGCGGAGATTCGACGAAAAGGACGTCAGCTCCTGCATCCTTGTAGGCGAGAGCCCTTTCAATCGCCGTGTCGACACCCAGCACGCTGAGTGCATCGGTGCGAGCGACGATCACGAAGTCGCGGTCTCGCCGGGTATCGCAGGCGGCGCGGATCTTCATGACCATCTCCCGCTGGGCAACGACCTTCTTGTGCTCGAAGTGACCGCACCGCTTCGGGAACTCCTGGTCCTCGAGCTGCAGTCCCGCGGACCCGGTGGCCTCGATGGCACGGACCGTGCGGGCCACATTGAGGGGGTTGCCGTAGCCCGTGTCGGCGTCGCAGATCAGCGGGATGGAGACGGCAGCCGCAATCCGCCGAACCTGCTCGATGACCTCGGTGGCCGATAGAAGACCCAGATCGGGGAACCCCAACAGCGACATGGCCACCGCGGATCCCGACATATACAGAGCGGGATAGCCGGCACGATCGGCAAGCCGGGCACTCAGCGCGTCGTAGACGCCGGGTAGCAGCAGCGCCCCGGGTCGATCCAGGAGCTCGCGAAACTTCCCACCCGCAGACGATGGTTGGGCTTGATTAGAGGATTCCTGCACTCGGGCCCAGCTTTACGCCGATGAACTTCAACTCAGTCATCTCCTCGATCGCATACTGCACGCCCTCCCGGCCAATGCCGCTCTGCTTCATGCCCCCGAAGGGGTAGTTGTCCTGCCGGTATCGTGAGGAGTCGTTGATCCACAGGGCGCCCACGTCGATCTCGCGGGCGAAGTAGAACATCGTACGGATGTCGTTTGTGTAGACGCCGCCCTGCAGGCCGAATTGGGAGTCGTTGGCGATGTGTGCGGCTTCCTCGAGTGTGGAAAACGTAGCCAGTGTCGCGACCGGCGCAAAGGCTTCTTCGCATGCCAGGCTGGCGTTCGGTGGGACATCGGCGACCAGCGTCGGCTTGATCGTTCTACCGGCGCGCTCGCCGCCGACGACCACCCGCGCGCCCAGGCCCCGGGCTTCATCGATCCACGCCATCACGCGGTCGACATCGGAAACAGAGATCATGGGTCCGAGTTCGGTGGCAGGGTCTTCGGGGTCGCCGATCACCATGGCTTCGGCGCAAGGTACGAAGTGCTCTAGGAAGGTGTCGACCACGGACTCGTGGACGATCAGTCGCTGTGCAGAGATGCAGGCCTGTCCCGAAGAAAGGAATGCCGACGTCGCCAGGCTCTTCGCCGCCCCGGGGACGTCGGCATCCGAGCACACGATGTTGGCGGCGCTCGATCCAAGCTCGAGGGCGACCTTCTTGATGCCGGCCTCTCGCGCCACTGCCAGTCCGGCAGCGACACTCCCGGTTAGGGTCACCATGCGCACTCGGGCGTCCCGGGCCAGCGCGCCGCCCAGCTTCGCGCCACTTCCGACGATCACGTTGAACGCGCCGTCCGGCAGACCTGCCTCCTGAAGGACCTGTGCCAACACGAAGGCGGACAGGGGTGTGTTGCTGGCAGGCTTCAGGACGACCGAATTCCCTGCTGCGATGGCAGGCGCAATCTTGTTGACGGCTAGGTTAATCGGGGAATTGAAGGGAGCGATGGCCGCCACCACGCCGAGGGGCACCCGCATCGTGTACCCGAATCGGTTCTCGCCTCCCTGGATGACGTCCATCGGGAGTACTCGTCCCTCGATCGATGCCACCGAGTTGGCGGCGAGTTCGAAGAGCTGGCCCGCGCGTCCCGCCTCACGGCGTGCATCCCGGATCGGTTTGCCGCCCTCACGGACGACCAAATGGGCCAGCTCCTCGGAGCGCTCACTCAAGAGCGCCCCGGTCCGTCGGAGGATGTCCGCCCGCTCTCGAGCCGTCATGGAACGCATGCGCTCCACGAAAGTGCGGTGTGCGACGCCCACCGCCTCCCCGACGTCTTCTTCCGACGCGGCCGTCACTTCCCCGACGATGGAATCGTCGTAGGGATAGCGCACGGTCACGGTCTGGCCGAGGGATCCGGGGCGCTCGGCCCCGTCGATCCAGAGACCATGTCGTTTGATGTCCATCGTCATCGTCTCCTCATTCGACCGGCGGGAGAACGAAGGTTCCTCCCCCGCTGGGCACGTAGGTCTCCCGCTCGACCTCGATGTCGAGCAGATACGGCTTTCGGGCATCGAGGGCGCGGCGCAGTGCAGGGCCGATGTCGTCGGGCTTGGTGACTCGTTCCGCCGCCATCCCGACTGCTTGGGCCACGGCGGCGAAGTCGAGCTTGTAGGGCCGGGACGCTCGATCCTCGAAGATCGTGAAGAGATTCCGCCCGGGGCCGAATCGCATGTCCTGCGGGCGTTTCACCGATCCGTATGAGTAGTCGTTGGCCACGATGTACACGATCGGCAGTTCGTATTCGACGACGGTCGGCAGCACATGAAGGCTCATCGACATGCTGCCGTCACCGGTGACGACGACGACCTGACGGCCCGGAGCGGCGAGCCGGGCGCCGAGCGCGCCACACGGCCCGAAGCCCATTGCAGCTCCACCGAGGCTGGTGACGATGGTGCCGGGGCGCACCGACGGGTACTGCTGCACGATCCATTTCTGGGAGTTGCCGACATCGGTGATGACGATTGCGTCGTCTTCGAGCGCGTCGGCGAGTTCTCTCGTGAGTCTCGCCGGGGCGATCGGAACCGCTGAGGATGTGGCGGCCTCATCGACGGCGCTCGTCCACGTCTCTTTGGCGGCGTTGAGGGGTCCAAGCCATTTGGCGCGGTCGGGAGCGGCCGGCAATTGCTCCTTCACCTCTGCCAGGAGATCGTTGAGAACCGCGCGGACATCGCCGACGATGCCGATCTCCACCGGGTAGTACCGGGCGATCTCGGCGGGATCGATATCCACCTGGATGACTTTCGTGGGTGGGATGTTGAATACGCTCCCCTGAGTCCAACCGGCCGTATCGGTCTCTGTGAAGCGACAACCGAGAGCCAACAGGACATCTGCCTCCCGCGTTGTTTGATTCGCCGGTCCGGTTCCGACCCAGCCGCTGATCCCCATCGAGAGCGGATGGCTCTCGGGGAAAGACCCTTTTCCCATGATCGTCGTCGCCACCGGGATGTTCATGCGTTCCGCCAAGGCAACCAGGGCATCCGTTCCTTCGGAGAGCCGTGTGCCCCCACCGGCCAGAATCGCCGGCCGCTCGGCGCCGAGGAGGAGGTCCGCCGCGCCATGAGTTGCCGCGGCATCGCCGCGGGGTCGGTGAGCCGGCATCCATCGCTCGGGGTGATCGGGCAGCTCTACCTCGATCCGTTCCGCAAACGCATCCTGGGTGATGTCGATCAGCACCGGACCGGGTTTGCCGGTCACGGCCTCCTTGTAAGCCTTGAGCAGGACCTCGGGCAGCTTGGACGCCTTGTTCACCTGCCAGGCCCGCTTCACGCTGCCGCGGAAGATGTCGGGGGTCCCCGCGTCACGATCGGCCGACAACTCCTGGAATGCTCCCCGTCCTTGCGATCGAGTCCATACATCACCGCTGATCACGATCATTGCCGATGAGTCGATCATCGCATTCATGACTCCAGTGAGCGCGTTGGCGGCCCCGACGGAGTTGTGAACCATGACCGCCATGGGACGATGGTGGACGCGGTAGTAGGCATCCGCCATGTAGCTGGCCGTCTCCTCGTTCCTGGTGACGATGGACGAAATCCGGTCACGCCGTTCGTAGAGGGCATCCACGAAGTCGAGGACGGTGTGGCCGGGTATTCCAGCGATGTACTCGATGCCCTGTCTGACGAGCATCTCCGCCACGATGTCCGCGCCACGTAAGCGTTCCATGTCAACCCCTGTTTCTGTAGGTCTACCGTGTTGTTGCGAACCATCACCAGTGTTCGCCAATGGGCCAATGGAGTGGCCCCGTTCTGGAGGCCGGTGAGTTGGCTTCCTCGAACCTCGCCGAGCTCAGCCAGGAGGCAGCCTGGGTGGTCTGGAGGGTCGAGGTCGCCTGCAGTGTCTCTAGTTCCTCGAGAGCATCGACGGTCTCGAGCGCTCGGAAGGTTCGGCGACTCGTCACCACTCCGGGGGAGGGCGCCGACATAGTCCGAGCCGGGTCTTTCCTACCTCGCCCGGATGAGCCGACCCGCCCGACGTCGCAGAAAGGGACTGCGATCAAGGCGCCGGAAAGCGTTTCGCCAGCGGAGGCCGGGGCACGCCCGGTCATGTGTGCGAGGTGACGGGGTCTCCGTCGCCCAGGTCCTGTAACACGCGGAGCGTGTTGGCCAGGCAGTTCTCCAGGTGCTTGCGCATCTCGGTACCGGCGCGATCCGCATCCCTGGCGGCGATCGCACTGTATATCGCAACGTGCTCGTCGTAGGCCGCGACTGCTCTCGCCGGCAGGAACCCGACCCGAGCTCTACCGACACGAAGCTTGGAGTCGACTTCGGTCACCTTCGCGGCAAGGACGGGGTTGTGCACACTGGCGACGATGTAGTTGTGGAAGTCGAGATCAGGCGGATACGAAACGCTGTCGTTCTCGAGTGAGAACCGAGTGGCGACGATCGCCTGCTGCATGAGGCTCAGGTCGTACTCGTCGGCCCTGTGCGCAGCCAAGCGGGCAACCCCAACCTCGAGTGCGATCCGCACCTCGTAGAGCTGCTCTACCTGTTCGAGGTTGAACTCAGCGACGAAGGCCCCCCTGTTTCGGACGAGCGAGATGATCCCTTCTTTTGCCAGGCGCTGAAAGGCTTCACGAAGCGGGCCTCTGCTTACTTCGAGGCTCTGTGAGAGGTCGACCTCGTTCAGCTTCTGGCCGGGACGAAACACTCCCTCCAGGATCAGGCGTCGCAGCACAGACTCGGCGTGCTCGGCGTATGACGGAGCGACCTTGGCCGGCGCTGGAGATGAAGACACCTGCGAACTCCGATCAGCAATGGGGCAAGGTCCCGTGGCAGGGTAGATTGTCGGCAATTCTACTGTCAAACCGGCAGATTCGCTGGTTTGGTTGGGTCTTCTTCCGGTCTGGTTGACGACTGTCGACAATTTGGAGTATCTTTCTGCCGGCTCGTCCGCGCTGGATCGGTGGGAGGGGGGATGAAGACCATCCGAGGCACCAGGGCGGCGAGGAGGGGCGAGGAGGAAGGTGGGAATCCATGACATGGAGGCCACAGACAAGCTGATCGGTCAGAGTTCGCGGCGATTCCTCAGACACCCGAGATGGGAGAACGGCAGTGAAACACGCAAGCAAAGTGATCTGGCTGCTACTCGTAATGGCTTTGGTGGCGGCCGCGTGCGGCGACGACTCGACGACCACGACGACGGCTGCATCGACTACCACCGCAGCTCCGGTGACCACCCAGGCGGCGACTACCACCGCAGCTCCGGTGAGCTCGGTACAAGAGATTAGGATCGGCCTGCTCTTCCCCTACACCGGGTCGTTCGGCTTCCTGGGCACTGAGCAGGCGAACGGCGTGAAACTGGTCCTCGAGGCGGCGAATATCACCGGCGGCATCGCCGGTGTTCCGATCATCATCATCGAGGCCGACTCGCAGAGCGATCCGGCGATCGGAGCCACCGAGGCACAGCGCCTCATCGACCAGGACCATGTAGACATCATCATCGGTTCCTACTCGTCGGGCATCTCGGCCTCGGCGAGTCCCGTTGCTGAGCGGAATGGCGTCATCTTCTGGGAGGTCGGCGCCGTCGCAGACAACCTGAGCCAGCAGGGGTACAAGTACTACCTACGCACCGTTGGTAACGCAGCGTCCTACGGCGCCGCCAATCTGGACTTCGTCGAGAACTTCGTTGCGCCACAAATGGGCATTGCACCCGAAGACGTGCGCATCGCGATTGTCAATGAGAACGGTGCATTCGGCACCAGCGTGGGCGATGGAATCGAGAACCAGGCAGCCGCCAGGGGGTACGACGTCGTCATCCGCGAGTCGTACGACGACAGGTCGCCCGACATGACGCCGGTTGTGCTTCGTGTCAAGAACGCTGCGCCCGACGTGCTGTTCATCGTTCCGCTCCCGGCCTCCACGAAGCTCTTCTGGGAGGCGGCGAGGGAACAGGACTTCAACGTCCTGGCGGTCGTCGGATCAGCCGGGTTTGGGTCCAGCTCCTTCCCGGACACGTTTGGTGCCGCCGGTGTCGAGGGTGCGATGGACGTCGAGGCGCCATCGATCGCCTTCATGGACACCACCGGGCTCCAAGCAGACGTGAGCGCTGTGTTCCAGCAGTACCTGGCCCAGTACCAGGCGGAATACGGGCGACCATGTCTCGTGCACTGCGGTGATGGGATGGGAAGCGCCTATGTACTCGTGAGTGATGTGCTGCCACGAGCGATCACCGAATTCGACAGCGTCGACGCAGACTCGATTCGTGCGGCCGCCGACGCCACCGATATCCCGGTTGGCGGGACACTGCAGGGCTTCGGTGTGAAGTTCGCTGCGGTGGGAGAGCCGAATGCCGGTGACAACACCAGGGCATTCTCCGTGATCATGCAATGGCGTGATGGGAACCTCGTTACCGTCTGGCCGGCATCGCTGGCCGTGATGGAGCCGACGTTCCCGTTGCCGCCGTGGTCTGAGCGGTAGATCCGGGAGTAAAGGGAAGATGAGTAAGGGGGTGAGCCAGGTCGTAACCTGGCTCACCCCCTTGCGTTGAGTCGACAACGAGGGTAGGCACGGTGTTCAGAGCGGCCTTGGCTAGCGGAATATTCCTCGGGTCGATCTACGCGATGGTGGCTTCCGGCCTGAACCTGATCTTCGGCGTGGTCAAGATCATCAACTTCGCTCACGGAGCTTTGCTGGCCCTCGGCATGTACATGGCGTATTTCCTCATAACGCTCGCCGGATTCGACCCATACCTGACGCTTCCCGTCGTTGTCGTCGCCATGTTCCTGGTTGGGTGGGCGATCCAGAGCGGGATCATCAACCGGATCATGGACTCCGACCGAACGAGCCAGCTTCTCATCACCTTCGGGCTGGCGCTCATGGTGCAGAACGGCGCCATCATGCTGTGGGGGCACGAGTACCGATCGGCCACTGTTCCCTACGCGCGGAAAGTCTTCGACATCCTGGGTATCCGGTTCTCGTTCGCCGCCCTGCTGGCACTCACCGGGTCGGCGATTTCGCTCGTGCTGCTCTACCTGTTTCTGCACCGCACCCGCACCGGCACCGCGATTCGTGCGGTCAGCCAACAGCCGGATTCCGCCGCGCTGGCGGGTATCAATGTGAAGTCGATCTACGGGATAGCGTTCGGAGTGGGCTCGGCGATGGTCGGCGTAGCCGCGGTCTTCATGGTTCCGATCTACTTCGTGCAACCGAGCGTCGGCGATCCATTCGTGCTCATGGCGTTCATCACGGTGGTACTGGGCGGTCTCGGCAGCGTCTGGGGAGCGGCCGCGGCAGGCATGATGCTCGGGGTGATCCAGAACCTCTTCGCCACGATGGTGAACGTCGAGATGGCTCCGACATTCGTCTTCCTCGTGTTCATGGTCATCATGTTCTTCCGACCTTACGGGCTGTTCGGACGGACAGAGAGGATCTCCTGAACGATGCGGGCCACGCGATCGACAGAGCAGGGCGAGAGCGCCCGCCTCCCGTCCGGCATCGGTGCCGCACCGCTCTCGTTCCGAGTGGCAAGCGTCGTGATCCTGCTCGGCCTCGTCATCTTCGCCATTCCGGATTCCATTCCCTTCTACTACAAGCAGGTGGGAATCCTCATCTTCTGGTTCGCCTCGCTCGGAACCGCATGGACGATTTCCTGCGGCTACGGAGGCATGTTCTCCATCGGGAACGCGGCATTCGTCGGTACCGGCGCGTATACGTCGACGTTGCTGTTTCTGCACTTCCAGATCTCACCGTGGTTGGGCATGGTGGTCGGGATGGCGCTCGCCGCCCTTTTGGCCGCCGGGGTCGGCTATCCGGCGTTCCGGTTCGGTCTGCGCGGTGACTACTTCGCGCTCATCACCATTGCGTTCTCCGGAATCGTGTACGAGTTGGTCAACGGCGCCAGCGGAATCACGGGTGGCGGCCAGGGCAAGCCCATCCGGGTGCTGGGCGACCGACCGTGGCTCTTCCAGTTCACCGACCGCAGGATCTACTACTACATCGCGATGGCGATGTGGTTGCTGACGGTGGTGGTGGCCTACCGGATTCGCCACTCGCGCCTTGGATACAAGTTGCTGGCGATTCGAGATGACGAGCCCGCCGCCGCCCGGGCCGGAATCAACGGCACCACGGTGAAGCTCGTCGGCTTCGTCATCACCGCTGCGATCACCGCCGCTCTGGGGACCTTCTATGCGCAGTTGATCTTGTTCATCGACCCCGGTTCGGTGCTGGCGCTGGATCTGTCCGTCACCTTGATTCTGATGGCAGTGCTCGGCGGCATGGCCAGCTATCTCGGTGCCACCGTCGGGGCATTCATCTTGGTGCCGCTGTCGCAATGGCTCGCCGCGAACACCGCCGTCGCCGGCGCCGACCTCTTCGCCAACGGTCTCATCCTGGTCCTGCTGATGTTGTACATGCCCCATGGGATCCTCGGTCTCCTGAGGAACTCGCCTCGTTGGCGAAGGGTGGTTGGATGGTGATGGCGGGGGTTCACCGTTTCGAGAAGGCGATGGTCCGGTGACGGCCATGCTCTCGATTCGTGGCATCGACAAGCGCTTCGGCGCGTTGCCGGTGCTGACCGATGCGACGTTCGACGTCGCCGAGGGTTCGATAACCGGTCTGATCGGTCCCAATGGTTCCGGCAAGACCACCCTGTTCGACATCATCACGGGCTACCGGGCACCCGACGGGGGGTCCGTTCTGTTCGCCGGATCGGAGATCATCGGTCTCAAGCCGTACCAGCTCGCACGGCGCGGCCTGATCCGCACCTTCCAGCTCACCCGCGTCTTCAAGGGCCTGACGGTCCTCGAGAACCTGCTCGTCTGCGACGTCAGCCCAACTGCCGAAGAGGCTTCCGACCGGGCACTCGAGATGCTGGATTTCGTTCGCCTCACTGCGCTCGCCGATCGAGAAGCAGCGGCGCTGTCGTACGGTCAGCAGAAGCTCCTCGAGATCGCCCAGGTGCTCATGCTCGATCCGTCGATGTTGCTGCTCGATGAGCCAATGGCGGGCATCAACCCGGGCCTGGCCGATCAGATCATCGAGCATCTCCAGGCGCTTCGGGCAGGAGGCAAGACGTTGCTGCTGATCGAGCACAACCTCTCGGTCATCACCACGTTGTGCGACAAGCTCCTCGTGCTCAATGCGGGCAGTATCATCGCCGAAGGGCGCCCGGAGGAAGTCATCAAAGACCGCAACGTGCGAGAGGCGTTCCTTGGTAGTTAGTCCTGCACCGCCTGCTGACGGCAACCCGATCCTTCAGACGCGGGGCCTGGTGTCCGGGTACGGAAGGGTCGAGACGCTGCACGGCATCGATGTCGACGTGCCGGCGCGGGGAATCACGACGATCGTCGGACCGAACGGTTCCGGGAAGAGCACGTTACTCAAGTCCGTCGTGGGCCTCCTCCGTCCGTGGGAGGGCGATGTGCTGTTCGACGGGCGGCAGGTCGGCGGCAAGGCGGTTCACAAGCTGGTCCGCGAGGGCCTCTGTCTTGTACCCCAGGGACGGGTGGTGTTCCCCAACCTGACCGTCGAGGAGAACCTGCGGATCAGTGGCTTCACCCTGCGGGACGAACGCGTCCTCAACGAGCGCCTCGAGGCGGCGTTCGAGTTCTTCCCGTCCCTGGTCCAGCGGCGGCGCTACCTCGCCAACAACCTGTCGGGCGGGGAGCAGACCATGCTCGCGCTGGGCAAGGCCATCATGCTCAGTCCCCGGCTCCTCCTGCTCGACGAACCCTCGCTCGGGCTCTCTCCCAAGAACATGGACATGGTCTTCGCGCATGTGGTGTCCCTCGCCGAGCGGGGCATGCCGATCCTCATCGTCGAACAGAACGTGCGCAAGGGCCTGTCGGTCGCCGATCACGCCATCGTGCTCGTGCTGGGAGTCGTTCGATTTGAGGGGCGTCCGGATGAGTTGGAGTCAAAGGTCGACCTTGCAAGGCTGTTCCTGGAACTGGATGAGGAGGGGGTGTCGTGACGACGGCCAATCTGCCCAACAGTGCGGTTGAACCCCGACCTCTGGCGGGAACTCGGGCGATCCCGTGCACGATCATGCGCGGCGGGACCAGTCGAGGGGTGTTCTTCCATGCCGAGGATCTGCCCCAGAACCGGCCCGTGGTCGAGGCGATGCTCCTGAACGTCTTCGGCAGCCCCGATGTCCGCCAGATCAGCGGTCTGGGGGGTGCGAGTTCCCAGACGAGCAAGGCGGCCATCATCAGCCGATCGGTCAGGGACGACGCGGACGTGGACTACACCTTCGCGCAGGTGAGCGTCGACCAACCGGTGATCGACTGGGGCGGCAACTGCGGGAACATGTCATCCGCCGTCGGCCCGTTTGCCATCAATGAAGGTCTCGTGTCGGTGTTGGGCGACGTCGGGTCGGTGAGAATCTTCAACACGAATACCGGCAAGATCATCGTTGCCCAGGTCCCTCTGGTCGATGGTCAAGCCGCACCCGCGGGTGACTTCGGCATTCCCGGAGTGCCGGGAACAGCCGCCCGCATCCGTCTCGAGTTCCTCGACCCGGGCGGTTCGCAGAGCGGCAACCTGCTCCCCACGTCGAGGCCGCGAGACTCCGTGACCCTCGCCGATGGCCGACGGCTCACCGTGTCGGTCGTCGATGCCGGAAACCCGGTGGTATTCCTCAGCGCCGCAGAGATCGGCCTGCGGGGAACGGAGTTGCCGACGGAGATCGAAGCGAACGAGGAGGCGACCCGTGCGCTCGAGGAGGCCCGGGGAATCGTGGCATCGTGGCTGGGTATCGTCTCCGACCCGGGTGACGCGACCCGGCTCAGCCCGGGTCTACCCAAGGTCGGGTTCGTCGCGCCCCCGGCGACTTACCAGAGTTCGATAGGTGAGAGAATCCCGGCGGAGAGCATGGACCTTGTGGGGCGTCTCATGTCGATGCAGACCGCCCATCGGTCCTACATGGTTACCGGAGCCATCTGCACCGCAGCCGCAGCCGTGGTCGAGGGCACCCTGGTCCATGAAGTGACCCGCAAAACGGCAACCGACACACCCACGGAACGGACCGTGCGGATCGGCCATCCCTACGGAGTGCTGGAAACGGACGTACGGGCCTCCGGTGGTCCCCGCGAACCACGAATCCTCAGTGTCACCGTTGATCGCACCGCTCGCTACATCATGCGGGGGTTCGTGTACGTCCCTGAGCGGGTCTTCGCGGAATCCCCGCCGCCATCTGCCACTCGGCCGTCGAGTGCGGGCTCGGCGTGGTCTGGGTGATCTGGAACAACCGTGGTTACGGCTCCATCCACGGCCAGCAGGCGGCCTTCTTCAGGTCGGATCGCGAGCTGGGCACCCGCTTTCGGAAAGTAGACACCGGCGAACTCCACAGTGCCGACATGGTTGCCCTCGGTCGGTCCATGGGAGCCGACGCCGAGCGGGTCGGCCGGCCGGGAGACGTGGCCGACCGGGTCGAGACCGCCCCGGCGTCCGGCCGCCCCACCGTCATCGAGGTTCGCATCGACGGCGGACCCCAGCCGTCGACCGGGAGTTGGGAGCTTCCTCCGCAGCTACCGCTCATACCAGGATTCGGATGGAATCACGACCGTGACGAGGGCCTCGAGCGAGAGGGAGTCAGGAAGCTCTTCAGGGAGACGCAGCCGTGAGCGCGGGCTTCCACGACCGGTGGAAAGGAATCTGAGGATGAGCGGAAAGCTCGATGAACGCTACGACGTCGTGGTCGTCGGTGCAGGGAATGCCGGGCTGTGTGCAGCACTCGCCGCCCTCGACCGAGGGGTGCGGGTGCTGGTGCTCGA
>DATDRW010000035.1:0-3159 GCA_035291545.1 Acidimicrobiia bacterium
CCGACCTCCGCCGGGCCGGGAAGCTCGGGGGCGAGGGTGAAGCCGAAGCCGATCCAGGTGGCCGCCGTGGCCGTAACGACGGTGTCGTCCACGAAGGTGGTGTAGCCGAGGGCGATGTGCACCCCACACGCGGCCAACGCCCCGATCGGATGCGGGACGCGGTGAGCCAGCCAGAGGGGAGTGCCGTCGCCGTCGAGCACACCGAGGTGGGCGGTGCGCCCCGATAGATCGGTTGCCGGCGGCAACGGATCCCACGGAACCGATCGAGCGGGGTGGCGGTACGACACCACGAACTCGGCGTCGCCGTCGTCGTCGACGTCGGCGGTGCCGGAGGCGATGACGTCACCGAACGGGAACGCCGGTGGCAGGGCCTCCGAGCGGACCAGCGGTGGGGGACGAAGCAGCGACCACCACGCTCCGTCGACAAAGGCGGCGTCGCCGGGCGGCAGCCACGCTCCGGCCGCGTCGGCCGCGACCGGGTGCCAGGCGATCGGGCCCCGCCCGTCGGCGAGCACCTCGATGATCACTCCGTTGCGTACGGCGACAACGACCGTGCTGGGCAAGCCGCCTCCCGGCGATGGCTCAGCGACGCCGCACGCCGCCATTCCCAGCACGACGAGCGCAGCGATCGGCGCCCTGGTCACAGCCCCAGGAAGTCGGTGACCCAGAAAGGCCGGTCGGGGAGCGTTCCCTCCTCGATCCATTGCCACCAGGCCTCGTCGGTGAGGCGATCCGACCGGGGATGCCAGAACTCGTGGTAGGCGTACACCCCTCCGGTGGCCACCTCGAACCCGCCGGCGCCGTCGGGAACGATGACGTAGATCGGGTTGAAGTCGGCCGTGCCCACCTCCAGCACCTCGTCGGCAACGGCATCGAGAAAGATGTCGGCCACCAGGCCACCGTGGTCGTCGATCATGCCGAGGTCACCGGCGCTGGAGTACAGCAGGCTCTCGAACCACCCGCCGATCTGGCCGAGGAATTCGTTGTCCTCGGCGGAGATCGGGTTCCCGGCGAGTTCGCTCGTCGCGATGACGGCCAGCCGGTCGACCACCGAGATGAGCGCCTCCAGTATGCCGAGCGGGGTCCACGGCTCGTCGACGCTGCCGGGGAGGAGGTCCATTTGGACCAGCCCATCGCGGAGCAGCCGGGCGGCATTGGCGATGCGGTGGAACGCCACCGGGTCCGGCTCCACCCAATGGCTGACCACGGGCGGCACCTCCATGTCGCCCTCGGCCATGCCCTGCTTGGCGTAGAGGATCGTGTCGTGCTTCAACTCGGTGTACGAACCGAACCCGGTCTGGTGGGCCTTGGCCGTCCACGCGTCGCTTTGCATGAAGGGCGGGTATCCCTCTCCGTGCGGCATCCACATCGGTTGGAGGGCGTACAGCCACGCCCCGTAGACGGACGCGCCCCAATCCTCCATGGTGCGTTCCGAAGTGACGGTTCGCATTGCCGCCACCGCGTCGAGGTACCCGGAGAGCGCGGTCTCCCCGGCGTCGTCCTGTCGTGCCAGCGCCCAGTCACTGCCGAACACGGCGGCGAGGTCGAGGGCCGATACCCTCGTCCGATCGGGGACGCTGGGGAGCACGAGCCCGTCGAACACCCACGAGTCGAACACGAACCGTGTTCCCATCGTGCGCAGCGACGCCGACTCGGGTCCGATGAACACCGGCCGAGTTTCGGCCAAATCCGTGGCGATGCCGCTCATCACCGCGTCGTCGAGCACCGCCGGGTCGGTCAGCCATTCCGGGGCCACCGCGGTGGCCGCGACGGCGGCCTCGAATGGGGTGTAGTCGTCGGCGGTACCGACCAGGAAGGCGGTCGGGTAGTAGATCGTGGCCCAGTCGGCCGCCCGCTGCTCGTCGGTGGTCAGCATGCGGGCGATCAGCAGCGACACCCGCATGGCGTCGGCGTCGGCGATGGCCGCAGCGCCGTTGCCGAGCAGAGACATCGCCCGGAAATAGCGGGTGAGGTCCTCGCTGCGCGTGTAATGGCCCCGCGGGGTCGTCAGCGAATAGTCGACGCACGACCCGGAGTAGAGGTCGCAATCGCCGCCGAGGGTCGGCGAACCGGTTCGGGCGGCGTGCTCCAACACGAGATCTATCTCGTCGCGGGCGCGATCCCCGACGGGCCCGACGTCGAGCCCGAGGACGGTCGCCACCGCCTCGAAGAACTCCGCCGCCCGCTGCGCCGGCTCGGCGACCTCGGTGTCTGCCAGCCCGGCCGCCTGGGACCGGGTGGCTTCCACCATCGAC
Organism: Acidimicrobiia bacterium; assembly: GCA_035291545.1. Taxonomy (GTDB): domain Bacteria; phylum Actinomycetota; class Acidimicrobiia; order Spongiisociales; family UBA11373; genus UBA11373. The sequence continues at coordinate 2,256 of DATDRW010000035.1, forward strand.
ATGGTGAACCGTTCCAGCACCGGCAGCAGCGAGCCGGTCTCGACCTCGCGAAGGATGCGGTCGAACACCAGGTGCCAGTGGTGGTAGGCGGCGTCGGTGGTGACGAACACCGGGCGTCCGTTGTACGGATAGAGAGCGGCGTAGAGGAAGGCGAGGTGCCGATGGGTCTCGGTCCCGTCGATGGCAAACCCGTCGTCCGTCAGCCGCTCGGTCAGGGCTGCAGGCACGGCGTCGGCGTACGCGACTCCGGCGAGCGAAGAGGGCCAGTCGGGCCAGCAACACATCCCCCGTTCGAGGAGCGCCACCGCGGGGAGCGACAGGTCCAGCCCGGATAGCGCCAGCCCGGATGGCGGCCCGAGCGGCACCGTTGTCGTGGGCGGGGTCGTGGTCACCGCCCCGGTGGTGGTCGGAGCGGTCGAGGTCGTGGTGGTGGTCGGAGCGGTCGAGGTCGTGGTGATCGTCGCCTCGTCGGGTGAACACGCGGTCGCGACGAGCGCGACGACGAGCAGGCTTCGCAGAGAACGCACCATCGAACACCTCCATGTGGTTCGGTGCCCACCGGCATCATCTGCCGATCCGCACTGGCCCGGTCAGGGTCGAAATGCTCGGTCTAGAACGCTACCCCGACCGCATCGCACAGGAATGCCAGGAACGGTGAGGCGCGTTTGCACATGTCGGTGTAGTCGTCGGGGAACGACGCGGCGCTCACCTGCTTGTTGGTGAGGCCGGTCCCGGCGATGAAGTCCTTGCGCTTGATGTCCGCGGCATAGGGGTGGTCGGGATCGATCCCCTTCGGGACCCGCACCAGCGAGTCGCCGTCGAGCGCATAGACGTCGGTGAACCGCTTTCCGTACGCCGCCCTCTTCCACCCCGCCGGGTCGGTGGCGATCTTGGTGCGGATCTT
>DATDRW010000036.1:0-13383 GCA_035291545.1 Acidimicrobiia bacterium
TCCGCACCTGGCTTCCTGTCGCCGGAGCCTTCTGGTCGCCGACGCCTCCCCCGACTCCATAGACGGGCTGGACGCGAGCGCAGCAGTCGGCCTCGAGGAGAACATGGCGAGTCGCGGGTTGCTGCTTGATCCGCGTGTTTCGTGGGGTGTCTTCGGGGGCCGATCGACCTCCTCGCCCCTGGCCCCTGCTCCTCCCGTACCATCCTCTCCATGCGTCCGGTGATCACCCCAGCCGAATCGGTACGACTCGACGAGGTGGCGACGGTGCCCGAGGCGGTGCTCCTGGAACGGGCCGGTCTCGCCGTCGCTCTCGCCGCCGTCCGGATGGGAGCCCGCTACGGAACCCGGGTGATCGTGCTCGCCGGGACCGGGAACAATGGCGGTGACGGCTGGGTGGCAGCCCGTCACCTCGAGCGCCGCGGGGTGGACGTCGTCGTTCGGTCACTCGGTTATCCCACAGGGAGCGACTCACCCCGCCGTGTCGCCGCCATCGCCGCCATCCACGAAGGGGTCACCGCCACCGACCTGGGTGCTCCGGAGCCCGCCGACCTGATCGTCGACGCCCTCTTCGGCAGCGGCTTTCACGGCACGCTCCCGGATCGGGTGGTGCCCTGGACCGATCATCCGGCGCCGGTGCTCTCCGTCGATCTCCCCAGCGGACTCGACGGCACCGAGGGGTCGGCCTCGGGTGCGGTGTTCCGGGCGGCCCGCACCGTCACCTTTCACGCTCTCAAGACCGGCCACCTCGTCGGCGTCGGGCCGGAAGTGTCGGGGGAGGTCGAGGTCGTCGACATCGGGTTGTCGGGCGAGCGACCCGAGTGGCTGCTCTGCGGCGACGAAGACGCCTCGGTGCCTTCTCGGCCCCGCACAGCCCACAAGTGGTCGGCGGGGGCGGTTGCCGTGGTCGGCGGGTCCCCGGGCATCGCGGGGGCCGCCGTGCTGGCCGGCCGGGCCGCACTGGAATTCGGCGCCGGCGTGGCACGCGTGGTCGTCCCCGGTGGCATCGTCGGTGCGGTGGCGGCGATGGACCCCGGGGTCACCACCGCCGGGGTCGGAGCGGGGAGCGTCTTCAGCACCGGGGACGCCGACGCCGTCATCGCCGGCCTCTCCCGGTTCGGCGTGCTCGTCCTCGGACCCGGACTCGGCGACGCGGATTCGGGATTCGTCGCCACCCTGCTTGCGGCCTGGGACGGTCCGGTGGTCCTCGACGCCGACGGGATCACCGCGATCACCCCTGCCGAACTCGAGCGCCGCACCGCACCGACCGTGGTCACCCCGCATGCCGGTGAGTTCGCCCGCATCACGGGAGAACCGGCGTCACCGGCTGCCGCAGCAGCACTGGCAGAGGCGACCGGCGCCGTCGTGCTCCTCAAAGGATCACCCACGTTCGTGATGGGTGCTGAACGCTGGGTGGTGGCTTCCGGGTCGGAGGCTCTGGCCACCATCGGCACCGGCGACGTGCTCGCCGGGATGGTCGCCGCCCTCATCGCCCGCGGGATGTCCGCCGAGGCGGCGGCGCGTGCCGCCGCGTACCGGCACGGACGGGCCGGTCGGGCTCTGGGTGCGCTCACTACCGTGACCGCAACCGGGTTGCTCGGCGAGATCGGGAGGTGGGCGCGGTGAGGCCGTCGTGGATCGAGGTCGACCTCGGCGCCGTCCGCGGCAACGTCGTCACCATCGCCGCTGCGGTGGCGCCCGCCGAGGTGTGTGCCGTGGTGAAGGCCGACGGCTACGGGCACGGCGACGTGCCGGTGGCGGAAGCGGCGATCGAGGCCGGCGCCACCCGGCTCGGCGTCGCTCTGGTGTCGGAGGGCGTCGGGCTGCGCGAGGCCGGCATCGACGTCCCCATCCTCCTCCTCTCCGAGCCGCTCGCTGAAGATGCCGCCGAGGTGGTCCGGTGGAGGCTCACCCCGACGGTGGACCGGCGACTTTTCCTCGACGCCCTGGCTGCGGTGGCGCCACCGGGGTACCCGGTGCACGTCAAGGTCGACACCGGGATGCACCGGGTCGGGGCATTGCCCGACGCAGCCCTCGAGCTGGCCGGCGCGGTAGCGGCGGGTCCGCTCGACCTGGAGGGGGTGTGGACTCACTTCCCGGTGGCAGAGGAGGATGCGGAGTTCACCGCGGCGCAGGTGGCGTCCCTCGACCGGTTCCTGGAAAGGCTGGCCGGGCGTGGGATTCGTCCCCGTGTGGTCCACGCCGCCAACACCGCCGGGGCGCTGGGCAACCCGGCCGCCCGGCGAGACTTCGTTCGGATCGGCATCGGCATCTACGGGCTGCGTCCGGCGCCGGGCTTTGCGCCGGAGGTGGCGCTGCGCCCGGCGATGCGCGTGATGAGCCGGGTGGTTCATCTGCAGCACCTCCCCGAAGGTTCGCGCCCCTCCTACGGCCGGCGACGCCCTCTGGCCAAGGATTCGACGGTGGCGACGGTGCCGGTGGGGTACGCCGACGGTCTCACGCGCCGACTCGCCGTCGCCGGTGGCGGTGCCCTGATCCGGGGGAAGCGCTACCCGTTTGCCGGGACCATCACCATGGACCAGGCAGTGATCGACATCGGCGACGACCCGGTCGAACTCGGCGACGAGGTGGTGTTCCTCGGGCGGCAGGGCGATGCCGAGATCCCGGCCGACGAATGGGCGCAGCGACTCGACACGGTCAACTGGGAGATCGTGTGTGGGTTCGGCCCCCGCCTTCCCCGGCGGTACCTGGGATGACCCTCACCGCGGTACCGGGGGTGCGGGTGGGTCACTGGACCGATCCGGTGGGCATCACCGGGGTCACGGTGGTCTCGTTCCCGGAGCCGAACGTCGCCGCGGTCGAGTTTCGCGGAGCCGCCCCCGGTTCCCGGGAGACGGCACTGCTCGCCCCGGGGATGAAGGTCGAGACGGTGCAGGCGATCGTGCTTTCCGGCGGGAGCGCCTTCGGCCTCGCCGCCGCCGACGGCGTGGTCCGCGCGCTCGAGGCCGAGGGCAGGGGTCACCCCACGTTTGCCGGGGTCGTGCCCGTAGTCCCGGCTGCGATCATTTTCGATCTGGGTATCGGTGATGCGAAGGTGCGTCCCGACGCCGCCGCGGGTGAGGCGGCCTATCGGGCGGCCTCGGCGGACCCGGTGGCGATGGGATCGGTCGGGGCCGGGACCGGCGCCGTGGTCGCCGGGTGGCGGGGTTTCGGCCACCGCCGCAAGGGGGGGGTCGGTTCGCACAGCGAGCGCGTCGGCGACGCCACCGTGGGTGCCCTCGTCGTGCTCAACGCGGTCGGAGACGTGTTCACCCTCGAGGGGGTGTCGCTCACCGGGGGTGATCCAGCTCCCAGTGGTCCACCGGCGGCGCCGCGACCGCTGGAGAACACCACCCTCGCGGTGGTCGCCACCGACGCCCGCATGGACCGCACCGGTCTGCTCCGGCTGGCGGTGCAGGCTCACGGCGCCATGGCGGCGTGCCTGCGTCCCAGCCACACCCGGTACGACGGCGACGTCGCGTTTGCGGTGTCGTGCGGCAGTGTCGCCGCCGATCCCGATGCCCTCGGCGCCGCGGCGTTTCTCACGGTGGGCCGATCGATCGAGGCGGCGGTGCGGCGCGCAGAGCCCCGCGGCGGCATTCTGCGTGTGGGCTCGGCGTGACCTCGTCGCGGATCCTGCTCGAAGAGTTGGGGGCACGGGCCGCGGTCTGCACCGCGTGCAGCCTGGCCGCCACCCGCAACCACGTGGTGTTCGCCGACGGCAATCCGGAGGCCGACCTGATGTTCGTTGGTGAGGCACCGGGCTCGAACGAGGACCTCCAGGGGCTCCCCTTCGTCGGCGCTGCCGGCAAGCTCCTCGACCGACTCCTCGGCGAGATCGGGATCAAACGCGAGGATGTCTACATCGCCAACGTGATCAAGTGCCGGCCCCCGGGCAACCGGGATCCCCGCCCCGAAGAGATCGACGCGTGCCAGGACTTCCTGCGGATGCAGTTGAGCCTCGTCGATCCCCGCGTCGTGGTCACGCTGGGCAACGTCGCCACCAAGTTGCTGCTCAAACGCGATGTCGGGATCACCCGCCTGCGGGGTCAGGCATACCCATGGTGGAACCGGCAACTGGTGCCCACCTTCCATCCCGCGGCGGCACTGCGGGGCGGGGACCGTGTGCTCGAGGAAATGCGGCAGGATTTCGCCCTCGTGGCGACCCTGCTGCGCACTCCACCCGCCGCGGATCCGGTGACGGCCGCGGCGGACCCAGAACAATTGGGGTTGTTCGAATGATCCGGGTGCGGTGCGCCGACGCCGCGGTGACCCGGGCCGTCGGTCGCCGTCTGGCCGCCCTGCTCCGCCCCGGCGACGTCGTACTCCTCGCCGGCGGGCTGGGAGCGGGCAAGACGGTCTTCGCCGGGGGGATTGGAGAGGGTCTCGGGGTCGAGGATCCGGTGGTGAGCCCCACCTTCGTCCTCGTGCGGCGCTACCGGGGCTTCCTGCCGATGACTCACGCCGACATCTACCGGCTCGGCTCCTCGGCCGAGATCGACGACCTCGATCTTCCCGCCGAGGCGAGCGACGGGGTGCTGGTCGTCGAGTGGGGCGACGCCGCCGAGCAGGCCTTCGGCGAAGACCACCTCCTGGTGCGGTTCGTGGTCGAGGACGACGGCGCCCGGCGCCTGGAACTGGTTCCCCGCGGGTCGTGGGTGCCGCGTCCGCTGCACGAGGTGACCGATTGAGGATCGTCGCCGTGGAGACGGCGACCGCAGCATCCTCGGTGGCGCTGGTCGATCGCACCGGTGTGGCTGCCTCGGCACGGTGTGTCGACCGGCGGGGTCACGTCGGCTTCCTGGTCCCAGCCCTCGACTTCTGCTTCTCCCAGGCGAGGTGGGCACCCACCGACATCGACGCCGTGGCCGTCGACATCGGTCCGGGGTTGTTCAGCGGCATCCGGGCGGGCCTGGCCACCGCCCAGGCGCTGGCAGGTGCAGTGGGCGTTCCTCTGATCCCGGTGACCTCGCTCGATGCGGTGGCACTCGGCGCCGCCACGGGCCATCGGCGCATCTGGGCGGTGGTCGACGTGCGCCGGGGCGAGGTCGCCGTCGGTCCCTACCGCCCGGTGCCGGGCGGCGTGATCCGGGACGGGTCCGCTGAGTTGTGCACCCCGATCGCGCTCCGCGCGACGCTCGATTCCGATCCCTCCGAGGCGCTGGTCGTCGGTGACTGGCAGGCGCTCCCTCAGGGGGCGCTGGCCGGCATCCACGGCCTGAAGACGGGACGGCCCCGGTATCCGGCGGCGGCGGCGGTGGCCGACATCGCCCGCAGCCGCGCCGAGAAGGGGGAGGTGCCGCATCCCGACGAGGTCCGTCCCCGCTACATGCGCGAGCCCGATGTCACTATCAACTGGTCGGATTACCGCGAGGAGGGGCCGTGGGTGTGAGGACGCCTTCGGCGCGGTCGATGACGCCGGCCGACATCGCCGCCGTCGCCGATCTCGAGGTGGATTCGTTTGCGGATCCGTGGCCGCCGGCGGTGTTCTTCGAAGAGCTGTCCCTGCCCGGTCGCGAGTACGTGGTGGTCGAGGACGGCGGGCGAATGGTGGCGTACGGGGGGATCATGCTGGTCGACGAGGACGCCCATGTCATGACGATCGCCGTCGATCCCGCCCGGCGGCGTGAGGGCTTCGGCACCAGGGTGATGCTGGCGTTGTGTGACGCCGCCCTCGACCGCGGAGCGCAGCACCTCACTCTCGAGGTGCGCGAGTCGAACCTGGCGGCAGCCGGTTTGTACGAGCGATTCGGATTCATCGCGGTGGGCCGCCGTCCCCGCTACTACCAGGACGACGAGGACGCAATCATCATGTGGGCCGTGGACGCGGACGGGCCCGCGTACCGCCGACGACTCGATCTGCTCCGGGAGGGCGCATGAGCCTCATCATCCTCGGGCTGGAGACGTCGTGCGACGAGACCGCGGTCGGTGTGGTGCGCGACGGCGTGCTGCTCTCCAATGTGATGTCGTCGCAGGTGGACGAGCACGCCCGGTTCGGCGGTGTCGTCCCCGAGGTGGCGGCACGGGCGCACGTCGAGGCGATCCGTTCGCTCACCCATCGGGCGCTGCGCGACGCCGGGATCCATCAACTCGATCTCGATGCCGTCGCCGCCACCCGGGGTCCCGGGCTCGCCGGGGCCCTCATGGTCGGGTTCTCGTATGGGAAGGCGCTCGCCTGGGCGCTGGGCAAGCCGTTCATCGGAATCGATCACATGGAGGGGCATCTGTTTGCACCGACCCTGGAGCATTCCCGGTTCGAGCCGCCGGCGATCGTGCTGCTCGCCTCGGGTGGGCACAGCCAGATCGTCCACGCCCGCGCCTGGGGCGACTACGAGGTGATCGGGGCCACCATCGACGACGCCGCCGGGGAGGCGTTCGATAAGGTTGCCCGGTTCCTCGGTCTCGGATTCCCGGGCGGTCCGGCCATCGACCTCGCCGCCGAGGGCGGCGACCCGGCGGCGATCGAGTTCCCCCGGGCGCTCCCCGATCGCCCGACCGACCTCTCCTTCTCCGGGCTGAAGACCGCGGTCGTCACCTACGTCCGCCGGCATCACGCAATCGGCGACCTCCCCCCACTGGCCGACGTCGCCGCGGCGGTGCAGGAGGCAATCGTGGACGTGCTCGTCACCAAGACGATGAATGCGGTCGACCGCACGGGTGTGCCCGTCGTCGCCGGGGGAGGCGGGGTGCTCGCCAACCGCAGGCTGCGCAAGCGGCTCGCCGAGGCCTGTGTCGAGCGCGGCGTCACCCTGTTCCTGCCGTCGCCCGCCCTCTGCACGGACAACGGCGCCATGGTGGCCGCCGCCGGCGCCTTCCGGGTTCAGCGCGGGGAGCGCACGCCGGCCGACGCCGAGGTCGACCCGTCCCTGCGACTGGGGTCGTGATCCCGACGATCCCCGCAGGCCGGTTGTTCGGGGTGCCGCTGACAAGATTGCAGATTGCAGATTGCAGATTTTGGCTGTCTGCTGTCTGCCATCTGCCATCTGACTCCCGATCCAGCCCGACACGACCTGACACCACCCCACTCACATTCATTGCCTCCCGTCTAGCACTCGTCTACCGAGACTGCTAGCGTTGGCAGTCGCAAGCGACGACTGCCAACCAGTCGAGGAGGAGATTCGTCGTATGGCAACTGCAACCAAGAAGCGGGCCCCGACCAAGAAGCGGGCCGCGATCAAGAAATCGGCCCCGAGGGGCAGGGCCAGACACCTCAACCCGTTGGGCGACCGCGTGGTCGTCAAGCCGCGGGAGGAGTTCGAGGCCCGCACCGCGAGTGGTCTGGTCATCCCGGACACCGCAAAAGAGAAGCCCCAGCTCGGTGAGGTCATCGCCGTCGGCCCCGGGGAGTTCCAGGATGGGGAGCGCATTCCCATGGACATCAAGGCGGGCGACACCGTCGTCTACTCGAAGTACGGGGGCACCGAGGTCAAGTACGAGGGCGAAGAGTTCCTCATCCTCTCGGCCCGCGACGTGCTCGCCGTCATCCGCTGAGCCCTGAGGAGGAATTCACAGCATGCCTGCAAAGGAACTTCGATTCGACGAAGAGGCCCGTCGTGGCCTCGAGGCCGGCGTCGACAAGCTGGCCAACGTAATCAAGGTGACCCTCGGCCCCAAGGGCCGCAACGTCGTCCTGGAGAAGAAGTGGGGCTCGCCCACGATCACCAACGACGGGTACACGATCGCCAAGGAGATCGAGCTCGAGGACCCATGGGAGAACATGGGCGCTCAGCTCGCCAAGGAAGTCGCCACCAAGACCAACGACGTAGCCGGTGACGGAACGACGACGGCCACCGTGCTCGCTCAAGCGATGGTCCACGAGGGCCTGCGCAATGTGGCCGCCGGCGCCAACCCGATGGAGCTCCGCCTCGGCATGGCCGCCGCGGTCGAAAAGGTGGTCGAGTTCATCGCGTCGACAGCCGTGTCGATCAAGGCTACCGACAGCGAGAAGATCGCGTTCGTCGCCGCCAACTCGGCTGCAGACGAGCTCGTGGGTCAAAGGCTCGCCGAGGCCATGAAGAGGGTCGGCAACGAGGGTGTCATCACCGTCGAAGACAGCCAGACCTTCGGCATTGATCTCGAATTTACCGAGGGGATGCAGTTCGACAAGGGATACATTTCGCCGTACTTCATCACCGACGCCGACCGCCAGGAGTCGGTGCTGCAGGACGTGTACGTCCTCGTGGCGAACCTGAAGATCACTGCGGTCCACGACCTGCTCCCCGTGCTGGAGAAGGTGATGCAGGCCGGCAAGCCGCTGGCCGTCATCGCCGAGGACGTCGAGGGCGAGGCGCTGGCCACGCTGGTGGTCAACCGTCTCCGCGGCACCTTCCAGTCCGTGGCCGTCAAGGCCCCCGGGTTCGGTGAGCGCCGCAAGGCAATGCTCCAGGACATCGCCATCCTCACGGGTGCCACGGTGATCTCGGAGGAGGTCGGGCTCAAGCTCGACGGCGTCACGGTGGACATGCTGGGCAAGGCCCGCAAGTTCGTCGTCTCCAAGGACAACACCACGATCGTCGAGGGTGCCGGCAGCAAGGCGGACGTCGACTCACGGATCAAGCAGATCCGTCGTGAGATCGAGAACTCGGACTCGGACTGGGACAAGGAGAAGCTGCAGGAGCGTCTCGCCAAATTGGCCGGCGGCGTCGCCGTCATCAAGGTGGGAGCCGCCACCGAGGTGGAGCTCAAGGAGAAGAAGCACCGTATCGAGGACGCCATCCAGGCGACCCGGGCCGCGGTCGAAGAGGGCATCGTCCCCGGCGGGGGCGTTGCCCTGCTCCGGGCCCAGGCCATCCTCGACAAGATGCGCGGCGGCACCGACGACGAGAAGACCGGCCGCGGCATCGTGCGCAAGGCGCTCGAGGAGCCGCTGCGGCAGATCGCCTTCAATGCCGGGTACGAGGGTGGAGTCATCGTCGAGCGGGTGCGCGCCCTCACCGGGGGCAACGGCTTTAACGCCGCCACCGGTGAGTACGAAGACCTGGTGAAGGCTGGCATCGCCGACCCCGCCAAGGTCACCCGGTCGACGCTGCAGAACGCGGCGTCGATTGCGGCGCTGCTGATCACCACCGAGGCCCTGATCGCGGAGAAGAAGGAAGACAAGCCGAGCCCGCCGATGCCCGGCGGTGGCGGCGGCGACATGGACTTCTAGGCGCAGCCGCCTCGAAGCAGCAGTCTGGGGGCGGCCCGAAGGGGTCGCCCCCCTCTGTTTCCGGAAGATTGCAGATTGCAGATTGCTTGTTTCTTCTGCTGTCTGCCATCCGCTATCTGCTATCCCTCCTCCACCCACCCCTGTTCGATCCACCGCGGGAGTTCTTGCCGGAATTCATCCTCGAGCATCGCCCACAGGGTGTGATCGAGCCACTCCCCGTGGACCAGGACCTCCTTGCGAAGCAGTCCCTCCTGGGTGTAGCCGAGCTTCTCGGCCACCCGTTCGCTGCCACGGTTACCGACGGCGATCCGCAGCGTGATGCGGTGCATGTCGAGTTCCTCGAAACCGACGCGGGTGACCCGCGCCGTCGCCTCGGTGGCGACGCCCGTCCGCGTCGCCGACGAGCGGACCCAGTAGCCGATCTCGCCCGAGCGTTCCCGGCGCGAGGTCGGCCACACCGAGATGTTGCCGAGGTGACCGGCGGGATCGGATCGGTCCCGGATGCCGAAGTCGAACGCGCGGCCCTCCACCCACGCCGTTCCGGATTCTCGGATGAACCGGATTGCCTCGAGGCGGCCGTAGCCGGCGTGCGCCCAGGGGAGCCATTTGGCGAGTTCCGGCCACGAATCGTGGACCGATTCCCACAGCGATTCCACGTCGCGACGCCGGAACGGTCGGAGTGCCAGCCGCGGGGTCGTCCTGGTCTGCGTGTTGATCCCCCGCGACATGGCGGCGAGCCTATCGCCGTACCATGCCCTGATGCCTGCACGCTGGGAGGCGCTGTCCGCGCTTCCTCCGGTCTCGGCCGTCCCGGGGACGAAGGCCGCGGTGCTCGTTCCCGTGTACGAGGCCGACGGGAGGTTGCGGCTCATCATGACCAGGCGTCCCGTCGACATGCGGAGTCATCCCGGCGACGTCGTGTTCCCCGGCGGGATGATCGACCCCGCCGACGCCGGACCGGTGGACACCGCGCTGCGGGAGGCGGCCGAGGAGGTGGGTCTCGGCCGGGACGATGTCGTCCAGATCCTGGGCGGGCTCACTCCGGTGCACACCAGGTCTGTGACCATGCGGATCGTACCCGTCGTGGCCCGGGTGCACCGTCCCGCCACGCTGGTGGCGCAGCCGGAGGAGGTGTCGGCGATCCTCGAACCCTCGATCGATGAGCTGCTCGACGACGACCGGTGGCAGAGCCGGTTCTGGGGCCCCGGCCGGCATATGTGGTTCTACCAGTTCCCCGAGGGCGTCCTCTGGGGGGCTACGGCGATGATGGTGCGGGAGCTGCTCGGGTACTTCCGGCGCGACGTAGCCTGACGCCGTGCATGTATCTGCCGACGAACTCGTCGCCGCCCTCCGCAGCGCCGGACTCCGGGCGACGGCACCACGGCGGGCGGTGTGCCGGGTGGTGGCCGAGTCCCACGGCGAGCACTTGACGGCGTCGGTGATCACGGACCGGCTCCGCGGAGCGGCCGACCAGTCCACGGTGTACCGAACCCTCGACGCCCTCGAGGTCGCCGGGGTGCTCACCCATACCCACCTCGGCCACGGGCCTTCCGTGTACCACCTCGCCGGCGACCCACCCCATCAGCATCTCGTCTGTGAGCGGTGCGGCACCGCGGTCGAGGTCGGTGCCGCCGACCTGGAGCGTGCCGTGGCGGCGATCACGGCCCGGAGCGGGTTTGTCCTCGACCCGGGCCATTTCGCCCTCTCGGGTCTTTGTGCCCGCTGCGCCAAACGCTGAACCGGGTATCCTTGTTGCGAACCATTCGCAGGAGGCCCTGATGCACATCCCCGACGGAGTGATCAACGCCACCACCTCGGCGGGCTTCGGAGCGGTGGCCGCGGGCGGGTTCGGGTTGGCGGTGCGCCGGACCCGCGACACGCTGAACGATCGCCAGGTGCCCATGGCAGCGCTCACCGCCGCATTCGTGTTCGCCGCCCAGATGGTCAACTTCCCGGTGATCGCCGGCATGAGCGGGCACCTGCTCGGCGGGGTGCTGGCCGCGGTTCTGGTCGGCCCGGCGGCCGGGATGCTGGTGATCACCGTGGTGCTGGTGGTGCAGGCGTTGGTTTTTGCCGACGGCGGTCTCACCGCTCTGGGCCTCAACATCGTCAACATGGGCGTCGTCGGCGCCATCGGCGGGTACGTCGTGTACCGGGTGCTTCGCCGGGTGCTGCCCGATCGCCCCGGAACGGTGGCGACCGCAGCCGGGATCGCCGCATTCGTGTCGGTACCCCTGGCTGCGATGGGGTTCGTGATCCAGTTCGCCATCGGGGGGACCGCCGACGTGTCCCTGGGGGCGGTGCTCACCGCCATGCTGGGGACCCATGTGCTGATCGGCATTGGGGAGGGCGTGATCACCGGCCTCGTGGTGGGTGCGGTGATGACCAGCCGCCCCGATGTCGTTCCCGGCGTTCGCCCTCGGGCTGCCGTGGAGGTGTGACCGTGGATCGTTCGTTCCGTCGCTTTCTCGTGGTCGGGTTCCTCGCCGCGATGCTGGTGGCGGTGGTGGTGAGCCAGTTCGCCTCGAGTGATCCCGACGGGCTCGAATACGTGGTAGAGGATGAGGGATTCATCGACCAGGCCCGCGAGCACGATCTCGCCGACACCGCCCTCGCCGACTACGGCGACGGGTTCACCGGCAACTCGGCGCTCGACACCACCGTCGCCGGGTTGGTCGGTGTGACCGTGACGGCGGTCGTGGGGTGGGGGTTGTTCCGCCTCGTCCGCCACCGCCACCTCGACCGCGCCACCTGAGTGGCCGGAGGTCACGCCCACGCGTTGTATCGGCACGGGCACTCGCCGGTGCATCGGCTCGCTCCCCAGGTGAAGATCGTCGCCACCTTCGGCTTCGTGGTGGCGGTGGTGGTCACGCCACGGGAGGCGATGTGGGCGTTTGCACTCCACGCGGTGCTGGTGGTCGCGACGCTCGCCGCGGCTCGCATCCCGTTCGGGTTTGCGGCCCGCCGACTGCTCGTGCTCGCTCCGTTTCTCATCGCGGTGGCGACGTTGCCGCTGCTGGGGCCGCCTCCCGATCTCGCCTGGGGTCTGTCGCGGTCGGGGCTGTGGAGCGCCTGGAACATCACCGCCAAGGCGCTCCTGGGCACCCTGGCGTCGATCTGCCTGGCGGCCACCACCGAGGCCCCCGACCTGGTAACCGGCCTGGAGCGCCTGCGGGTGCCGCGGGTGGTGACCGCCATCATGGGATTCACCGTCCGGTACCTCGACGTGGTCGTAGACGACGTGGCGCGCATGAACGTGGCCATGCGTTCCCGGGGCTACCGGCCGCGTTGGCTCGGCGGCGTGGGGCCCTTTGCCCGCTCCGTCGGTGGTCTGTTCGTCCGTTCGTTCGAGCGCGGTGAGCGCGTCTACCTGGCGATGGTGTCCCGGGGCTACGCCGGGCAAATGCCGGCCACGCCGGGGGCGATCACGGCGTCGTGGCTCCCTGCGGTCGTGGTGATCCTCACGGCGTGGTGTGTTGCCGCCGGGGCGTTGGTGTTGCGATGACCGCGCCGATCATCGACGTGCGCGGTTTGTCCTTTGCCTATCCCGATGGAACCCCGGCGCTCTTCGACGTCGACTTCCACGTCCATCAGGGCGAGCGCGTGGCGCTGCTCGGACCCAACGGCGCCGGGAAGACCAGCCTGGTGCTCCACCTCAACGGGATCCACTCGACCCAGCAGGGGGCGATCGAGGTGTCCGGCCTGCCCGTGGTCGACGAGAACCTGATGGAGATCAGGCGTCGGGTAGGGCTCGTGTTCCAGGACCCCGACGACCAGTTGTTCATGCCCACCGTGCGCCGTGACGTCGCCTTCGGTCCGCAGAACCTGGGCCTCGATGGCGACGAGTTGGAACGGAGAGTGTCCGCAGCCCTCGAGGCGGTGGACATCACCGACCTGGCCGATCGGCCGCCGCACCACACCAGCCTGGGTCAGCGGCGTCGGGCCGCCATCGCCGGGGTGCTGGCGATGGACCCGGAGATCCTGGTGCTCGACGAGCCCACGTCGAACCTCGATCCGGCAACGCGTCGCGAGTTGGCGTCGTTGGTGGTACGACTGGGGATCACCCTGCTCGTGGTGACTCATGACCTGCCGTTTGCCCTCGAGGTGTGTGAACGGGCGGTGGTGCTCGACCGGGGCCGGGTGGTGGCGGACGGTCCGACGCGGGTGTTGCTCGCCGATCGCGAGTTGATGCGAAGGCACCGCCTGGAGCTGCCGTACGGAATGGTGCTCGAGGGAGG